>CAIQGA010000039.1 GCA_903871235.1 uncultured Chlorobiaceae bacterium
CCATCTGGAAATCGGCGATAACGATTACTACATTGACCTGCTGTTCTACCATGTGGTGCTTAAATGCTATATCGTAGTGGAGTTAAAAAACAAGAAGTTCATTCCTGAATTTGCCGGAAAACTCAACTTCTATCTTTCCGCCGTGGATACATTGCTCAAACGCGAGGATGACCAGCCCACCATCGGTCTGCTACTCTGCCGTGATAAAAACAACATCGAAGTTGAGTTCGCCCTGCGTGACATGCTCAAACCCATGGGTGTCAGTGAATACATCCTTGTGGAGTCACTCCCCGAGAATCTGAAAGGCTCACTACCGACTGTAGAGGAAATAGAGTTTGATCTGCAACAATTAACAGACCGCGATGAAAGGGAGAACCCTGCATGACCATGAAAAAAACCGAACAGGAAAATTCAGGTGTTTGTCCTGCAAGCAGTATCCCTGATGCGCAAGCCGGGACAGAAGAAGTCAAGGATAACTGCAATACACTCAAAGTCAGGGACGATGAGAAGCCTGTTTATTTTTTCGAAACGGGGGAAAAAGAAAAATTTAAACTTTGCGATTCAAGTCACGATTGTTCCTGGATTAAAAAAGATAACGAATTTGGAATAAAGGAATTGCGTCAGCGTGTTGAGCCTTGGTTAACCTCATTATTCCAGTCAGAACATTTATCACTGTTGGTCGGTTCTGGCTTGACACATGCTGTTCATTGTTTAGCTACAGGCGGAGGAGCTACTGATATGGGGTCTGCAACTTTTTCTGATTTCAATGATAAAATACGTAAAGCTGCAAACAATTCAGCAGCCAATGCGAATCGTAAGCAGGGAAACATTGAAGATCAAATTAGGGTGGCCAATGAATTGCTGCGTGGGTTGGAAATTTTAGAAGATAGTAAAGCCACTGAGCTCCGTGAGGAGATCAGTGGCATACTTAAACAATTTGCAGAATCTATTCTTGATAGTGAATTCAGGATAGCAACTGGCAAAGAAAGAGAAAAAGCCTTTAATACCCTTATTAATTTTTTAATGAGTTTCGCCAGTCGTCTTGGAACTCGTGATCGGCTGAATATTTTTACCACCAATTACGATCGCTTGATTGAGGCTGGAGCTGAACTGGCAGGCTTGCACCTGCTTGACCGTTTTTTAGGTAATCTGATGCCTGTATTTCGATCATCACGGATGGATCTGGATATGCACTACAATCCACCGGGTATTCGCGGAGAACCACGTTATCTTGAAGGTGTCTCACGATATACAAAACTGCATGGCTCCATTGATTGGGTACAGACCGGCAAACAAGAGAAGGACAAAAATATTCGTCGTATAGGCTTGCCATTCGGTTGCGAAAGTATTGATCCCTACTTGCTTGCACCGGGTCTAAATGGTGCGACACCTCACGAAATGATGATCTATCCGAATTCTGCGAAAGACAGGGAAACGTCAGACTTTCCCTATGTAGAGCTTTTCAGGGATTTTGCTGCGGCAACCTGCCGTCCGAACAGTACTTTGGTGGCTTACGGTTATAGTTTTGGTGATGATCATATCAATAGAGTTATTGAGGATATGCTTACTATTCCGTCTACGCATCTGGTTATCATTTCTTATGATGATCCCCTCGATCGAATAAAGCATACAGTCAACAAAATCGGACGCCCCTCACAAATCAGTCTTCTGATAGGCAATCATCTTGGCGATTTGAAAAGCCTGACAGATCATTATCTGCCAAAGTCCGCTATTGATAAAGCTACTTTCCGTTTGGGTGATCTGTTGAGACAACGCATGGGAATTCATGATTCAGAGCAATTACCAAGTCATTCTCCCAAGGGGATTCCAAACATAATGGATGGAAAGGAAGGTACCGAATGAGCTTTTCACCACTTGCCTATGCAGACTCGTTGAGAATCGGCATCATTGATTTTGTATCTCCCGATGAAATTAAAGTGTTACTGGATATTGATGCTCCGGATAGTGTAGCCTTGAACACTGGTTCACCTCGACCGTTTCCTCGCATAAACAGCTATGTGCTCATCCCCAGCGACCAAGGCTATCTGGTGGGACAGGTTGAATGGATTACCGTGGAGCGTTCCCAGTACCCGAAACGTAAAGGCATGCAGGACTTTGGATTGATTGATTTGCCATATCCGCTTCGAAAGATGTGTTTGAACCCGCTCGGATCATTGTTTTATGATGGCAAGGATGAAAACGATGTTGATTGTTATGTTTTCAGACGAGGTGTTGAAGCTTTTCCGTCGGTAGGTGATCCGGTAATGTTGCCGACTCAACACCAACTGCGCTCTATTGTTGAGTCGGGCGGAAACCGACGGGTAAAAATTGGCATTAGCCCTTTGGCTGGAAATGCTGATGTAAAGATCGATCCTGATCGTCTTTTTGGCAGGCATCTTGCCGTTTTGGGAAATACCGGCAGTGGCAAATCTTGTTCAGTCGCAGGTTTGATTCGCTGGTCACTGGAAGAGGCACAAAAGCAGTGTAAAAAAGATAAAAAGCCGAATGCTCGATTTATCATACTTGATCCGAATGGGGAATATGCTCATGCGTTTAAAGATTCGATAAGTGCACGGATATTTGCGGTAGAGCCTTCGGGTACTCTCAAGCAGTTACAAGCTCCGTTATGGTTCTGGAATACCAATGAATGGAGCGCTTTTACGCAGGCAACGAGTAAGACTCAAAAACCTACATTGATACATTCCCTTCGCTCAGTACGTGATGGAAAAATTGAAGCCGTTCTTGCTCCAAGCAATGAAATGCGTCGTTTTTTACGAACTATTGTATACATCATTCAACAGGAGCGTAACTCTGGGTCGCCTTGGGGTAAATTCCCCCTTAATAAAAATTTTAATGAGAAAATTAAAAAGTGGAATGAAAAAGGGTTATTGGAAGATGACTTATTTACTGAAGCAGAGAATTTAGCATTGAAATTCATAAAGGAAAAAATAGATGAGTTTACGTCGGATCGAAGTGGGAAATACCCTGATTATGATTTTTCAAAAATAGAAATAGATGAATTGCTTTGTTTGGCTAAACGTGCACATGTTGCGTTTGGTGGGACTGATGTTGAAATTTTGCCTATTGATGCTGATATTCCAAGAGAGTTTACGGGCGATGCTTTATTGCGAAGTATTGATGCAAATGCGGATATGTTAAATGTTTCGGAATATGTGGAAACAATGATACTGCGTATTCGGACTATGTTATCAGATTCAAAATTGAAAACAATTATTGGCGATACTGATGGCGTCACCTTAGATGGCTGGTTAAATGACTATATAGGCCAAGATCTTGCATCGAATGGTACAGTGACAGTTATTGATCTCTCCTTGGTGCCGACTGACGTGGTCCATCTTGTTGCTGCCGTGATAGCTCGAATTACTTTTGAGGCTTTACAGAGATATCGAAAACTTCATGACCAGAAAAAAACCTTGCCGACGGTACTGGTTATGGAAGAAGCCCACACATTTATTAAGCGCTATAAGGATGATGCAGAAAATTATGATGCTGCAGCAGTCTGTTGTCAGGTTTTTGAGAAAATTGCCCGTGAAGGTCGCAAATATGGATTAGGCTTGGTACTCTCTTCACAGCGCCCAAGTGAGCTTTCCCCAACTGTATTGTCCCAGTGCAATAGCTTTTTACTGCACAGGATAAGTAACGACCGCGATCAGGAGCTGGTACAGAAATTGGTGCCGGATAATTTGCATGGACTTCTGCGCGATCTTCCCTCTTTACCTACCCGCAATGCCATTCTTCTTGGTTGGGCATCTGAATTACCGATTTTAGTTCAAATGAACTCTATACCAGAGCAACAGAGGCCCAAATCAGATGATCCGGATTTTTGGGCGGTTTGGACGGGTAAAGGTAAAAATGATTTTGGTAAGGAAGTTGATTGTCAGCGAAGTGTTGACTGGAAAATAATAACGGATGACTGGCAACAGGTTAAAAGCAATCTATCTGCAGATTGCTCATGTGAAAATGAAAGCAAAGAATCAGAAAGTGAATCAGATGAATAACGAAGAACACATACTTCCCGTAGAAAAGCCCGAACGCTTATTCTTCCGTGCATCAGCCGCCGATTTCAGGAAAATCCCTGGCAGTCCGATTGCGTATTGGGCATCAAAAGATGTATTAAAAATATTTGAACAGAACAATTCATTATCACATCAAATCGATACAAGGGAAGGACTTACGACGGGAAGCAATGACTTATTTCTTCGTTATTGGCATGAAGTCGAATTTGATAAGATTGGATTTAATATATCTGAAAGTAAATCGGCTCAAGATAGTGGAAAGCGTTATTTCTTTTATATAAAAGGTGGTGACTTCAGGCGCTGGTCAGGAAATTTTGAATATGTCGTAAATTGGTTTAAGGATGGAGAAGAACTTCGAGTTTTTCAAGATATTTCCACTGGTCGGATAAGGTCTCATAATTACAACGGTTATTATGCTTTTAGAACCGGTTTTACTTGGTCTGGTATTTCAAGTGCTACATTTGCAGTTCGGCATGTTCCTTATGGATTTATGTTTGATGCAAAAGGTCCCATGGGTTTTTCACGAAGAGCTAATAAACAATTTTATTACGAAGCCTTTTTGAATAGTGGTGTTACCAATCATTTAATCAAGATGCTGGCTCCTACGCTTGATTTTAAACTTGGGCATATCATGAATCTTCCACTAATAGAGAATGCTTCGGAAGATGTTGAGGCAATTAGTAACAAGGCGATTAGCTTGTCTTCTCAGGACTGGGACTCATACGAAACATCATGGGACTTCACCCGCCTCCCGCTGCTCAATACCGATTATCGCCAATCAATTCTAAAATCAACCTACAATAATCTCCGTTCCCACTGGCAAGAAATGACACTGGAGATGCAGCGACTCGAAGAGGAGAACAACCGCATCTTCATCAACGCCTACGGCTTGCAAGAGGAGCTGACTCCCGAAGTACCGCTCAATGAAATCACCCTGACCTGCAACCCGCACTATCGCTACAGCAACAACAAAAACGCCGAAGAGCTTGAAGCTTTGCTGCTGGCCGACACTATGAAGAAGTTTATCTCTTACGCTGTGGGCTGCATGTTTGGTCGGTATAGTCTGGGCGCATCAGGTTTGATACTTGCAAATCAAGGGGAAGGGCTTGAAGATTATTATCGAATTGTTAGTAAGCAGTTGTCGGTCGATAGTTATCAGTTATCAGTTATCAGTAATCAGCAAGAAAAGACTGACAGCTTCCCGCCTGATGCAGACAACGTCATCCCGGTCCTCGATGGCGACTGGTTTACCGACGATATCACCGAACGGTTTCGCAAGTTCCTGCGTGTCACCTTTGGCGATGAACATTACGAAGAGAACCTGAAGTTTATCGAGGTTGCGCTTGGCAAGGAGATCCGCAAGTATTTCCTGAAGGATTTTTATAACGATCATCTGCGCCGG
>CAIQGA010000040.1 GCA_903871235.1 uncultured Chlorobiaceae bacterium
TGTACGAGGTTGGTTTTTCCAGGTCATTGAGTATCCTGCGCTCGCTGATGCCTGTTCTTGAACGAATCCACTCATCATTGGTCTCAAGCATGCGCTCGAGGTCATGATTGCTCAGAATATTGGGTGGTAAATATTTGGCGGTTGCCGTAATTGCAGCTTTCATGCGTTCTATGCAGTTATTATCATGCAGAATAATACAAAATTTGCCTTTGCTGTCTGGGATTTTCTCCCCTTGCTTTGCAGAGGGCTACAGGTAGAAACGTACTATTTTTCTGACAGGACTTCCGCAATATGCTCGTTGACCCGCCGTTCAATCATGTGTTCAGCCATGTAAATCATGTTCTTGATCGCCCTTGAAGAGGAGCGGCCATGACCGACAATGGAGATGCCATCAACGCCGAGGAAGGGAACCCCTCCAAATTTTTCGACATCAAAAGGCTCAAACATCCCTTTGAAGAGTCCGGTTGTTAACGTTGCAATCTCGCAATCCATCTGGCCGGATAGAACCAGTTTTTCCAGTGAACGCTTGAAGAGTGTGCTCAAAAATTCAGGGATGCTTTCACCGAATTTCAGGATGGTGTTGCCTACAAGGCCGTCGCACACCACGATTGTGGCCTTTCCTTTCAGAATGTCGTTGCCCTCAATGTTGCCAAGGAAGGTTATTTTTCCTGCCTGGTCAGCCTCTTTCAGCAGCCAGTAGGCCTGCTTGAGCGTCTCCGTCCCCTTGCCCTCCTCCTCTCCGATATTGAGCAGTCCGACCAGAGGGTTCTCTATTCCTGCGCCATAGCGCTGGTAGATGGTCAGCATTTCGGCAAACTGGACAAGATTTTCAGGTTTGCAGTCAACATTTGCCCCCACATCAACAATATTGGTCAACCCCTCACCAAGACGCGGAAAATAGGCGTAAATGGTGGGGCGAAGGACCCCTGGAATGCGGCCCAGCACAAAAAGAGAAGCGGCCATCTGTGCCCCGGTATTGCCAGCGCTGACAAAGGCATCAGCCTCTTTTGCCTTGCAGAGCTGCAACCCCTTGACAAGTGACGAATTCTGCTTTGTCTTAACGGCAGTGGCAGGAATATCTTCCATGGTGACCACTTCGGGAGCGTGCAGAAATCGCAGGTTAAGGGCACTGGTATCGCAGGCGGCAAGCAGCGGCTCAACTTTTTCAGACTGGCCGATAAGGACAATTTCAAACCTGTTACCGCTCTCCTGCAAAGCCTGTACAACTCCCTCGATCACACAGGCGGGAGCGTGGTCACCGCCCATGGCGTCAACTACAATGGTCAACATGATGGGGTATTTGTCTTGTTCTTGTTATTGAATCAGCTCTTTGCCAATTTGTTGACAACACATCTGCCCCGGTAGTGGCCGCAATGGCGACATGCGCGGTGTGGAAGGGTCGGCTCGCCACAATTAGGGCAGTTGACCGTTGTGGCCGGCTTGGTGCGGGCATTGAACTGGGCACGTCTTTTATCCCGTCGGGATTTCGACATTTTGGCTTTTGGATTTGCCATAGCGGTACTCTTTTATAAGTCAGTTAACGATACTTGTCTTTCAGTTTTTCAAGAGACTCCTGCCACGGCGTTACGTTGCCAGGCTCAGGCTCCTCATTTTTTTCCATGCTTTCCTGGCTGCCGTAAAGCTTGCAATCAGGGTTATTCGTACAGGTTACCTTCATGGGCAACGAGAGCAGCAGTGTTTCGCAAACTTCTCCCGTAATGTCGATGGAGTCAGTGTTTCTATCGAGGCGAATGTACTCCTCATTTCCACCGTTATCCGATTCAGCATCAAAGAGATAGGAGAGTACGAGCGTCCCTGCCAGCTTTATTGCTACCGGCGCAAGACAGATGTCGCAGGTAAATTCGGCCACTGCTGAAGTGTTGATGGTGAGGGTTACCTCGTCATCACTTTTTTCAGCAACAACATTGACCTCTATCTTCCCTGTAAAACCGGCTTCAGCCAACTGCCGTCCCTTGAAATCAGCAGCTTTACAGGTGAAATTGAACTCATTGGTACCCTCCGCAAGAGCACCCAGTCCAATCTCTATCAGCGATTTTTCTTTATGCATAGACCATCTTTTCAGTAAAAGAGAACCAATGTACAAAAATTATTATGGAAAATGAAAAGCGCTTGTGGCACAACTTTGAACAAAATGCACAAAAAAAGCCTGTTGGGATTTGCATTTTCAAAAAACCGGTGTATATTAACACCCCATCAGCGAGATGTTGTGATGCTGATAGAGATTCCGTGGTAGCTCAATGGTAGAGCATGCGACTGTTAATCGCAGGGTTGCAGGTTCGAGTCCTGCCCGCGGAGCACAAAAAAAAGGCACTACACTTACAAGGTGTATTGCCTTTTTTCCGTTGTACCCACGCCAGCCCCCCCTTAGCCCATAAAAATAATCGAGGCTCCTGCTTAAATATCAGGCAATCCCTGACGCTGTTGCGACCCTTGGCTTAACGGATAAAATCCTTTCGACCGTTATTATCGGTAAATCTACCAGTAAAATTTCTTTGTGGCAGCGCTTGAGGGGGCGCCACTCTTTTGTTGAAAGGTTGATTGCTGAATGCCGTGGGACCAGCGTTAGTGTGCTTGATACGATGGGAGAGAGGTATCTCTTTTCGTAATTGCCCTGCAGGAGGGACATGAATGTTTCTGCATTGAGCGGCTCTGTTGAGCAGTTTTGCTTACCCTGATGATTTCCGGTACATGGAACGTTTTAATGCCAGATATTCTTGATTGTTTCATCACAATTTCCCTTGAAGTGTTATTTTGTTCCTGTCCCTGTGTTCGTCTGTAATTGAAAAAAAACAGTAATTATTTCTAATAATAAGAGATATTCTGGTGGAAGTGAATGAATACTATGCTATCAGCATCAAGAGTTATCAGCCTTGTTCCGGCCTTGTTTCTTTTAACTTGTTCAGTGGCGGGATATGCTGCTGATGTTTCGTCAGTCACCGCCCTCAAAGCGTTAGATTCATCTACTGTCGGTGCGCCATCAATCCCGGCTGGATTTGTCAAGAGAGTTATTAAGAAAGGTGAGACACTTGCAAAGATATGTAACACGGATTCTACATCACGAATTCTTTTTATGAAAGTGAATCGGCTCGATGAACGGCACTTTCCCACAGGAAAAGAGGTGCTTGTGCCTGTTGATGTTGGCAAGGCGATGCTTTATTCGCCTGTACCAGCAACGATAGCCGACAGCAGGGGAGGACGTGAGATCAAAATTTTTCTTGATGCACAATATTTTGGAGCTTACGAGGGCGGAAAACTTCTTTTCTGGGGTCCGGTCTCCTCTGGCAAAAAACAGAAGCCTACACCTCCCGGAAAGTTTTTTGTGAATTACAAAGAGCGTTTCAGGCGCTCATTGAAGTATGAGAATGCCCCTATGCCGTTTTCAATAAATTTTAATAAAGGGTATTTCATGCATCAGCAGTCGCTTCCCGGTCGTCCTGCCTCACATGGTTGTGTCAGGCTTTTGCTGGTGGATGCCGAACGTCTTTTTTTCTGGTTGCAGCGTAGTGACCCTGTCACGCTTGTCATGCACTGAATATTTTTGAATCTCTCGAATCGGCAATTTGGGGTCACATTGCAGAAAGGCAAGAAAATGTTCCAGCCTGCATTGTACGCATCGCTAATTTTTTTATTTTCAGTAAAAGCTGTTAAATGATTTTTTTACTCTCTGTGCTGACCATGCGTACAACGAATCACAAGAACCTCCTGATCTCGCTGGCCCTGCTGCTCCTTGGCGTGGTGGCTTTGGGGGGAGGTGCTCTTTAGTTCGTTTTTCAGCAAGCGAGAAAACACTGTTAAAGCCGCCACCCTCCTGGGTCTGGTGGCTTTTTTCGTTTAAAGGATACAAAAAGGAAGATGTGTGCAATGAAAAAAATGAAGTATCAAAAATACGCAACGTATCCTTCGGTTGCTATTTCCGAAAGGAGCTGGCCCGACAAGAGTATCACGAAAGCGCCGCTCTGGTGCAGTGTTGATCTTCGTGACGGTAATCAGGCGCTTCCGGTACCGATGAGCGTTGAGGAGAAGGTCTCCATGTTCCAGCTTCTTGTTTCCATTGGATTCAAGGAGATTGAGGTTGGTTTTCCATCAGCTTCGGCGACCGAGTTTGCCTTTGTGCGCAGGCTGGTTGAGGAGCGTCTTATTCCTGATGATGTTACTATCCAGGTGCTGACCCAGGCGCGTGAGCACCTGATTCGCAAGACTTTCGATGCAATAAGCGGAGCGAAACATGCCATAGTGCATCTCTATAATTCGACATCGACTTTGCAGCGAAATGTGGTTTTTCGTAAAAACAAGGAGGAGATCAAGGCTCTTGCTGTCGCGGGGACGGCGCTTGTTCGTCGTCTGAAGGATGAGTGTGGCAATGCCGGGATCCGTTACGAGTACAGTCCTGAAAGTTTTACCGGCACGGAACTTGATTATGCGCTGGATGTCTGTCATGCGGTGATGGATGCCTGGGGAGCATCGAAGGATGAAAAAATCATTTTGAATCTGCCCTCAACAGTTGAAATGTCGCAGCCAAACATTTATGCTGACCGCATTGAGTGGTTCTGCCGCAACATCAAGGCGCGGGATGCGGTCTTGATCAGTGTTCATGCTCATAATGACCGTGGTACTGCCGTGGCTACCGCTGAATTGGCGGTGATGGCCGGTGCCGATCGAGTTGAGGGAGCCTTGTTTGGTAATGGTGAGCGGTGTGGTAACATGGATATTGTCACCATGGCGCTGAACCTCTTCAGTCAGGGTGTCGATCCTGAACTCGATTTTTCTGATCTCCCCCGCATACGTGAGGTCTATCACCGTTGTACTCGCATGGATGTTCACCCCCGTCATCCCTATTCGGGAGAGCTGGTCTATACCGCTTTTTCCGGTTCGCACCAAGATGCAATCAGCAAGGGGATGAAGGCGCAGCCGCTCTCGCCCGGTGGTTTGTGGGCGGTGCCCTATCTGCCGATTGACCCTCAGGATGTTGGCTGCAACTATGAGGCTATTGTCCGTATCAATAGTCAGTCCGGCAAGGGTGGTGTGGCCTGGGTGCTTGAAAAGGAGTATGGTCTCCAGATCCCGAAATGGATGCAGCCTGATTTTGCTGAAGCGGTACAGGCTGTGGCTGACACGACGGGTGTTGAGTTGTCGGTTGAGCAGATTCATGAGTTGTTTCATGCGGAGTATGTAAAACTTCGAGAGCCACTTTCCCTCAAAAAGTGCCAGATCAGTTGGGCTGATGAGGATCTTGAGCGCCTTGATGAAGAGGCAACAACCATAAGCTGTATCGTGCAGGGCAAGGAGAGGGAGTTCAGCTTTACGGCACAGGGGAATGGCCCTCTTGATGCTTTTGTCAAGGGATTTGTCAGGGAGAGCGGAGTGGATTTCAGTGTTGATGATTATGCTGAGCACGCAATAGGCCACAGCGCAGGAGCCCTGGCCATAGCCTATATTAAAATTGGCTGCGCTGACGGACGGGTTTCCTACGGTGCCGGTATTGATTCAAATATCAGCCTTGCCTCCATCAAGGCAACGGTCAGTGCGTTGAACAGGCTGCCTTGAGTGACGGTATTCGAGCGGTATCATCTTTTTTTTTGCAGCATCTGCGTTTGAAGGGTGCGCGTAGCCTTTTTTTGTATCTTGGGGGAGTCGTGGATGTGGAATCTACCTCTTCCTCAACAGGTAACGCTCAAGGTTGAACATGGATAGTATGGATAACATCCTGATTAAATTTTATTTTTTCCTTCCGTTTCTTGCCATTTTTTTGAACGGGTGCGTTCGGCAATCCGAAACAGGGAAGCTGCCGGTTGTTGCCTCCATTGCGCCGCTTGCCTATTTTGCTGAAAGAATTGGGGGCGCTCATGTTGAAGTATCGGTGATGGTGCCACCAGGCGGAAACCCTCACAGTTATGAGCCTTCTCCTCGTCAGATGGCCCGCTTGGGGGAGGCTGCACTTTTTATCAAGGCCGGTTCAGGTGTTGAGTTTGAGCTCGACTGGATGGATCGCTTTTTGTCGATCAGCCCGGCACTGAAGGTTTGCAATGGAGTCGAGGGTGTTCGCCTGCTGCGTGTCAAGCATGGTGGATGCTCGCATCATGACGAGCCTTACGATCCTCATTACTGGCTCTCTGTGGCAAACGGTATTGTTATCGCAAAGAATGTTGAGCGTGCACTTGCTGCGCTTGATCCTTCACGAAGTGCCGAGTATGAGGCGAACTCTCAAAAGCTTCAGGCCGAGTTGCAGTTGCTTGACCGGGAGATTCAACAAAAGCTTTCCGGTGTAAAGAACCGGCGCTTTTTGGTTTTTCATCCCGCATGGGGCTACTACGCTGATTCCTTCCAGCTTGAACAGATTGCCGTCGAGGAGGAGGGCAAGACGCTCACACCTCGGCAGATGCAGCGTGTGATTGAAAAAGCCAAAGCGAACGATATCGGAATTGTTTTTGTTTCGCCACAGTTCAGTCGTTCCCAGGCAGAAACCATTGCGATGGAAATAGGCGGCAAGACCCGGAGTGTTGATCCTCTCTCATCTGATTATCAGGATAACCTCCGGCGTGCCACGAATGCCTTTCTTGAAACCATGCAATGAGGACTGCCATAATCGAATGTGACTGCCTCTCAGTTGATCTGGGCGGCGTAAGGGTGCTTGACGGGTTGACTCTGTCGGTTGGTGAAGGCGATTTTCTTGCTCTTGTTGGTCCGAACGGCGGGGGTAAAACGACGCTGCTCAGGGTGATTCTCGGCCTGGAGCGTTTTTCAGCAGGGAGCGCGAGGGTTTTTGGCGAATTGCCAGGATGCTCGCCGGGGCGTATCGGTTACGTGCCCCAGCGCCTTTTTTTTGATCGTGAGTTTCCTATCAGTGTCCGCGATCTGGTGCTGATGGGAAGGTTGTCGAAAAAAAAACTTTTTCAGCACTATAACCGTCTCGATAAAGAGAGGGTTGATGAGGCAATTTGTCTGGCCGGTCTTGAACGGCTGATTGAACGCCGGATAGGTGATTTATCGGGTGGAGAGCTGCAGCGGGCACTCATTGCCCGGGCGCTTGCCGGAGAGCCGGAACTGCTTCTGCTCGATGAACCTACGGCAAGCATTGACCCACAGATGAAAACCACCATTTACGATCTGATTGAGAAGTTGAAAGAGAGGCTCACCATTGTTCTGGTCACGCACGATACCGCACTTATAGGTCGTTACGTGACAAAAGTTGCTACGTTGAATGTCACGCTTGAGCTGCATGAGCCGAATCCCGTTTTTCCGAACCATTGATAAGTACGAACGGTATGTTCCAGGAGATATTTGCTTTTGAATTCATGCGTAATGCCCTTCTTGCCGCTCTTCTCTCCAGTGTTGCCTGCGGTATCATCGGTACCTACGTGGTGGTGAAAAAGATCGGTTTTATCAGCGGAGGTATAGCGCACACGGCCTTTGGTGGTGTCGGGGTTGGCTACTACCTTGGAATCAATCCGCTTCTCGGCGTTATCCCGTTCAGTCTGGCTGCGGCGGTGGCTATCGGCTTGTTGAGCAAAAAGGCAAAGGTTGCAGAGGATACGGCCATCGGAACCTTCTGGGCGCTCGGAATGGCGGTCGGGGTGATCTGTATCGGTCTTAAACCCGGCTATGCGCCCGATCTTTTCAGCTATCTCTTTGGCAATATTCTGACGGTTCCCACCGTTGATCTTTGGATGATCATGCTGCTCGATCTGCTGATTCTTGCCATCGTTTGGCTCCTCAGCAAGGAGTTTCTCGCCATCTCCTTTGATGAGGAGTATGCCGCCGTGTCGGGGTTGAAAACCACGGCACTCTATCTGCTGATGCTCTGTCTGATAGCCTTGACCGTCGTCGTTATGATGCGTGTGGTGGGTATTGTTATGGTGATAGCGCTTCTGACCATTCCTGCGGCCATTGCGCGGATGGTGAGCCGCAGCCTGCCCGGCATGATGCTCAGGGCAGTTTTGCTTTCGGCTTTTTTCAGCATTTGCGGCTTGTGGCTCTCTTTTCTGCTTGACGTTGCATCAGGAGCAACCATTATCCTTGTTGCCGGGTTTTGCTTTCTTCTGGCGCACGCATGGCGATTGTTCAGGCTTTCGACAAGCGTTCCTGGTTTATCATGAAGAGTGCAAAGGCAACACCAGGCAACCAGCCAAGCAGGGTAAGAAGACCGGTCAGCATAATCGTTCCGACTTCCTTGTTGGTGACTGATGCTGGAGGAAGAATCACGGCAAGTATCAATCTGCGAATATCCATTGTAGGCTCCATTTTTTTATGAAATACCGTCAAATTTACCACTTATACAGACAGGATGCAACGCAAAAACTTTATCAGAACCCTCTTTCGGCATTAATCAATAAGACTATTCCTTGTATTTTGATTCTAAAATCGTAAATTGAACTCCCTTCAGAAATAATCCTGAGTAAAAAAAGCGCTCTTGATTTGTTGAACATAAACAGAAATAACTTGCTTAATACAGTTCATCCCGACGTGGTTTTGGATGACGTTGATGAGGTCATTGACGAGCCGAATTTTAATAACCACAATACCTCTCCGGATCCTCCCAGTCCTTATGCGGACCTTGAAAAAAAGTATCGCAAAAACCGGTTTAACAAAAACAAAACTCCTTCTACTCTTTTCGGTGTAAACGGTGTCGGCAAGCATCCCGTTTCGAACAGTGCGGATGGTAACAGGTTGCAGAAAAGAAAACCAAAAAAGAAGAGCTTTTCAAAAGTATCTCGAGCTGTTTCCGGCAAGCGGAATCCATAACAGCCTGGGCAGGCAGCCAGTTGTTGTACTTCTTTTCCTGCAATGGCGTTGTGCCGGAATGGTGACGGTGCTTTTTTTTGAACTCTTGTAACCGTCCAACGGATTGCAGTCGACTACGGTTGTGTTACTGCGGTAAAAACAGGGCATGCAATGGCGTTTGAAATACAGGCTCATCGGGGCGGAAGGGCTCTTTTTCCTGAAAATACACTGCAGGCATTCTGTCATGCGGCTGCTCTTGGTATCAGGGTTCTGGAACTTGATCTTATGGTCTCGAAAGATCAGCAGATCGTCGTTTCTCATGACCCCTGGCTTGCCGCTCCTCTTTGTGCTGATCGGTACGGTCGTCCACTAAGCATTGAAGAGCAGGGGCGCTATCTCCTCCATGAGATGAGTTATCGGGATATTGCCTCTTTTGACTGCGGCCTGCCTCATCCCTCTTTTCCTCAGCAGGTGCGTGTTGCCGCCATCAAGCCGCTTCTTTCTGCAGTATTCAGGGAGGTGGAGGCTTGTATGGCATCATTGGTCATGAAGGGGAGGATGGTCTATAATCTTGAAATAAAGTCATGGCCTGACAAGGATGGGCTTTTTCATCCTTCTCCCGACCACTATGCAGCACTTGTTCTTCATCTTGTTGAAGAGGCAGGATTATCGTTGCGTGTCAGGATACAGTCGTTTGATTCTCGTGTCGTGCGGGAGGCGTGGAAGTTAAATCCACAGCTTTGCTATGGACTCTTGATTGAGAAAACGAAAGATGTTGACGAATTGTTGCTGGAACTCGGCTTTGTACCCTGCTATCTCAATCCCCATTTTTCTCTTGTTGATCGGGATCTGACGGAAACCCTTCATGCCCGGGGCATCGCGGTCATCCCCTGGACGGTAAATCGGACTGAAGAGATGCTTACAATGCAGCAGATCGGAGCAGATGGAATTATCACCGATTATCCTGAGCGCGCCATTGCACTTTTTGGTCTGCCGCCTTAGCCATTTTTTTCAGAGGGGGCTTTTGCAATTTCGGCAGCCTTAGCCAGCTTTTTTCAATGAGCGCAATAGAGCGTTTACCTTTGCCTTTATCCTGTCGGGGATACGGCTC
Organism: uncultured Chlorobiaceae bacterium; assembly: GCA_903871235.1. GTDB lineage: Bacteria > Bacteroidota > Chlorobiia > Chlorobiales > Chlorobiaceae > Chlorobium. Next base: position 9,851 of record CAIQGA010000040.1, read on the forward strand.
TCTTTTGCTTCGGAGTGGCTGTAGAGGATTTTATCCAGCGAGTCGAGTACTTCGGGGAGTTCTGAGCGGGTGTTATCGGGGAGATTGATCTCCCGCAGCGCATTTTGCAACTCCATTCTTGTCATTCCTCCGGGACTTTTGATCCCGGCCTCTGCAAGCAGCGCCAGAAGCTGCTGTTTCATGGTTCTTGCAGATGCTGTTGTTTCAGGTGACTGGCTGCCTGCCTCCTCTGCCACCATTTTTTTTACATCGGTGAGCTGTTTTTTTCTGATCCATACAATGAGAGCTCCGCTTGAAAGTAACAGGAGTGCGATAGCCATAGTTGAGAAGAGGGTATGGTCACTGCCTTTTTTTTCTGAAGGGGTATTACGTGACTTTTCTTCTCCTCCTGTTGCTTTCTGTGCTGCTGCATTTACTTGTATGGCAAGTGATTTCGAATGAAGGGTGCTGAATTGTTGTGTGTCAGGATTGAAGACAACAAGGGTTACTGCCGGGATTTGAAAATCACCCTTTGATTGAGGCCAGGCAAGAGATGTTGATGTTATGGAACCAGCAGAGGTTGTCCCGGAGCTTTTTAGAAGGTTTATCGCTTTTTCTGGATGGTTTTTCCGAAAGCTTTCAGGGAGTTGAACGTCGGGAAGTTCAAGGGTTAGGAGGCTTCCTGTTCCGGTGAGGGTGAGTTTCAGGGAGAGTGGCTCTCCAATGTTGAGCTTTGATCTGTCGGCCATAAGGCTGAGGGAGAAAATGCCAACGGCACCGGAGTATTGTTTCGGCACCGGCAGGGGAAGTGTACGGGCAGAGATGGTTATGGTGGGCGCAGTGATACCTACGCTGCTGTCAGGGAGCTCTTTTCCGTCAATGCCAACATCGTTCTGAGGCAAAGTACAGAGCATACTGTATCCTGAAACAGTAATTTTTCCGCTCTGGATAGGTACAAGTCTGAATTGCTTGATAACAGCACTTCTGAAGTGCTCTCCCTGAACTGTTGCCGGAACGCTTTTGATAAAGCGCTCTGAGCCGCACTCCTTTGCCCACAATCCCTGAAACGAAGGAGGAATTTCCCTGGCTATTTTTGGTGCGATATCCTTGAAATAGAGTGTGTAGGTCAACAGTATTTCCTGGCCTGTAAAAGGCTGGCTGTTGTTTATTGAGGACGCAAGAAAGGGTTTGTTTCCCTGAAGAAGTGATGCTCCGGCAATTGCCGGAGCAAAAAGTACCACCATGATGAGCATGAAAAGAGCGCGGTACCGGTAACGAGCGAAGCAGCCTGCCATAGTGATTATTTCATAAGTTCCCTGGAGCGTGCCGCAGCGGCGGCAACTGTTGCTACCAGAATAGGCCGGATATTTTGTTCATCCATCACCTTCAGCCCTGCCTCTGTTGTTCCGCCTGGCGTTGTGACCTCCTGCTTGAGCTCTTCTGGCCCCTTTCGCCCGGAAAGCACCATTGTTGCCGCTCCAATCATGGTTTGTGCACCAAGGAGCAGTGCCTCCTCGCGTGAAAGACCGCACTGCACCCCCCCCTCGGCAAGAGCGTCAAGAATATGAAACATGTAGGCTGGGCCGCTGCCGGAAAGGGCGGTTGCCGCATCCATCTGCACTTCATCAAGAATGGCGATGCGGCCAATGGAGCGGAAAAGATCAGATGCAAGAAGAATATCCTCGTCCAAAGCCATTTTGCCCCGGCATAAGGCGGTCATTCCTTCGCCGACAAAGGCTGGAGTATTGGGCATTACTCTGATCACCCTTATGCTCTCGCCTGCATTTTTCCGGATAAATTCTGAAGAAATTCCCGCAGCAACGCTGATGAGCAGGTGATTGGCGGTGAGTGACGCTTTCAGCGCTCCGAGCACCTCTTCCATCTGGTAGGGCTTGACGGCAAGGATGATAACCTGCGCTTTCAGGGCAACCTCTTCAACTGAGAGGCAGGGCTGCAGAGGGTAATCGGCTGCAATGGAGGCAAGAGCGGCCGGTTCCTTGTCGAAGCCGGTAATAACCGTGTGCTCTCTCTGGCTGAGGCCAGCAATAAGCGCACGGGCAATTCTCCCTGTTCCAATAAAGCCAAGATAAAGATGGTTATTCATTACAATTTTTTTTTGTGTACAAACCTTACTCTATCGGTAGTTACACTTTTTCAGCCGATTTTCAAGCGTACAGCGTCGTTACGGTCAAGTTTCTCTGATGAGCAGAAGCGGAGTGTGTTGTCTATGGGGGAGTGGCTGGCGGAAAAGCAAAAAAGGCGGGAGAATGGCCCGCCTTTTCAATCGTAATAACGGAGAATGGCTTATTTGCCCTGCTCGACCATGTAGCTCACAATATCACCGATCTGAGCATCAGTCAGAGTCATGACACCACCTTTTGCAGGCATTGAGCCTGTAGCACCGTCGAATCCTTCCACGGCATGCTTGACAATGGTATCTGTTCCTTGAGCGATACGTGGAGCCCATGCAGCCTTGTCGCCAAGTTTCGGTGCTCCGCCGAGACCGGTTTTGTGACATGCCGAACAGTTCGCCTCGAAAAGGGTTTTACCTGCAGCCGTGTCGGCGGCTGATGCTACAGTGGAACAGATTAAACAAAGAAAGAGAGCACAAAGTGCTGTAGAAATAAAACGGGACATAGGGATACTCCTTTTTAATTGGTTTGGTACGAACGGTGTGTGTCGCCTTACAAAACATAACACGATCAATATACGTTCGAGGTAATCAATCAAAAATATGTTTTGCGGCGGAAAAAGAAAAATTGCTCTCTATTTTGAACTTTTGATCATGAAAGCGACGGCGTTGTTGATATCTTTATCACTCAGATTTGGTTTGCCTGCTTTTGGCATCATTGCCATACCAGTGCTGCCGGGGGTCTTCCAACCTTTGATAGCATGGAGGGTCAGTACTGCTTCTCCCTGAGCAATGCGGGGTTTCCATGCAACCTTGTCACCTAATTTTGGGCTACCACCGATTCCTGCAGTGTGGCAGACACTACAATCGGCGTTGTAAACAGCTTTACCTTTAACGGGATCTCCTGCTGCGGAAGCTTCGGTTGAACAGATTGAACAGACAAAGAGTGCACAAATCGCGGTTGAAATAAAACGGGACATAGGGGGTTACTCCTCTTTAACGTTTTTTTGGGATGATGGGCTGGTATTGTTTTTTTCGCTTGCGGTTGTGTCGCGTGCGTTTGTGTTGTGTGCGTTTGTGTCGTACACAATTGTTAATACGAATTATAAACGATTAATCCAAATAAGAGGAGAAATATTTCACTTTTATTATGACTTCTGGATAAAAAGCGGGAACTGATCTGGTCAGTTCCCGCTCGGTAAAAAAGAGCCTTGCAGCTTATTTTGATTTGTCGACCATATAGGTGACGATGCTCGATATCTCTGCACCGGTAAGCGCTGCGTTTCCGCCTTTTGCCGGCATCATACCAACCTTGCCCTTGAATCCATCGGTGGCATGGCTGAGAAGCAGAGCGTTTCCTTGAGCGATACGTGGCGCCCATGCAGCCTTGTCTCCGGGTTTCGGAGCGCCCATCATGCCTGATTCGTGACATGCGGCACAACTCGCGTCATAGGCTGCCTTGCCGTCAGCCACTGCCGGAGCCGCTGTCGGGGTTGCAGCAGCGGCACCTTTTGACTTGTCGGCCATGAAGGCAACAGCATTGGTTACCTCTTCATCGGTCAAACTGGCGTTGCCACCTTTTGCAGGCATCATGCCAGCCTTGCCGGTGAAGCCCGCGATCGAGTTTTTCGTCATTACGTCTGCACCTTGAGCAATACGTGGCGCCCATGCGGCTACGTCTCCAGGTTTCGGCGCACCCATCATACCCGCATCGTGACATGCGGCACAGTTTGCGTCATAGACCACTTTACCTGCGGCCAGTTTCGGGTCTGAGGGAATCTCAGCCGTTGCTGCCGGGGCAGCGCTTGCAGCAACCGCTGCGGCATCTCCCTTTGCATCAGGAAATTTCAGTGAGGCTGGTGGCTTTTCGAGGCCGCATGCACTGAGAAATAAGAGAGTCACGGTCAAAAAAGGGAGGAAAGGCTTCATGGTCATTTTTAGATACAGGTTTAGATTGTTGTACCGGGTGTGGGTTAAAAATACTGTCGTACAGTTTAAAAATTATTTGGCGTATGGCAAAATGGTTTTTTCTCTCTTTCCTGTTTCAAGCTGACAGCGCAGGTCATGGCGTGAGAGGCTGTAGAGATGGGTGTAGAAGAGATTGAAGAGCATCACCGCACTTTTCGCTCTTGGGGCTGCAAAGCCTCTCGTGATGGCATTTTTTATGCTGAACACCTGCCGGGTAAGGGTGGAGTAGCTTTCGATAAAGGCGTCGAGTGGAATATTTTTTGGCTTATAGAGCATCTCCTGGCCAAAGGAGTAACGGTATGCGGTGACGTCGAGGGGATCAAAGAGCAGCCGTCCCTCCTGGCGAAGCCGTTCAAAGACCTGTGTTCCTGGAGTAGGTCGCAGAATATTGATGCCGGGGACGTCAAGCCTGGTTTCATTGATGAAGTCAAGGATTGCCGCCGGAGTATCGAGCGTATCGCCGTCGAGGCCATAAATAAAGCTTCCGTAGAGGCTTATTCCTGCCGCCCTGATAGTTTTAATTGCTCCGGCAAGTTCACCGGCCCTGTTCTGGTTCTTTTTATGGGCGCTCCTACTTTTTGTTTCAATGCTCTCTATGCCAACCAACAGCGCCTGACATCCTGAGCGGGCAAAGGTTTCAAGCAACTCATGTTGCTGGCCGAGGGTTGTTGTGGCCTGTCCGAACCAGCGGATCTTCAGGGGAGTGAGCTGACGGAAGAGTTCCCGGGCATAGAGTGGATCGGCATTGATGGAGTCATCGACAAAAAAGAAGATTCTTCGGTCATGCTGCTGAAACCGCTCAACCTCACTGACCACGTCCTCAATTGCCCTTCTGCGCAGGCGGCGGCCGTTCAGCAGATGCACATTGCAGAAGTCGCAACTGTACTGGCATCCTCGTCCAGTCTGAATCAGGTTTGTTGTAAAGTAGCGGTTTTTTATCAGTGATTGTTTACTGACAGGCCTTGAAATTCCAAGATCGGGAAAGCTGCTGGATTGATAGAGCGGCTTGAGAGTGCCTGCGGCAAGGTCAGCAAGCAGTTCCTTCCAGAGGTCGTCAGCCTCTCCAAGCACAAGAATATCTGCGTGGGGTCTGCATGAATCGGCGAAGAGTGTGACATGTGCCCCTCCGAGTACAACAGCAATCCCGGCAGCACGGAGTTTGTCGGCAAGGGCAAAGGCCTGTTTTGCCATTCCGGTCTGAACGCTGATGCCAACCAGATCCCAGTGTTGATGAAAGGGAAATTCTTCGAAGCGCATATCGCATATCGACTGCTCGACTCCCGGTACTTCAAGAGAACTGAGGATCATGAGCGAAAGCGGTGGAATGGCAAACTGGCTACGCTTGATCATGGTTCTGATCGAACGGTTGAACCAGTTGAACAGAGGGTTCAGCTCATGCTCGCCGTAGAGTGAACGGGCTCCGTCAACACCGCTTTCGGATGGCAGAAAAACCAGCACTACTTTTTTTTGTGAACGCATTCCGTTTTACCAGTCCTGATTATTTTTTCCGCCTTGCTCAGCAGAGCGGTCTGCCCGTGGCAGGCGCTGCATCAGTGCGGATTCCTCCATTTGTGCGTTTTCAAGCAGCCGTTCTGCAGTCTCCTTGCTGATGCCGGAGGGCGGGGGAGGAGCGTTCTTTTTTTCCGGGCTTGAGGCGCCTTGCTTCGGCCTTTCAAGTTCATCAAGATAACGGCGGACAATTTCATAATTGATTTTTGCATCATTCTCATCCGGGTCGGTCAAGAGTACCGACCTGAAACGATTGAGCGATTGGCGGAAGAGGAGCTGTCTTTCTGCTTTTCGGTTGCTTCCGACCGCTCTCATGGCAAGCGCATTGCCTTCATTGAAGGTAGCCTTTACTCTCATTTCTGGCCGTGTGCCGCCGGGTTTTGCCGAGAGGGAAAAGAGTGTGGCCGATTCAGGATACTTACCCTGCATGTAGAGGGCGCAGGCGAGATTGAAACTGGCAGAGGCGCAGCCTTTTTGTGCGGGAAGTGCGGCAATTTGCCTGAATGCACTCTCCGCTCCGCTGTATGCTCGATGCTCATAGAGTGCATCGGCTTTGAGCTGTAAACGGTACTCCCCGAGCATCTCCTGCATTGAAGGTGCGAGTGCAAAAACAAGCAGGAGAGTGTGCAGGAGAATCATGGCGAAGGCACTCCCGAGGCTTAGTTGCCGAGAAATGCTTTCTGTACAGCGCTGACGCCAGCACCAATTTCAAACGGAAAGTTGATCTCCTTCAAAGCCCGTTCAATACCGCCAATGACGGTGAGCATATCGAGCTCATCATAAAAACCAAGATGAGAAATACGGAAAATTTTGTCTTTATAGTCATCCTGACCAGCGGCAACCGTTATGCCGTTGCTGTTTTTCAGCGCCTTGTTAAATGCTGACCACTTTACTCCTTCAGGGAGCCATACCGGAGTAACGGCAAACGACGGAGAGTTGCTGAAGAGCTTCATACCAAGTGCATTGCACCCTTCACGGCAGGCGTTTGCGAGGCTTTCGTGCCGTTTCCAGATATTCTCAATTCCTTCCGTCTTGATCATTTGCAACGCTTCATCGAGGCCGATAACGAGCGAAACGGCCGGAGTGAAGGGTGTATCGTCGCCAGCATGAGCCTTGAGGGCGTGTTTCAGGCTCAAGTAGTATTGCCTCATGCTTTGCCCTTTGATGATGTCCTGCGCCCGTTCTGAAACGGCTATCAGTGCGAGCCCTGGAGGCATCATGAGTCCTTTCTGTGAACCGGTGATACAGATATCGACACCCCAGTCGTCAAAATGAAACTCGTGAGCTCCGACCGCCGTTATGCCGTCAACCACGACAAGCGCATCTGAGTGTTCGCGAATCAGGGCGCTGAGGGTCTGAATGTCGGCGGCAGTGCCGGTTGATGTTTCGGAATGGGTCAGGCAGACTCCTTTGGCATCCGGGTGCTCTTTGAGCAGCTCTGCAAGTCGTTCAGGCTGAATGGCCGAACCCCATGCGACCTTCTCCTCAACGCAGTTGCCGGTGAAGATGCGTACCAGCTCTCCCCACCGTTCGCCAAACTTGCCGGCATTGACGGTGATGACCTTGTCGCCCTGCTTGAAGAGGCTTGAAATTGTCGCCTCCATGCCGCCAGTGCCTGAACAACTGAGCACAACGACTGGCTGGGTCGTTCTGAAGAGATACTTCAGATCCTCGTGAACCCTGGTCAGAATCTCCATGAACTCGGGGTTCCTGTGGTGGATAATTGGAGCTGCCATGCGAAGCATGACATTTTCGGGTACCGGGGTAGGCCCTGGTGTAAATAATCTTTTTTTCATCTCGTCAGAATAATGGGTTGGGTTAAATCCATAAGTGAGGTGAACTCTTCAAAGAGGTAGTGCGAATCGTGCGGTCCTGGTGCCGCTTCCGGGTGATACTGTACCGAAAAGCAGGGAAGCGTTTTGTGCTGTACACCCTCAACAGTATTGTCGTAGAGGTTGAGATGGCTCATTTCCAGCTCTTCAGGCAGTGACTCCATCGCAACAGCAAATCCGTGGTTCTGTGATGTTATCTCTATCTGCTTGCTGGCGAGATTTTTCACCGGGTGATTGCTGCCGTGGTGGCCGAATTTCAGTTTGTAGGTTTCGGCTCCGAAAGCCAGAGAGAGCAGTTGGTGGCCGAGGCAGATACCAAAGATCGGCAGCGGTTTTGTTGTGCGGTTATACTCAACAAGTTGGCGAATGGTTTCAATGGCATAATCGACGGCTGAAGGATCGCCAGGGCCGTTGGAGAGAAAGACTCCGTCCACGTTGAGCTTGAGTACTTCGCTTGCCGTTGCTCCGGCCTTGAGGACGGTCACCCGGCATCCCGCCTCCTGCAGCATCCGCAGGATATTGGTTTTGATACCGTAGTCGAATGCGGCAACATGGTAGCGGGCATTCTCTCGTTCGAGGGTATAATTTTCGTTGGTGGTAACGGTTTTGACCAGATCGCGACCACTCATTTCAGGGCTTTGAAGGGCCTTCTCCCTCAGTATCTCATCATTGGTTTCAAGAGCGGAGATGACACCTCTCATGGCACCCTTTTCACGGATTTCGCGGACAAGTTTCCGGGTATCAATACCGGCAAGCCCCATGACGCCCGCCCTCTTGAGGCAAGAGTCGAGACTCTCGGTGGCCTCGAAGTTGCTGTGGATACGCGACACTTCATGGACAATGAAGGCCGATGCCCATATTTTTTCCGATTCGTTATCCGTCGGGTTGATACCGTAGTTTCCTATCAGCGGATAGGTCATCATCACCATCTGGCCAGCATAAGAGGGATCGGTGAGAATTTCCTGATATCCGGTATGTGATGTATTGAAAACCACTTCGCCGGTTGTTTCCCCGATGTGGCCGAATGCGGTTCCGTTATAGACCGATCCGTTTTCCAGTACCAATTTTGCTGCTGCTGGTTGCATGATACCTCTCATTCCTTGGTCGTGAGTTTATCGCCCGTTTCCTGTTTTTCAATGTTGGCAATGGCGGTGCGGTCAAAAGTAATTTTTGTGGACTCATTGATCTGGACAAGAACGGTTTTCTTCTCCGTATCAATTCCGGCAACGGTACCATGAAGGCCGCCTATGGTGATAACCTTGTCACCTCTTTTCAGGCTGTCGAGCACTTTTTCGCGATCCTTCTGCTTTTTCTGCTGGGGACGGATCATGAAGAAGTAAAAAACAATAAAGATAAGTACCAGAGGGGCAATCTGAAAGAGTGGATTTGGTGCAGCCTGGCCTGCAACAGGAGGCGCAAAGAGTAACAGTGTGAGTAGCATATTTGGCATGGTATTGTCGTAGGATATTAATAAAACGTAACTGACTCATTTCGAGAGCAGCAATGTAATGTATTTATGGAACTATTTCAATCACGCCCTCCTCGCCCCGGTGGTGAAGCTTGCGTAAGGTGCTCTATTGTAAAGGCATTCAGCCTTCATGCCTCGGGAGAGTTTCAGAGCGGCCAGTGTGGCAATCATGGCCGCGTTGTCGGTTGAGTAAAGCGCGGCGGGTACGTGCAGCGTCATGCCCGCTTTATCGCAAGCCTTTTTCATCGAATTTCTCAGGGCCGAGTTGGCACTCACTCCACCCGCCATTGCAACCGCCCTGATTTTTTGACTGCGTGCTGCGGCAATGGTTTTTTTGACCAGTACGTCGACGATGGCCGCCTGGATTGATGCGGCAATATCAGCCTTGTGCTCTTCGATATATTCCTGGCTCTGTTTTTGCAGCCAGGTGAGTACAGAGGTTTTCAGGCCGGAAAAGCTGAAATCGAAATTTCCCTGGTAATTTTTACTGCTTTGCGATGCTGAGGTGAGCGCCCGGGGAAAGAGGTGGAAGGCTGGATTGCCTATTTTTGCAAGTGTGTCAATCACCGGGCCTGCTGGATAGGGGAGGCCAAGCATTTTGCCGGTTTTGTCGAAAGCCTCTCCGGCAGCATCGTCCAGTGTCCGGCCAATAACCTTGTACGAGAGATCCTGTTCCACCAGAGAGAGGAGGGTGTGGCCACCCGAAACCGTCAGCGAAACAAACCGTCCTTCAGGGGCTGGGTGAGAAGAGCCCTCATTGATAAATGGCGAAAAGATATGAGCTTCGATGTGATTGATCGGTATAAATGGGATTTTGAGAGCGTATGCCATGCCTTGGGCAAAACAGAGGCCTACCATGACGGCACCTATTAATCCAGGGCCGGCGGTCGCCGCTATGACATCAAGTTCATTTTTTCGTATATTAGACTCTGTTACGGCAGCGTCTACAATTGCAACAATAAGCCGTTCGTGTTCTCGTGAAGCCAGTTCCGGCACAACACCGCCGAAGAGTGTGTGACAGCGTTGCGAACTGACGACATTTGATCGTACCTCTCCGCTGCAAAGCACGGATGCGGATGTTTCATCACAACTGGTTTCAATGCCTAAAATATTCATGGTATAATTTTTTCTGTAGAACTATGGGCAAAGCTAACAATCCGGTCAATAATAGCAAACCGCACGAGAAGGTAAGCGCACTTCATGTGATTATGATTCTTATCGGGGCAAACCTCATACTTCTCTTGGCCCCTGAGTTCGGTCTTCTTAACAGTTTGCTTTATATCCCCGATTTTTATGTGTGGCCAGCGACGGTCGCTGGGTTTGCCATGGTGGTGTTTGGCTTCAGGGGTTTTTTCAAGAAAGCTTGATGATTGCGTTTAGCCAAAAGTATGGATTTGAAAAAATTGATGGCTATGTCACTGCTTGCGCCGACGGTGGAATTGGCGTGTATGGCAGATTATTGAGCAGGTTCTTTTAACAAGCACACGAGAGGAGTCATCATGCAGCACGCAGTAGAACTGGAAGAGCTTGGAGTGCAGATAACGGAGGCTTCCCGTTTTCTTGAAATGGCGCAGGAGCAGCTTTCGCAGCGTATTATTGGTCAGCATGAGGTGATCAGGAGGATTTTTATTGCCATGCTCGTTAATGGCCATATTTTGCTTGAGGGTGTGCCCGGACTTGCCAAAACACTTATTATCAGGACCTTTGCTTCCGCAATGAACCTGAAGTTCCAGCGCATTCAGTTTACCCCGGATATGTTGCCCGCCGACCTTATCGGTACCATGATTTACAATCCAAAAGATATGGAGTTCTATCCCCGCAAGGGGCCGGTCTTCGCCAATGTCATCCTTGCCGATGAAATCAATCGTTCGCCAGCCAAGGTGCAGTCTGCACTGCTGGAGGCCATGCAGGAGCATCAGGTAACGATTGGCAGTCAGACCTTCCCCCTGCAGGAGCCCTTCATGGTGCTGGCGACCCAGAATCCTATTGAGCATGAAGGCACCTATATTCTTCCGGAAGCACAGGTTGACCGGTTTATGATGAAGATTCTTGTCGATTATCCCTCTTATGAAGAGGAGCTTGAGATCATGGTGCAATCGGCTACCACCGCCAGCAAGTTGCCGGTTATGCCGGTTGTACAGCCTCATGATATTTCGAGAGCAAGAGCTCTGATTGACCGGATTTATGTTGACCCGAGAGTGCAGCGCTATATCGTTGACCTTGTTGTTGCTACCCGAAAACCTGGCAAATATGGCATGGCTAATCTTGACGCAATGATTGAGTATGGCGCCTCTCCAAGGGCCTCAATATTTCTTCTTTTGGCGGCGAAAGCACACGCCTTTCTTCAGCAACGGGCGTATATAACCCCGGAGGATGTCAAGGCTATTGCCTACGATACCCTTCGTCACCGCATACGACCGGGGTATGAGGCTGAGGCAGACAACATTAAACCTGACGATATTATCCGGCAGATCCTGCAGCATGTGCAGGTTCCATAACTTTGACGGCCATACCATGAGCACGGAGAGGGCAATGGAGAAAAGTGAAGAGCGGTTGAAAGAGCTTCAGAATATCATAAGGCGGGTTGAAATCCGCTCGAAGCGTATGGCCAGTGAGCTCTTCAGCGGCGAATACCACTCCTCATTCAAGGGGAAGGGTATCGAGTTCAGTAATGTTCGTGAATACCAGTACGGCGACGATGTCCGCTCCATTGACTGGAACACCTCCGCACGGAAGCATGAGCTCTATGTCAAGCTCTTTACCGAGGAGCGGGAGCGGAGCCTTCTGCTTGTTGTTGACGGCTCCGCATCAATGCTTTTTGGCAGCCGGAAGCAGAGCAAAAAGGATCTTGCCCTTGAAGTGTGTGCCGTGCTTGCCTTCAGTGCTCTCCAGAACAACGACAAGGTCGGGCTTCTGGTCTTTACCGACCGGGTCGAAACCTATATCCCACCCCGAAAAGGGCGTTATCATGTACTGGTCATTCTCGAAGAACTTGTTCGACTGAAGCCCCGGAGCCGCACCACCAACATAGGTGCAGCCCTCTCTTTTATCCGCTATACCCGCAAGCGGCAGGAGATTATTTTTCTTTTGACTGACCTTGTTGACAGTGACTACGAAAAAGGGATGAAACTGCTCAATACCCGTCACGATTTTATTCTGGTGCACATCAGTGACCCGCTCGACAAGGCGTTACCCTTGAGCAGCCTGCTCGATCTTGAAGAGCCGGAAACAGGCGTGCGGCTCACCTTTGATGGCGGCAGCCGCAGCGAAATTGAGCGCTATCGGCGTGAGCAGGCGCGGCAGCATGACGAGCTTCGCCAGCGGCTCCGACGCATGCGCATCGACTCGGTTTTTCTTGATACTGATCGCTCTTTTACTGCCGATCTCAACTCATTTTTTCGAAATCGTGAACGCAAGCTCTGAATTGCAGAGGGCCGGGCTTCAAACGTGGCTTCTTTTTTTGCTGCTTTTGTTCTTCCCGATGGCGCACGTTTCTCCACTTCTTGGTGCGGAAGGGGAGGTGCCGCCCCGGATAACTGCAAGGGTGATCCCCGACAGTGCCCTTGTCGGCGACCGTGTTCGCTATTTTGTTACGGTTCATCATTCAGAGAAAGAGGTTGCTGCACTTGAAGGGTTCGACCGGAGAGACTCTCTTGCCAGATACTCGTTCGAGTTGATAGGACGAAAACACACCTCCTCTTTTCCTCTTTCCGGAGCGGGAACGGAGGAGTTCGAGCTTGAGTTTGCTGTGTTTGGCCGTGGTCATCAGCCTCTTCCACCCTTTATTGTGGTATTTCGGGATCTCCAGGGAAGGGTCACAAAAAGAGTGCCTTATACGTCCTCGGCGTCACTCTTTATTCGAGCGCTCACCGACTCTTCCATGCGTGAACTTCGTCCTCTCAAGCCACCTCTGAAGCCATCGATACCCTCTTTTCTGATGATGAGCGTTGTTGCTGGAGTGTTTGTCGTTGCCGGTATGGTGCTTCTGCTGCTTTTTCTGCTTAAACGCACGGTGCGCAACAGCGCTGAGCGGGTTGATTCCGGACAGGTTGCCCAGCGGAAGCTCCGAAAACTTGGTTCAAGCCTTTCAGCCGGGATGCCTCCGCATGAATGCTATGAGGAGCTCAGTAACATCATGCGCTCCTTTCTTGAAAACCATTACCGCATCAGTGCCCTCGAAGCGGTAACCCAAGAGATTGAGCGCGACTTGAAAAAGATAGGTGTCGCAGGATTTGAAAGTATCATGAATCTTCTCAAGCAGGCCGATCTCGTTAAATTTGCCGATTGTCATCCTGATGTTGAAGAGTCACGCCAGTCACTCAACAAAGCTTCAGAAGTGATTCGTTCCACCCGTTTGCCAAAGGCTGAGGGGTAGAATGAGAGGCCGTTCAACGGTTGATTGTTGCAATGAACCATTATTGGTTTATCGAACGTCTGATTTTGATGAGCCTGTTTGTTGAGAAGTTTGTATTGTTGAGATAAACGAATCGTGCTTATGCTTGAATGGTTTACCAATATCCCTCGCTTTGAACTGGCGGAACCCTGGTGGTTGCTGTTGTTGCCTTTTTTTGCTTTTACCGTCTGGTTACGGGGTCGGTTGGAACGTCCTGACAGGGCTCCTGCAATTCTTTTTCCCGCTCTTGAGCGTCTGCGGGATTCAGGGTTTGAAGCTCGGCGCTGGTTGCGTCTGTTGCCTCAATGGTTGAGGTGGTGCGCAGTTGTGCTCTCTGTTCTGGCGCTTGCAGGCCCTTACCTTCTTGTTCGTCAGACTGAAGCTGAATCGAAGGGCATTGACGTGATACTGGCACTCGATATTTCGGAATCAATGCTTCGGAGTGATTTTGGCGGTAAAAGCCGTCTTGATGCGGCCCGTGAGGTTGCTCGCAGCTTTGTTTTGCGTCGTTCGAATGACCGGATTGGTCTTGTGGTTTTTCGGGGAAAAGGGTATACACAGTGTCCTTTGACGCTCGATCATGAGGTACTGGCCATGCTGCTTGATCATCTTTCGTCCGGGGTGATACAGGAAGACGGGACGGCAATTGGCTCAGCGATTCTCATTGCGGTCAACCGGCTCAAGGCATCGGAGTCGTTGCACAAGGTACTTCTCCTTGTTACGGATGGCGAAAATAATGCAGGCGAGATTGGGCCCGTAACGGCTGCCGGAATTGCCGCCCGGAGTGGAGTGAGGATTTATGTCATAGATGCGGGTTTTAATGTTGCTGAAGAGCGCCGTGATTCATCTGGGGAGAGCATCAGTCATCCAAAAAAAGATGAGGAGTCGCTCCAGGGCATTGCCCGAACGACTGGTGGAGGCTATTTCAGGGTTGAAGATCCTGCGGCATTTGATGAAACAATCAGAGCTATTGATCGACTCGAAAAAAAACGGCTTGCCGGGCCGGTTATGGAGCATCGTTCAGGGTTGTTTTTTCAACTTCTGCTGCTGGCACTTGTGTTGCTTTTTTTTGAGGCTGTTTTGTCAAATACCCGACTGCTCAGAATACCATAGTTTATGGATATTGAACTGCTTACGATAGAGGAGTGTGCGCATGTGTTTTGCCCGGCCTGAAAATATTGGCTATTTGCTGCTTTTGATGCCTCTCGCTTTGATTTTGGGCTATGGGCTCGTGAGGTTGCGTCTGGCGCGAGAGGCTGTTGTCGGGCATCTGATGGCCGATGGTATGATGCGTAGAGTGTCGATGAGGGTTGTGGCGGTGAAAAAAGTGCTGTTTTTTTGCGGCATCGCGTTGTTGTTGTTTGCCATGGCGGGCCCACGGTTTTGCAGCGGAGGGCGGCCAGTATTGCGTAAAGGTGCCGATATTGTTTTTATGCTTGATGTTTCACGGAGTATGCGGGCAAGAGATGTGCTTCCTGATCGTCTCGGACAGGCGAAACAGGAGATTTCGAGTATCAGTCGTGCTGTCGCGGGCGGACGGAAGGCTCTTCTTCTTTTTGCTGCAAGCCCCCTCGTTCAGTGCCCGCTCACGACGGATCGGGAGGCATTTGATGCTTTGCTTGGCATGGCTTCACCCGACCTTATTGAGGAGCAGGGAACCTCTTTTCATGCAGCTTTTGAGCTTGCCGGGAACCTTCTTGAACCGCAATCGGAACGCAGTATGGCCTCAGGAGTAAAGGGGGAGAAGATTGTGGTGCTGCTGAGTGACGGTGAGGATCATGCCGGAGAACTGCGGGATGCGGTTCAGTCGTTGAAAGATGCAGGAATTCATCTTTTTGTAATAGGGGTTGGCATACCCAATCCTGTTGTGATTCCTGCAGGAGATGGGGGTGGATTCAAGCGCGATGAGAGCGGAAAGGTGGTGATGACCAGTTTCAGGCCTGAAACATTACAGATGCTGGCCCGTGATGCTGGCGGGTTTTACTTTCGAAGCAGGGCAGATCAGACCGTGTACGGAGAGGTTGCTGAAAGAATCAACCGCATTGCGGTGGCCTCCCGCTGGGTGATGGAGCCCGGCGAGCGTGAACCGCTTTATCGCCATTTTCTTGCGGTTGGCCTTGTTTTATTGCTTGTTGAAACTTTCATCGTGTCAGGTGGAGGGAGGATGCGGTAAGGGGTGTACAGGAGGGTTTTACTCCTTTTGTTGAAAAAATTATTACATTACGCTCTATAATCAAGGAAAATCAGTTCATTTTCAGACGAAAAACAGAGACGTTATGGAGCAGCAGAACAGTGGTAAAAAAGTTCTTGACTCTTTCGAGAAGGCGAAGCTTGGGCTGAAGGTTTTCAACATGCCGTTTGCTGAAGCTGAAGAGGTGATAGATGCCTATGTGAGTCAGGATGATTATGATCCTGCATGTGTTGAGCTTTTCAAGGAGCAACTTGATACCCAGCGACACATTCAGGAGAGAAGCGTTGAACTTTTATCTACGGGTAGCCAGATATTGCGGCTTGTGGTTGTTGCTTTTATAAAAAATATGCCGCAATCATCTTCCGCAGATCGCTCAAAGTCCTGATCCTGAACGTTTCACAAAACAGTCAGAGCCATGCAATTTGATCCGAACAAATTCACACTGAAGGCCCAGGAGGCCCTGCAGGCTGCATCCACTCTTGCTGGCAGCCGTCAGCATCAGCAGATAGAGCCGGAGCATCTTCTCTCTGTCATGCTGGATGATAAAAGTAGTATTGCTGTGCAGATAGCCCAAAAGCTCGAAGCACAGTCCGAAATGCTGCAAACGGCGCTTGATCGCGAAATCGGGAGAATTCCCAAGGTTACCGGAGCATCGGCTACAGGTCAGTATCTTTCGCAAAATCTTGGCAAGGTTTTTGACGTTGCCTTGAAAGAGGCCGAAAATCTGAAGGATGAGTATATCAGTTCGGAACATCTTTTGATTGCCATGAGTGAGGCCGGGGTTACTGTTTCACGGATGTTGCAGGATGCGGGATTTAACCGCAACTCAATCCTCAAGGTACTCACCACCATCAGGGGGACGCAGCGCGTGACCAGTCAAAGCGCTGAGGAGAGTTATAATTCACTGAAAAAATATTCGCGCAACCTCAATGATCAGGCGCGCAAGGGTAAGCTCGATCCGGTTATCGGTCGTGATGAGGAGATCCGCAGGGTGCTGCAGATTCTCAGTCGCCGCACCAAGAACAATCCAGTGCTGATCGGTGAGCCAGGGGTTGGCAAGACCGCACTGGTCGAGGGAATTGCACAACGCATTGTGGCTGGCGATGTGCCTGAAAACCTCAAGAGCAAGCAGATTGCGGCGCTCGACATTGCCCAGCTTGTTGCCGGAGCCAAGTTCCGTGGAGAGTTTGAGGAGCGCCTGAAAGCGGTGGTGCGCGAGGTGCAGTCATCCGATGGCGAGATTATTCTTTTTATTGATGAACTTCACCTGCTTGTGGGTGCCGGGTCGGCCGAGGGTTCCATGGATGCGGCCAATATCCTCAAGCCTGCGCTTGCCCGTGGAGAGCTGCGCTGTATCGGAGCCACCACGCTTGACGAGTATCGCAAGCATATCGAAAAGGATGCCGCTCTTGAACGTCGATTCCAGACCGTTCTGGTCGATCAACCGAGCGTTGAGGACACCGTCTCCATTTTGCGTGGCCTCAAGGAAAAATACGAGATCCATCATGGCGTGCGCATCAAGGATGCTGCCATTGTTGCCGCCGCCGAACTCTCCAACCGCTACATCGCAGACCGTTTTCTGCCCGACAAGGCGATTGACCTTATTGACGAAGCATCATCGCGCCTCCGTCTTGAAATTGACAGCAGCCCTGAAGAGCTTGACAGGATCAACCGCGAGATTCGCCGTCTTGAAATTGAACGTGAAGCCCTGAAGCGCGAGATTGAAATCGGGGGGTAATACCGGACTTCTGTTTTTGTTTGCAACGTCTTATTCTATGCCCGCTTTTTTTACCCAATCAACTGCTGATTGAAAAGGAGATTGCAGTAAAAGGGAATTTTTAGCCAACATTTTTGTTGCCAGCAAAAATGTTGGTATACCTCTCTACGTTTATGATAAATGAGCGGCGACGTGCAATTGAGATACAAGAAGTGGCCAAAGATGTCGTCAAAAGGATTGATGTACGGAAAAACACAATGAAGAAAGTCTTTGTGACCACTTCTGAAAGGGTTTCCGGGTTTTTGGCAGCGTTCTGAAGAAGGTTCGTTGCGGGAATTCATTGCTGAAAATCGTATATTGGCGTTTGCATATCATTGTATGTTTTCTATGCTTTGCTTTTTTTCAACAACAAAAAACAGACGACAATGATGAAAATAATGAAAATTGTTACTCTTGCTCTTTTGTTTGCTGGAGTATTCTCTTCTGCTGTTATGGCTGGATGGGATCCTGCTGACGAAGAACATGCAAGGGCTTCGGCTGATTCTTTCAAGACGCATTCCGGACTTTCCCGCTTTTTTGAAAGCGCTTACGGGTTTGTAGTGTTCCCTGATGTTTATAAAGGGGGATTCATGCTTCTGGGCGGTGGACGCGGGAAGGGGTATGTGTACGAACAAAATAACCTTGTGGGACGCTCAATGATCACTCAGGTCAATGTTGGTCCGCAGCTCGGTGGTCAGTCTTTTTCTGAAATCATTTTTTTCAGGAGCAGCAGCGATTTGGAAAATTTCAAAAAGGGCAACTTTGTGCTGAGCGCTCAGGTTACGGCCATCATGGTTACGACGGGGATGGCAACCAACACCGATTATTCCAATGGCGTGGCAGTCTTCATTCTTCCCAAGGCCGGAGTTATGGCTGAAGCAACCGTTGGCGGGCAGAAGTTATCGTACAGGCCGTACTGACATTCGTTTTTTTATAAGCAGGAAAGGCGTCGGGACATACCGCTGTTTTTTCAATAACGTTAATTTTTGCAATGAAGTATGAATTAGTGGTTGGCCTTGAAGTTCATTGTCAGCTCAATACCGTAAGCAAAGCCTTTTGTGGCTGTTCTGCGCAGTTTGGCAAATCGGCCAATACCAATGTCTGCCCGGTCTGTCTCGCACTTCCCGGTGCGTTGCCCGTATTGAACCGTCGCGTGGTGGAGGATGCCGTAAAGCTCGGGCTTGCAACGGGATGCAGCATAGCACCCCACTCTGTGCTTGCCCGGAAAAACTATTTTTATCCGGATTTACCGAAAGGGTATCAGATTTCGCAGTTTGAAGAGCCGATTTGCAGTGAGGGGATGGTACATATTGATGCTGGAGAGGGGAAGCGTGATATCCGGCTGATCAGAATCCACATTGAGGAGGACGCCGGCAAGTCGATTCATGACATCGGTGAGGAGACCTATATTGATCTGAACCGGAGCGGTGTCCCGTTGCTTGAAATTGTCAGTTATCCTGACCTTCGCACACCGAAAGAGGCCTCGGCCTATCTGCAGAAGGTGCGCCAGATTGTCAAGTATCTTGGTATTTCGGATGGTAACATGGAGGAGGGAAGCCTTCGCTGTGATGCCAACGTCTCTTTGCGGCCCGTTGGGCAAGAGGAGTATGGTACCCGTTCCGAGATAAAGAATATGAACTCCTTCAAGAACGTTGAAAAGGCTATTGAGTACGAGGTTGAACGCCACACAGCGATTTTGGAAAGTGGTGGTGTTATTCTGCAGGAGACGCGTCTTTGGGATGCTGACAAGGGGGAGACCCGTTCCATGCGTGGCAAGGAGTTTGCCCATGACTATCGTTACTTCCCGGATCCCGATCTGGTGCCGGTGCTTGTTGACCAGGAGATGATTGATCGTATCCTGCTTGAGCTTCCCGAGTTTCCTGAAGAGCGTGCCGTTCGTTTTACTGAAGAGTATGCCATTCCTGCCTACGATGCCGCAGTGTTGACGGTTGAGCGGGAGTTGGCCGACTATTTTGAAGAGACCGTTAAAATTTCGGGCGATGCTAAAGCCTCATCAAACTGGGTGATGGGAGAGGTGATGCGCATGCTGAAAGAGAGTTATCTTGACATTGCAGAGTTCTCAATTCGTCCGCAGCGACTTGGTGCTCTGATTACTTTGATTGGAAAGGGTGTGATCAGCAACACCATTGCCAAACAGGTGTTTGAACTGATGCTCAAGAGTGGAGATGCACCGGCGGAGATTGTTGAACGGGAAGGGCTTGCACAGGTTTCAGACAGCAGCGCCATTGAGGCGGTTGTACAGGGAATTCTTGATGCAAACCCCGGCCAGTTGGCCGCCTATCGTGGCGGAAAAACCAAGCTGCTCGGCTTTTTTGTGGGGCAGTGCATGAGCCAGACGAAAGGCAAGGCCAATCCCCAGATGGTTAATGAAGTGTTGTTGAAAAAGCTCGAGGGGTGAGCCGTTTTCAGGATTCGCTGTCGAAGAGATCTTTGGTGCGTGGTGATTCGGGCCAGTTTTTAGCAAGCTCAGGATTAATCACTTCGATTTTTTTTCGGGCTTCGAGCAATCTTTTTTTACAGTTTTCGGCAATGGCGAGCCCCTCCTCGTACATGCCGATAGAGTTTTCAAGGCCGGTTTCCGGATTTTCGATGGTACGGGTGATCTCTTCAAGCCGGGAGATAAGCTCTTCGATAGGAGGTTTGCCGGTGTGGGTGGCTGTCATGGTTTTTACAGGTTTTGATGTTGCGTGTTAAAATAGAGAAAGAGAAAGATTATTCAAAAGGCAGGTGTGTGAGTGAAGTTTGTTGATAGTGCGTCTATTTTTGTTCAGGCTGGAGACGGCGGAAAAGGGTGTGTCAGTTTTCGGAGAGAGAAGTTTGTGCCTAAAGGGGGCCCGGACGGGGGCGATGGCGGTCGGGGAGGCCATGTATGGCTGAGAACCAACCGGCAGTTGACCACCCTTCTCGATTTCAAATATAAAAAGAAGTACATCGCTGTTCGTGGTGTACATGGGCAGGGAGCCCGTAAAACCGGCAGGGATGGAGCCGACATTATCATTGCGGTTCCATGTGGAACCATCGTCAGAAACGGTGAAACCAATGAGATTATTGCTGATTTGACGGGTGAGGATCAGGAGATTATGATTGCCAGAGGGGGCAAAGGGGGCCGTGGCAACCAGCACTTCGCCACACCAACCCGTCAGGCGCCTCGCTATGCCGAGCCGGGTCAGAAAGGTGAGCTGATGATGCTCAATATGGAGCTGAAGCTTATGGCTGATGTTGGTTTGGTTGGCTTTCCCAATGCGGGCAAGTCCACACTCATTTCGGTCATCAGCGCAGCCAAGCCGAAAATTGCCGATTATCCTTTTACGACACTGGTGCCCAATCTTGGCATTGTGCGCTATGAGGATTATAAATCGTTTGTGATGGCTGATATTCCCGGAATCATTGAGGGTGCGGCAGAGGGAAAGGGGCTTGGTTTGCAGTTTCTGCGTCATATTGAGCGCACGAAAATACTTGCCATACTCATTTCGGCTGATTCACCCGATATTGCCGATGAATACCGCACCATCCTCGGTGAGCTTGAAAAATTTGAGCCAGCACTGCTCGACAAGCCAAGGATGGTGGTGGTGACAAAAATGGATATTGCTACTGAAGAGCTTGAGATACCCACCCTTGAAGAGGGAGTCAAGGTTCTTTCGATATCGGCCGTTTCAGGTCATGGGCTGAAGGAACTCAAAGATGAACTCTGGCGTGAGGTGTCTGGTCGCATCAGGGCTGCTGAACCGCAGGACGAGAGTCTTGAGTAACCATGCAACACACTGAACTCTCTATCAGGTATGCGCGTCTGGCCGACGCCCCGGCAATTTCTGCCATCACGGCAGAGTATGCGCTTCAGGGAATCATGCTCGAACGTTCCGGCGAGAATATTATTGAGAATATTCGTAACTTCTTCGTCGCTGAATACAACGGTGAGGTGATAGGGTGTTGTGCTATTGCATTCTACACCCTGAAGCTTGCTGAAATCCGTTCGCTGGCCGTCTTTAACCGCTATAAAATGAAGGGGATTGGGCGGTTGCTGGTTGACAAGGCCGAGACAGTCCTGCGCGAAGAGGGGGTTGTGGAGGTTTTTGTTTTGACGCTCAGTCGTGAGTTTTTTCGCAGACTCGGCTACAACGAAATCAAGAAAGAGTATTTTCCGCAGAAAATATGGAGGGATTGCACTCATTGTCCCAAGCTTATGGCCTGCGATGAGATTGCAATGGTGAAAACATTGTAACTTAATTTTACAAAAAGGGAACAGAAATTCGTGATTGTTCAGGAAGTTATCGTTAAAAACAAGGCAGGGCTGCATACCAGACCTGCGGCTGCAGTGGTCAAACTCGCGTCCCGTTTCAAATCAGATTTTTTTATCGAGATGCAGGGCGTTGAAATTAATGCAAAATCAATTATTGGTGTCATGAGCCTTGCCGCCCCAAAAGGGACACGGTTGACGCTCAAGCTTGATGGCGTGGACGCTGACGAAGCCTCCCGCCAGTTGGTAGAGTTTTTTGAGCAGGGTTTTGGAGAGGTTTAGCATTGCGGATTGCCTTCATATCCCCTTTTTCTCCTTTGAAGGGCGGGATTGCCCGATTCAGTGGAGTGTTGCGCGATACCCTTCAAGGTCGGGGATATGCGGTTACTCCTCTTGCCTTCAGGGCGCTCTACCCCGATTTTCTGGTCAAAGGGGGAGCTGAAAGGGTTGCCGATACCACACCTTTCAACGAGGCGCGTCTTGTGCTTTTTAACCCATTCACATGGCTTGGAGCAGTCAGGCGTCTCAGGTCATTGAAGCCGGAACTGCTGCTTGTGGCCTACTGGAGCGGATTTCTGGCACCGCTCTATTTTGTGATACGGCGTCTGACCGGTATCAAAATGGTGGTACTGCTCCACAACCTCTCTTCACATGAGCCTTTTTTTTTCGATCCCCTGACGCAAAGGCTGCTTGCCGCTTCTGCCGACGGAGTTTTGACCCTTTCGGGCGCTGTTACGCAGGAGGTGCGGGCTCTCATGCCCGATGTTCCCCTGCTGCAACTCTTTCATCCCCTCTATGAGCCGGATGGCGAGCTCTCTTCGGTGGAGGATGCCCGAAGTGCGCTCAATTTGGATATTCACTCGCCGGTGCTTCTTTTTTTTGGCTATGTGCGTCGGTACAAAGGGCTTGATACAATGCTTCGTGCCATGCCGGCAATTCTTCAAAGGGAACCAGCCCTCCGCCTTGTGGTTGCTGGACACTTTCATGAGAGTGCCGAAAGGTATCGCATGCTGCTTGCCCAGCTCGGAATTGCGGGGAGCGTCGATCTCTATCCCGGTTATGTTTCGAGTGAACGCACGGCCCTTTTTTTTGCTGCAGTTGATGCGGTTGCCCTTCCCTATCGCAGTGCAACGCAGTCGGGAGTGGTGCAGTTTGCCTATGCTCATGGTTTGCCCGTCATTGTCACACCGGCAGGAGCCCTTCCCGAGATGGTCTGTCATGGCAAAACCGGCTGGATCGCTCCTGACTGTTCGGCGGAAGGTTTTGCCGAAGCGGTAGGGGAGTTTCTTGACTGCCGCGAGAGGCGTGAGCTTGAGGCTATTCGCCCCGCCATTGAAGCGTTCAGCCGTGATTTTTCCTGGGAGAGTTTTGTGGAGGCGGCAGGCGTTTTTTTTGAATCCATAGCCGCAAAGAGGTGATGGCCACTCCCTTGAGCTGCATTGTGGTGCTGAACTGGAACGGCGCTGAGGATACCCTTGCCTGCCTGGAGTCGCTTGCCGCAGTCAGCTCGCCCTCCTGCCGGGTACTGGTTGTCGATAACGGTTCAACCGATGGCTCTGTAGAGAGGATCAGGGAGGTATTTGTGGATATTGAGTTGCTGCTCCTCCCCTCCAATATCGGCTACGCAGGCGGCAACAATGGCGGATTCCGTCGGGTTCTGGAGATGAAAGCCGAATTCGTCATCTTTCTGAACAACGACACCCTTGTTGACGCCGATTTTTGTGCGCCACTGGTTGAAACGCTGCAACGCAACCCCTCGGCAGGAATTGCCGTACCAAAAATTTTCTATCTCGATCGGCCCGACACGCTCTGGTATGCCGGTGGTGTTGTCAATCTTTCGACTGGCCTTATTCGCCACGTCGGGCTTAGAAAAAAAGATGCTTCGCAGTTTGACCGCCCTGGCGTTACCGGTTATGCGACAGGGTGCTGTTTTGCCATGCGCTGCCGTGATTTTGAGGAGGCTGGTGGTTTTGATGAAGGGTTCAGGATGTATGCGGAGGATGTCGATCTCTCCCTGCGGATTCGCTCTCGGGGGATGACGATCAACTATGTTCCCTCCTCAAGGGTCTGGCACAAGGTGTCGGCATCGCTCACCCGAAGCCCGTTAAGGAAGCTTGTAATAAAAAGTGCCGGTGCGTTGTATCTTTTCAGAAAACACCGGGCCTGGAGCGGCATGTTGCTCTATCTACTCCTGCTTCCCCTCCGTCTTGCCGGAAGTTTTTGCGATGTGTTACCGATCAGGAGAAAATAGAGCATGGAGAGCCGTTGCAGAACCATCATTGACGAAGCCTATCTCAGTGATCCGGCCCACGCTGTCCGGTGGCGGAAAACCCTTGAATTTCTCCAAGGCTCCTCACTCTCCGCCATCCCACTTGCCAGAGGGCTCGATCTGGGCGATCGAACACCCTATACCGCAGTGCTGGAACAGCATTTCGGCTGCCCCTTCGAGAACACAACGGTCGATCTTGACCTTGAAGCGCTTTCGGGTTCTTTCGAAGTGGTGACCGCTTTTGAAGTGCTTGAGCATCTCTTCAATCCGCTCCATGCGCTGCTTGAAATCAAGCGGCTCCTGGCTGGCAAGGAGGCACGGCTTTTCGTCTCCATGCCTCTCTGGAAACCGCCTTTTCTTGCAAGCCCCGACCACTTTCATGAAATGACGCGCCGCTCAGCCCGTTCACTCTTCATGCGTGCCGGGTTTGCCGTGCTCCGAAATGCGGAGTTTCGTATCCGCCATCCGTTGTTTTATCTTACGGGAGTGAAGCCGCTCTTGCGGGCATGGTATGAAAAAGTGCAGATCTATGAACTTGCCATCCGATAGGGGAGCCCCCTGCAGACTGCCCGACCGCTTCAGGCTTGTCTGGTTTTCGGAGATACAGTGGGACTTTCTCTCAACCCGCAAGCAGCGCCTCTTGTGCCGCTTTCCGGAGAGCTGGAGCATTCTTTTCATTGAGCCCTATACTCTCGGGCGCCACCACCACTGGCTCCCGGTCAAAAGGGGGCGGGTCTGGGTTGTCAGCATCCCTTTTTTGAAGAGTATCCCTTTCAGGATAGGACGCCTGCTCAACATCCCGTTGCTGCGCGCCCTCCTCTCCCTGCCCGGCACGGTGCTGATGCTCTTGTGGGTGACCATTCTCGGATTTGGCTCCTCTGAAAGGATCATCGGCCTGAGCAACATCTATTGGGGAAGAGTTGCCGCCCTCCTCCCGTGCCGTCTCCGCTTTTATGATGCCAATGATGATCATCTTGCCTTTCCGGGGAGCCCCCCGTGGCTGAAGGGCTCTCTTGACCGCTATCTCGAAAAGGTGCATCTTCTTTTCAGCGTGAGCCGCGAGTTGACCCTGCGCCTCAGGGTGCCAGCCGGTGTGCGCACGGTTGAGCTTGGCAACGGTGTTGAGTTTGCCCATTTTGCCTCTCCCCGCCTCGATACACCGGCATCGCTCTGCGGCCTCAAGGGGCCGATTCTTGGCTATGCAGGGGCGATGGACTGGCTCGACACTTCCCTTATTGCCGCCACAGCCCGAGCCTGGCCGGATTATCAGATTGTACTCCTTGGCCCCGCTTATCAACGGGAGTGGTGGAAAAAACAGGAGGCGATCAACGCCCTGCCCAATGTCCACTATTTCGGTAAAATTGAGTACAGCGAACTTCCGGCATGGGTGCAGCGCTTCGATCTCGCCCTGATGCCGCTCCTCTCCGGTGCGTTGAAAGGGGTCTCCCATCCCAACAAGCTCTATGAATATTGTGCAGCGGGTGTGCCGGTGCTCTCGATGAACTATTGCAGTGCGGTGGAGCGGGCGCGGGAGGTGGTGCATGTTGCTCTGTCGCACGAGGAGTTTGTTGGCATGGTGCCCGAGGCTTTGGCTGACCGGCGAGTTGTGGCACGGCAGGCATTCGCCCGGCAGCACAGTTGGGACGCGCTTGCCGCTGCGATGGTACGGGAGCTGGAAAAGGGCTGTCAGGAGAGCCGCCCGTGAGCCGCAATACCGTCAT
Source organism: uncultured Chlorobiaceae bacterium (assembly GCA_903871235.1). Classification (GTDB taxonomy): domain Bacteria; phylum Bacteroidota; class Chlorobiia; order Chlorobiales; family Chlorobiaceae; genus Chlorobium. The sequence goes on from CAIQGA010000040.1 coordinate 35,323, forward strand.
CGCCGGTCAGGCAGGCTTCTCCTTTGCCGGATTCCTCTTTGGCCAGACGGCCCGCTTCGGCTATAACCTCGTTGTGGCAAGGCTCCTCGGGGTTGACGCTTTGGGAACCTACGCTCTCGCCATTGCCGTTATCCAGATTGCCGAAGTGGTTGCTGTTGCAGGGCTTGATTCGGGGTTGCTGCGCTATGTTAGTTTGCACAGTCGCGATCCCCTTCGCCAGAGGGCGGTGATCGGTTCTGCCCTGAAAACCAGCATTACCCTTTCACTCTTTGTGGCGCTCCTTCTCCTTCTCTTTTCAGCGCCCATTGCCTCTCAGCTCAACGGCAGTCGCCTGCTTCAGCTTACGCTCTGCTGCTATGCGGCGGCCATCCCCTTCAATGTGGCAACCGTGCTCTACGGCCATGCCATGCAGTCGTTCAGGCAGCTCAAGCCTAAAATTATTGCCACACAGATGCTGAGCCCGCTCTTTCTGTTGTTGCTCACCATTCTCTTTCGCTACACCGCAGGCCAGGATGCAGCCCTCTTTTTGCCCTTTGCCCTGGCAGGCGCGGGGGCATTCTTCTGGATTCGTTCCCGGCTTTTCACCATCAGCGGTGTTGTGCCAACTGATATTCTGCACGCCCGCCCGGACAAGGTGATGCTGGCTTACGCCCTTCCCTTCATGGCGGTCTCGCTCTTGAGCATGATGAGCCACTGGCTTGATGTGATGATGCTCGGTATGCTCACCGATACGGCGACCGTCGGTCTCTACCATCCTGCGGCCAGAACGGCGGGGCTTATTCGCTCTGTGTTGCTCGCATTCACTGGTATTGCTGCGCCGATGATTGCCGAACTGCATACGGGGAGGCAGAACGCAGAGATCGGGCGGATCTACAAGATGGTTACGCGCTGGATTGTCACGGTGGTTCTTCCGCCAGCCATTCTCTTCATGGTGCTTCCCGAAGCGGTGCTCTCGGTCTTCGGTGCCCGCTTTGCTGCCGGAGGAGCTGTTGCGCTGCTGCTTTTGACGGCCGCCTCCTTTCTGCAAGCCACCTTTGGACTTTCGGCTACGGTACTCGCCATGACCGGCCATGCGCGGCTCAGCCTCATCAACGCTCTCAGCGCCCTCGGTTTGCAGGTGGTGCTGAACCTGCTCCTGATTCCATCTATGGGTTTGAATGGAGCCGCCCTTGCTACATTGCTGCTCTTTTTGATGCTCTCCGCTCTCCGGCTTGTTGAAATTCGTAGCATCCTGAAGATTCACCCCTTCGGTCATGCGCTCTGGAAACCCCTTGCAGCAGGCTTGTCGGCGACGCTCTTCCTCATGGCCGTGCGCCCGTGGCTGCTCACCCTTCCATCCTTTGTCGGGCTGGCGGTGGGAGCACTCCTCTCTCTTGGCTGCTTTACGGCATTGATGCTCCTCCTCAAGTTGGAAGAGGAGGAGAGAGAGATTATCTTGAAGCACCTGCCTTTTCTTGACAAAAAACCAAAGCCATAACACTGTGCAGAAAAAGATTCTTCCGTTGCTCACCCTTTTTGGCGGCTACCTCCTTCTGGTGCTGCTGCTCTTTTATCCGCTTGTCTTTCAGTCGAACACTCTTCTTGCTCCTGATTCGCTCATTCCCCGTGCATCAACCCTTGCGCTCGACAAGCTTCAGGCCCAAACCGGTGCCTATCCGCTCTGGCAGCCCTGGCTCTTTTCGGGGATGCCGACCGTCGAGGCTTTCAGCTATCTCAGCGGCCTCTATTACCCCAACGTTGTGTTCAATTTTTTCCATATCGACGGCATTGTGTTGCAACTGCTTCATCTCGCCTTTGCCGGGTTGGGAGTTTTTTTCTTTCTTCGCCAGTATGGTCTTGCCACCCTTGCCGCCTCGTTTGGCGGAGCGGTTTTCATGCTTAACCCCTATATGACGGCTATGCTGGTGCATGGTCACGGAAGCCAGCTTATGACAGTGGCCTATATGCCCTGGATGCTCTGGGCCACCATGCGCCTTTTTGAGCGAGGCAGGCTGCTTGATGCGGGGATACTTGCGCTGCTTGCCGGGTTTCAGTTGCAGCGCTCACATGTTCAGATTGCCTGGTATTCGTGGATGCTTGTGCTGTTGCTGGCTGTTGTTTTGTTTGTTTTTAAGCGCGGGTGGGCGGCAAAAAAAGCGGGTGTTTTATTATTGTTGGTTTTGGCGATGGGTTGCGGAGTTGCAATGTCGGCTTCGATTTATCTGCCAGCCTCTGAATATGCGGCATATTCGGTGAGGGGGATGGCTGCCGAGGGTGGCGGTTCAGCGTGGGAGTATGCTACTCTCTGGTCGATGCACCCTCTGGAGTTGCTCACCTTTCTGCTGCCGGGTGCGTTTGGATTTGGCGGAGCGACCTACTGGGGATTCATGCCTTTTACCGATTTCCCCCACTATGCTGGTATTGTGGTGCTGCTGCTTGCTGTTGCAGGCGTTGTTATGCGCAGAAAAAAGCTGTTGACATGGTTTTTTGCTGGCGGTTTGCTGCTTGTCCTGCTCCTCTCATTTGGCAGCTTTTTCAGCCCGATTTTCGATCTCTTTTACCATTTTGCCCCCCTTTTCAGCCGTTTCAGGGTGCCCTCAATGGCGCTTGTCATGGTTTACCTGCTCCTCTCCTTTCTTGCTGCGGCAGGACTCCATGAACTTCTTCAACTGCTTCAGCGCGAGCCAGAGCGTCAGCGCCTGCTGAAACCGCTCAGGATTGGATCGCTCATTCTCGCCGTCACGCTTCTTCTCTTCCTTGCTTTTGAGTCGCCGCTTGAGAGCTTTTTCCGCTCAATCTTTCCCGAGCCACGGGTTGGAAGTTTTGACCTCGCCTTCATGATCAACAAGGTGCGCTGGGAGAGCCTGACAGGAAGTTTCTGGACACTTTTGCTGGTACTCTCTTTCTCGGCAGGAGTACTCTGGCTCACCATCAAGAGCAAGCTCTCCAGCAACATTTCGGCCTTGCTGCTTATTCTCTTTGCGCTTGGTGATCTGCTTTGGCTCGACGCCCAGATTGTCTACCCCTCTGCAAGCTCTCTGCGTCCTTCGCTCTATGCCGAGAGTCGCACGATAGAGCCCGCTTTTCAGCCCGACGATATCACCCATTACCTCGCCGCACAGAAAGGGCCCTTCAGAATCTACCCCGTCGGGGAGCTGTTTACGGAGAACAAGTTTGCCCTCTTCGGTCTTGAGTCTGTCGGCGGCTACCATCCCGCCAAACTCAAGATATACGAAGAGTTTCTCGCAAAAACCGGGAACCTCGCAAGCCTCAATGTCATGCGGATGCTCAATGTCGGTTACATCATCACCTCTCAACCTATTGTGCATCCAGCCCTTGAGCTGGTCAAAACCGGCACCCTGCAACTCGCCAGCGGCCCGGTCACAGCCTCGGTCTACCGGCTTCAGCAGACAGAGCCAAGAGCCTGGTTCGCCGGGCAGGTCATTGGTGTCAACAGCAATGAAGAGCTCTTTGCCCGAATTCTTGATGATCAGGCCCCTTCGGGTGTTGCATACATTGACGGTTCACTCTGGAAAGGAGCCAGAATGTTTGCTGCGGCAACAGTGACTTCGCTTGACGCAAAAGCAGAAACAATGGTTGTGAAGGTTGCAGCGCCCGGCGAAGCATTTCTTGTGGTGAGCGAGCTGTATTATCCCCTGCGGTGGAAGGTGAAGATCGACGGCAGGGAAGCCTCAATGGTGAAGGTGAACGGCCTGCTGCGTGGTGTTGTCGTTCCAGCAGGCAGCCGGGAAGTCTGGTTCTCTTACGACCGAAGCGGGTTTGAAACCGGACGGTGGATATCGCTTGGAGCTTTTGGTGTGGCGCTGCTGATGGTGGCAGGGGGAGTGATTGGCAGGCGGTTTCAGCGGGAATAATTTTCAGTTCCTCAACGACCTGTTCAATTTGGGGCAGTACCATCAAGAGTGAAGATGACCGCTGGGAGGAGTGCGCCCGGGTGCTATCGCAAAAAGATATCAACGCTGTTATAAGCAAGCCTTGGGGGGAAGCGGTGATAAAAATGAGTATTGTGCAGGGAAATTGGAGATGGTTGAAAAAGCTGTAGCGACAAGACGCGAAGAAGACGCATTGCATATTGGTATGCTGAATACCAACAACATGTTTCGGTGGCCTTCAATTTTTTAATTTCTTGATTTTAAAAACCTTAATCTGTTTTGATTCCCTCAGTTTCTCGTCCATTGTTATCAGCGTCATATTATATTCTCATGCAGTCGCGGCAATAAACCTGTCAGCAGGGTCATGATGCGGCAACTCAATTAGTCTGCTTTTGATCGCAACAGCATGAGATAAAAGAGCTTCTTTCACAGGGCTGTGTTTCAGAGCTTCCTTTACCCATTCCGCCGGAGACGGCATCAGCACAATTCTCTGTTTCTCGGCAAGAATCATTGTTTCCCAAATCGTAATCGGAGAGATGAAAAGCTCGTTGATGTCATTTTCAAGCACTTCCGATATGCTGCGGTGGAGCCGGTGTGCTTCCAGAAGACTCCACAGCCAGATATGGGTATCCAGTAGAAATTTCATTGTTTCAGAACTTCCCATGCAGATATATTTTCGGCAGGTGAGATAATATCTCCGATGATGCGACCTGTTCCTGCCATACATCCAAGCCATGATTTCTTTTCGGAAAAAGAGAGAGGGACGATTTTTGCCAGAAATTTACCCTTTCTGCATATCAGCACGGATTCATCTGAATGATTCACCTTCTCCAGAA
>CAIQGA010000041.1 GCA_903871235.1 uncultured Chlorobiaceae bacterium
AAGAGCAATGACCCTGAATTCATGACCCGGCGTTCTGTTTTGAAGCTTACGAAGGCATTTTCACAAGACACAAGAGTTGGAGTCGTTGTTTTTGACGTTAAAGCAGATTTTGCAATGCCACTGACTTCTGTAGCAAATCCTGATTTTGAAAATGAGGTTAAAAACTCTCTGAGAAGACTGAGCTATACCGGGAAGTATACGAACATCCCCATAGCGATAGAGCGAGCTGTTTATGATTTGAAACTACATGGAAGAAAGGATGCCGAAAAAGTAGTCATTTTCATGACAGACGGTTTCATTGATAGTGGGAACGCGAAAAAAGATATTGGATTGGCTACATGGCTGAAAGAGGACCTTACTTTGGAGGCAAAGAATGCAGGGATCAGGATATTTAGCCTTGCGTTTACTGAAGAGGCTGATTTTGAGCTTATTCAGACGTTATCAGTGAAGACGGGCGGCGGATACTACCGGGCTGGGAAAATGGAAGATCTTGAAAAAGTGTTTGATGCTATCCAGCAAGCAATCCTTTTTCCACCAGTTAATACACAGTCTATCGTTGAAAAAGATGGCTTTCTCATGGTATGGATTGGCGGTGCCTTTGCAATCATCATCATATCGGGAATAGCAGTCATTTTTCTGCGTGCAAAAGGTAACAAGAAGGAAATCAATCCGAATAGTAATAATCAACCAAAATTGCCGGAAGCAATGCTCCTGGATGTGGAGAGTATTACCGGAAAAAATGAAATTTTCTTAACGAAGAAGGAAATAACGATTGGCAGAGCGGTCGATGGTGTAAAGCCATCTGTCGATATTGCTATTCCTCAAAATACGATTTCAGCACTCCATGCCTCCATTGAGTATAGGGACAACTCCTTTTTCATTACGGATCGGCGAAGCACAAACAAGTCCTATCTGAACAATCAACCACTCTCGCCTGACGCTCCAAAAAAGCTGAAATCCGGAGATCTTGTTACCTTCGACAAGTATAAATTTAAATTCATTGTTAAGGAACAGATCGGTTCAGGTGGAACTGTTTTTCAGCCTGGAACCGCTGGAGGTACCGTTATCCGCCAATCGGGCATTTCTCCTGCACCAAAACCTGAGCCCGGAGTTATCGGTGATCATGGGCTGGTGGATGAAGAAGAGACTCATGTAAAGCCCGGTGTATGCGCAACACATCCGAGTTATAAGGCAACTGAAGTTTGCCCTGTTTGCAAAAAGGGATTCTGTGCCGAATGCATGGTAGAAAAGTCCGGGCAGAGGATGTGTCGGCAATGTGCCGGTGATTGACCTGCACTTTCTTGAAAATGAACTGAAAGGGAGAGATTAAGGTAATGCACACACTACAGAATTAGTATTGTAAAAGCCATGTCACTTCTCCATGATTTAAGAAATCTGTTCCAGAAGGAAAAGCAACCTCCCGTTTCAACGGTTGAGGCTAAAGCTGAAATACCTGCGCCTGTTATCCCCAAACCACCCCGCGAAGTTATTCCTGATCAGGTCAAGCCAGCACCTGCAGGTGGCACGATTGTGCGTCAGGTTGTTGACGACCAACAGCCTTCACCGCCAGAAATTCTGGCTCAAATTGATTGGGCCGTTAAGACCGCAAAGACCTACAGAACCGGCGACTTGATTGAAAACCGGTATAAGGTTGAGGAGGTAATGTCCGGGGCGATGGGTTATGTCTATATCGGGAGGGACGCCCAGCAGCAAATCACGTTTGCCATCAAGCAGCCAAAAGAATCAATGCTTGCTGACCGCGATCTGTTCTCCCGCGTTTTGCAGGAGGCAGATTCCTGGACAGGTCTTGGTATGCACCCAAACATAGCGTACTGCTACTTTGTGAAGCTGATCGAGGAGGTGCCCCATATTTTCATTGAGTATGTCGATGGAGGCAGCCTTGAAGAGTGGATAAGTGACCGCCGATGCGCTGATTACAAGGTCGGCCTTGATATGGCGATACAGTTTTGTCATGGTTTGGAACGAGCCCATGACCGAGGAATGATCCATCGTGACATCAAACCAAGAAATATTCTGGTAACAAAAGAGGGGCTGGTTAAAGTTACAGACTTCGGTATTGCCGGTGGAATCAAGGTTGGTGGAAAGGGCGGAGCCATATCAGGTGACCAGCAGGGCACCCGTATGGGAGCAATGATGGGAACACTTGCATACATGTCACCCGAGCAGTTCAAAGATCCGAGGCAGAATACGTTGCGATTGCCGAGAGGAGGTTAGAAATAGTGTTGGCAATACAGTAGTAATCGTTGTAACTCTAAAACAGCTCTAACCTTTTGAAGGTCAAGGTTTTGGTGTTTTAATTATGGATATTTATTGAGGAAACTTTTAAAAAAACAGTGGATTTTTTTACGAATGAACCTTGATTTTCTTGATGCTCACGAACGCCATTGGGAGGACGCTGAACTCTTGAAGGATGGCAATCGACTTGCCAATGCCGATCAATTGTTCGGCATATCAGCGGAATGTGGGCTCAAGTGCCTGATGATACAGTTTGGCATGCCTATGGATACAGATAAACCAAAGGATCGTAAAGACCGTGTTCATGTTAATGAAATATGGATTCGTTTCGAGGCGTATCGTTCAGGTCATCTACAGGGTATAAATTATGCTCTTCCGACAGTGAATCCGTTTCTTGACTGGGATGTCAATCAGCGATATGCGCATAGAAATAATTTTGACAGTACTCGACTTGCAAATCATCGGACAGGTGGGGAGCTTGTTCGGGTATTGATTACTAAAGCAAAACTGGATGGTTTCCTATGAGCACATTTGATGAAATTCTTCCTAATCTGACGAAAATATTTTACCCTTTTCAGGAGGATGTTACTAAAATGAAACCCATTCTGGTCAATCGTGACCTGAATGGCAGGGTACGTCTTATCGTGGATGAGAAGTGGGAAGGTGATGAGTCTCAACAAATCGTACTCGACAACATTGCTCAAAAAATTCAAGAAGAGCTTGGCTCTCATGCCTATCCCGCAGATCAGGCGGTGTTGTTTGAACCCGATATTGATGATTTCTTGGATAGAGAGAGCAGTTTTCGGCTTGAAGGTGCCAGCGATGTTTTTGTTATTGATCGTCTGGCGGTAGAGAGTAATTGGTCGCGCATTGCCAGTGAAACACTATATGTTCCGCGCACGGTATTTTTTTCAATCAAGGGTGGTGTCGGGCGATCAACTGCGCTTGCCGCAACAGCATGGGCATTGGCTGAACAGGGCAAAAAAGTACTGGTGCTTGATCTGGATTTAGAATCACCTGGACTCTCTTCGGCATTACTTCCCAATGATCGGCGCCCCTTTTATGGTATTACTGATTGGCTTGTCGAAGATTTGGTCAACAATGGTGATGTGGTGTTTGAAAATATGGTCGCCACAAGTGCCTTATCGCATAATGGTGAAATATTGGTAGTGCCAGCGCATGGGGTAAATCCTGGTGAGTATATCGCCAAACTTGGCCGTGTCTGGATGCCCAAGGTGGACACTGGCGGTAAACGTGAATCATGGTCAGACCGATTATGTCGATTGCTGGGTGCCCTTGAAGCGCGGTGGAAACCTGATGTGACACTGATTGACTCACGTGCTGGTATTGACGAAGTTGCATCAGCGTGTATCACCGAACTCTCGGCATCCACCATTCTTCTTTTTGCTGTAGATGGAGATCAGACCTGGTCAGGTTATCGTCTGTTGTTTCAGCACTGGAGAAAAACGGGCGTTGTCCGTGATATTCGTGAGCGGCTCCAGATTGTCGGAGCCATGATTCCTGAAGTTGGAACCGGGGAGTATGTTGAAGGTTTGCTTGAACGGGCCTGGGATATTTTTTCGGAAGAGCTTTATGATGAAGTTCCAGCCGGAAAGGTTTCAGGTGAAGAGGGCGTTTGGAGCTATGACCAGTCCGATGAGAGCGCACCGCACTATCCCTGGGCGGTAAAATGGCATAGAAGCTTTGCTGTTTTGAAAAGTCTACATGGTCGTTTGAAAGGTATTGATCCTGAAATGGTGAGGGTGCTTTTTGGCCCTTTGATCGCTGGCGTTGAACTTTCCATTGAAACGGATGGAGGTTCACTGTGACACCGTCCAACAATCAAACGATCCGGCAAGCGATTATTGAAACTCTGCCCAGTGATACTTCCCTGCACGGCAGAGAACCCGATAAACGATCGGTCTATATCCCACCTTCTCACCTCAAGGCTCTGCGTCTGGAATGCAGTCTGGTGATCGGGGCGCGGGGTGTTGGTAAAACATTTTGGAATGCAGCGCTTAATTCCAATGAAATACGGAAGATGCTGGGAGAGTCGGTACCTGATCTTTCCCGGGTGGAAGTGTGGAGAGGATTTGGTGAGCGCTCCGACCTTGATGCTTATCCGGATCCTGATGTTTTTGATGCTCTTCTGTCAAAAAAGTTTTCAGCTTATCATGTTTGGCGTGCTGTGCTTGGTCGTTGGGCGGCCAATATTGTTTCTGAACCTATACCCTGTAACTCTTGGGACGAATCGGTCGCATGGGTTATAAATGACCCCGAAAGTTTTGGCAGGATGCTGGAACGTGCCAACGATTTTTTTAGTGCACAGAAGAAGCATGGATTGATTGTTTTTGATGCTCTTGATCGTTCATGTGCCGAGTGGCAAACGATGGATACAATTGTAAGGGATTTATTACGTGTGGTCTTATCTCTTAAGCGGTACCCTTTTTTACATGGCAAAATATTTTTACGTGAAGATCAGTTTGCTCGACGCCAGATTGCCGATTTTCCCGATGCCTCTAAATTGCTTTCAACAAGGGTTGATTTGACTTGGGCACTGCACGATCTGCATGGATTGCTCTGGCAATTATTCTGTAACGGAACAGATATTCATGGTCAGACATTGCGAAATATTTACGAGGATGGAGTTGGATCTCCACCTGATTTTACGGCAGACGTATGGTCGATCAGCGATCGTGTGAAACGGGATGAACAAGTTCAACGCTCCCTTTTTGCAAAAATTGCTGGAGAATGGATGGGTCGAGATCGTCGGCGTGGTGTGCCATATTTATGGTCAGTCGGGCATCTCGCTGATGGGCAAGGTCGTACTTCACCACGCTCTTTTCTTGCTGCTATCCGCGCCGCCGCTGAAGACGCCGAGGCGCGTTATCCATCTCACCTCTTACCATTGCATTATGAGAGCATTAAATGCGGAGTGCAAAACGCCTCAGGTATCAGGGTATCGGAAATGGCTGAGGATTATCCCTGGGTAAAGAGGTTGATGCAACCATTGCAGGGTTTGACCGTACCCTGTACCTTTGATGTCATTCAGGAACGCTGGTGTGAGGCATTCGGAAGTGATCCGAAAGCAATATCATTTACAGGATTACCTCCAGAGCATGTCGATGCGGAGTGGTATGGTATTCGTAAAGACCTTGAGTCCCTCGGTATTTTTGAGTCGATGAAAGATGGGCGGGTCAATATGCCTGATTTGTACCGTGTCGGTTTTTGTTTGGGTCGTCGCGGGGGAGTTAAGCCAGCAGAAAAAACAAGGTATTCGATGTAGGTCGTGCTTTTTTCAGATTTAACGACTCAGTTCAAGAAAATCATGGCTAAAATTCTATGAAACTCTTTACCAGGAAAAATCACTCGACGAATGAGTCAGTCTTTGGAATGACTGATGTCGGGATGAAGCGGGAAGGCAATGAAGATGCATTTCTGCTGCTTCCGGAAAAACATCTGTACATCGTTTCGGACGGCATGGGTGGCCATAATGCCGGTGAGGTTGCCAGTCAAACAGCGGTTGATAGCAATGGGTTCGTACCGTGTGATTCGTGGCGGGCGTTGGAGCAACCTCACTGAGGAGTATCGTTTGGGTTTTCATGGCTACAGCGCCCCCGGAAACCAACTCGAAACCATTGGCTTCCGCATGGTCTTCGTCCCGTAGCCCGTTGGCGGCTCATTTCTCCTTTGTTTTTGAGCGAAGGGGCAGTACCAACATCTTCGAGAGCTTCGGCATGGTTCGAGCGCTGCATTCCGTCCGCAACTATTGCCCATCAAAAATTAATCTATACAGTAGATATTCTATGGCATTTATATGCTGGTTTCATCTATACAGTGGCATATATTTACATTATTTTTAATACTTTAAAAGTAAAATAAGTTGATATCGTTGGTATATTGTTTAAAGTTGAGTGTGTGTTCCAAGGCGTAACCAACATCACCTCCATGTTCAATAAAGTATTTTTCGCAGTTCTTTGCTCACTGCTACTTTTCTGTACCGTAGAGGCAAAGATACCGGTTAGGACTCAATCGGTAGCGCCTCAAAGGGCTACAGACCAAATTGACTCGTTCTATATTCCGTCAGACGCCGGTATTGGGAATGAACTGAGGGGTAAGTTCTCTGCCGCCCGAGCCTTGATCACAAAGAAAGATTATGCTCTTGCGGACTCCCTTCTTGATGCTTTAATCAAAGAGTTTGAAGCACTCATGGTTGATACAAAAAACAACCGGTACGTCTGCATCCGTTACGATTCGGACTATGAGCAATTTCTGAAGGAAGAGGCGGCTGATCAACCAGGCAAAGATCGACGGCCAATCATCAGGGTTCACGCATCTTTTTCCCGGGCACTGCAGTTGAAAGGATGGATTGCGGTGGATCAAAAAGAGTGGGTGAAGGCACTCGACTGTTTTAAAAAAGAGATGCAGTATACACCCTACGAGCCCGATCAATACATAGAGCAGGGAGTTGCTTTCAACCAGTCAGGAAGCTCTCAAAAAGTTTTTGAATCATATCAACGAGCCTATGCACTCGCAGAAGCGCATGGTAATAATGTGTATGATAAAGCAATAGCTCTGCGTGGTATGGGGTACTCTTTGATAGATCTTGCGAAGTTAGACGAGGCGACCGCGCTGTTTGAAAAGTCATTGATCTTAGACCCTGGTAACAAGATAGCGCTTAACGAAATCAGTTATATAAAGATGCTGAAGGTACGGAATAAGGCTGAGAGTGGGGATGCCGCTTCGCAGTTTAAACTGGGATGGCTCTATACTACTGGCACCATACTTTCCAAGAATTATACTGAAGGTGTTAAGTGGTATCGTTTAGCGGCTGAACAGGGTGATGTTAATGC
>CAIQGA010000042.1 GCA_903871235.1 uncultured Chlorobiaceae bacterium
GCTCCATCACCAGCTTTAAGGTGGAGTGAAAAATAGTCGCCCACAACACCGCTCAACTGCCTCTCGTTTGCCACACTGATGTGCAGCTCCTGAAGCGAAGAGGTTGTGTGGCTGAAGGTGACAAACGGAATAATCAGTTCCTGGGGAGCAAGACCACCGTGGGCATAGCCGTATCTGCCCGGCGTTTTAAACGGCTTGTTATGTTTTGCAAAGTAGAGGTAGCAATACTCCCCGTAACATTGCCGATGCTCAATCAGCTCTGCCGACACACTCTGCTTTTCAATCGTTCGGATATAACGCTCGGCCTTCAAGACATCGCCGTGAAACTGCACTTCGGCCTTGTCCGACTCATCAAGAATGCCCGTAAGCACAAATCCATGATCGGTGGTCAGCACAACCTCCTGAAAACCGTTATTGAGCAGAAACCCTATCTTTTCAACCAGCATATTCTCAATTTCACCGATGAACTTCAGCGCTTTGTGCTGCATCTTCTCGGCTATGTCATCAATATCCTTGCAGGAGCAGAGAAGCACATCCACTTCCGCATGTTGAAAGTTGACCTCCTCCAACTGAACAAACTCAATCTGTTTTGCGACTTGTGCGGCAAGATATGCCTCTCGCCGGGACTGCAATGGCTCAACAACTCCATCGTCACGATAGAGCAGGCTCATATTGTTTTCGGTAATCGACGGAATGCCGCAGCAGCGGTACTGGTTATCAACCTTGATCGTATCACCTATTTTTGAAGTGACTCTCTGTGAAATTTCATAAGAGATACCATCACCAACAATAATTGCTATTTGCCCTTGAGCGGAACGGATTCTCTCTATCAAAAGTCCCTTCTGGTTCTCCCGGTAGTCGTCGAAGTACTGAAACCACTTATGGAGAAAGGGTGAAACCAATTGGTTGTAATATTCCTGGAATGGGCGAACAACTGTTTCGTCTCCCCAGAACTCTTCGTAGATGCTGCGGATAGCCGTGTCAACCCGGTAGAGTTCGGTCGTGTAAAAGGCAGTCGCCTCCTCAAACGACGAAATCCCCTTGATTCTGGAAGTATCAAACTCCAGCAGTTGCAGCAGATGACCCCACAGCCCCTCGCGCCACTGCCTGCCATGGCTGCTCTTGAAACGGGCGTGTATGTACGGGAGTTTATCCTTAATGTAGACGCTGTCCGACAAGTGCGCAATCAGGTCACTCAGCCACTGAAGATCCACCGAATCAAACGGATGGGCTGAATAAATTGCTCAAAGATCCACCTTTTCCAATTGGACAGGGTGCTCCCGGCAATAGCCAAGAAACGAACCCTACATCGCTTTGGAATCGCCCCATTTCTTGTAGACATCGAGGTACTTCTTCTTAGGTTTACCTGTCAGCAGTGACCCCAGAATCCGCTCTGCAACCTCCTTCGCAAGGGTTTCGGGCGGCTGGCTGATGTTGCCGCGCCCAAGCCAGGTGTTGATTTTTTCAAAAAAGGCCGCAACCACCACCGCATCTCGGGTAGCGCAGAACCCCTCCGGATCATGAAGAAAGAGGAGAATGTCGCTGCCAATATCAAAGAGGCGCTCTCCGCCCTTCCGGCAAAGCTCCTCCCAGTACTCCTTTCCTTTGCCAATGCTGTTGTATGCTGCAACCCTCAGCTCCTCCGGTGTAAGCGAAATGTTCAAGCCAAGCTCCTGAAAAACCCTCGCAGTCACATAACTCTCCACCTTGCGGATATCCACGTACCCACAGGTTTCAGCGTAGTCGCGAATAAAGGTCAGCTCGCTTTTTGGTGCTGTCGCTATGATCACCACATCCTCATCCTTGTGGGATTTTTCCACCATGTACTTGCACTCCAGCTCCTCAAGGGCGCCATGAACAACAAAAATCGTCAGCTCCTTCGGCAGAACCTTGCGCAAAAGATCCAGAAGAGAGGTTTCAGCCCCCACCACAACCCGGTTACGCCGGTCAAGGACTTTCCCGATATCCTGATTGACCCATTTATCGAACATCGTTCATACCCTCCTGATCGGAATTTTCGCAGTGCCAGTTCCGGAGCACGAGGGAAGTATCGATCGATCGGTTTGCTCTCTGCTGCAATTCCCGGTGGCTATCGTTAACGATTTTTGTCACAAATAGTCTGCCATTAATGATTTCATTGACCCGCTGATCGCTCAAGCAAGGTAAAAAGATAAAGGAGAGCCGGTTGAGGAGTGATCATTACTTTTGCTAACGCGTATTCATCGAGGTGAGGAGCTGTACGAGCTTTCCAACAGAAGTATAGGGATTCTCAGTATTTTTTTCGCTTCCAAGCGGATCATTGGCTGCCAACAAATCAGCATGCTTATAGGCAACCTCCAGCCGGTGTCTGGTCATGTCAAAGTATCCACGCCCCCCTTTCGCGTAGTCGGGGAGCTTGTCATAGTCACTCAATACCCGTTGAATCTCATGCCTGTGCATGTAGCCACGTACTGGAACAAAATGCAGTAAAAGCCACAATTCAAAACAGGGGATAGAGGGAGTTGCATAAAAATTGATCAGCTCTCTGTTGTCATTTTTATGTTTCTTGTGTTGCGCATTGACGCTATAGAGAGCATTCAAAAAATTCGGATGATCATCTCTGTCAAAAACGCAATAAACGGTTTCATACTCTTTCGTCTCGTTACATTTATCGACAGCAAAATCAACGACCTGTTGAGGTGTCGTCCCGTATTTACTCTGCATTATTTCTAC
>CAIQGA010000043.1 GCA_903871235.1 uncultured Chlorobiaceae bacterium
GAACCTTGACCGCGGCCAACTCTCTTTTTGTTTTTTACTGCGCCTTTTGCAGGACGAAGTGAACTTAAATCCATGGTTTCAATTCCCGACTTGCTATTAGTAAAAATCTTAGACCTCTTCAACCTTTACAAGGTGCTGCACAACCCTTATCTGTCCCCGGGTGCAAGGATTGTCCTGACGGTCAACATGATAATGGGGTCTTCCAAGGCCAAGTGCTTCAATGGTAGCTCTCTGTTTTTTCGTGCAACCGATGATGCTGCGCACCTGGGTAATTCTTAATATTTTCTCACTCATGATCGCATTTGTCATTTTTAGCTTTCAAAAACCTCTTTCAGGCTCTTTGACCGTCTTTCGCCAACATCGTAGGCGTCAGAGATACTCTGAAGTCCCTTTATCGCGGCCTTTACCACATTGTGTGGATTGGAAGATCCAAGCGATTTGGTCAGAATATCGTGTATACCTGCCATTTCAAGCACAGCGCGAACTGCTCCACCGGCAATAAGACCGGTACCAGGCGTTGCCGGCTTCATCATCACCTTGGCCGAGCCAAACTTGGCAACAATCTGATGAGGAATGGTGCCCTTGACAATCGGTACCTTGATGACATTCTTCTTGCCATCTTCAATACCTTTTGCAATTGCATCCTGTACTTCATTTGCCTTTCCCAAACCGTAACCTACATGACCCTCTTTATCGCCAACGACAACAATTGCATTAAATCCGAAGCGTTTTCCACCCTTGACAACTTTTGCAGTCCTGTTGATATGAACCAGTTTCTCTTTCAGATTTAATTCACCTGGTCTGATACTCTTAGCAGACGTTTTTGCCATTTACCTATCTCTTTGAAAAGTTTTTAAAAGATCAGTCCTGCTTCTCTCGCACCATCAGCCAATGCCTTGACTCTACCATGATAACGAAATCCATTCCTGTCAAATACCACACATGTTATTCCTGCTGCAAGGGCTTTCTGACCAAGCTGATTTCCGATGATACGGCACCGTTCTGACTTCGTACCCTCAAGAGCTGCATTATCCTTTGAAAGCGTAGACACGGCCAATATGGTTGTGCTGCTGACATCGTCAATCAACTGCGCGTAAATCTGCGAAAGGCTCCTGTAGACACAAAGCCTCGGCTTTTCCTGGGTACCCTGGACATTGCCTCTGCTTCTGTCCTTGATTTTCTGCCTCCGGGAGGCTTTATCGATTTGACTCATTCTCTTGAACCGTTGTATAATGTTATTGCCTGACCACTTGAGCGTTTCCGTTCACTCTTTATTTTCCTGCAGCCTTACCTTCCTTACGGCGAATTACTTCACCAGCATACTTGATACCCTTTCCACGGTACGGTTCCGGTTTACGGAAGGAGCGGATCTTGGCGGCAACCTGGCCAACAAGCGCCTTGTCGATACCGCTTACAAGAACAGTCACCTGATCCGGCACCTCAATCTTGATTTCGTCCGGAGCCTTGAAATAGATCATGTGCGAATAACCGAGAGTCAATGCGAGCAGATCATTTTTCAGCTCTGCACGATATCCGACGCCTGCAATTTCGAGTTTTCTGGTAAAACCTTTCGTGACACCATCAACCATATTGCTGATGAGCATACGGTAAAGACCATGCTGCGCCTTCGCCTTTTTACTGTCATCAATTCTTACTACGGTAACAACACCGTTTTCTTCCGATACAGTCACCTGATCCGTCAGCCTCTGTTCAAGAGTGCCTTTAGGACCCGATACCCTGACATTGAAGTCATTGATCTCTATCTTTGCCTGATTGCTCAGAGCTATGGGCATTTTTCCTATTCTTGACATGGTATTCTAATGCTCTTTGGCTTGTGAATTAATAGATACGGAACAGGATTTCACCACCTACGCCCTGTGCCCTTGCCTCTTTATCAGTTATAACCCCATTCGATGATGAAAGGATATATAACCCGAGACCACCAAGATACTTTTTAATATCTTTTCCGTCATAAACACGCCGACCCGGTTTGCTGACTCTGGTAATCTCCTTGATGGCGGGATCACCATGTGCAGTATACTTGAGATCAATCCGCAGAAAAGGAAATTTTTCGGAGGTGATGACCGTAAAGTTCTTGATGTACCCTTTCTCTACGAGCAATTGCGAAAGATTTTCCCTGAGCTTTGAATAGGGAATATCGGTTGTTTTATTTTTTGCTCTTCCCGCATTTCTGATACGGGTGATATAATCTGCAATAGAATCCGTTACAGGCATAGCAAACGTTGGTTACTTTCTAAAATGAACAAATACCTTACTTTAACTAAAAGAAAACCTGCTTACCAGCTTGCTTTCTTGACACCAGGCAACTTTCCTTCAAGCGCGAACTTGCGGAACATATGCCTGCACAACCCATACTTTGCATACACACCCCTTCCACGGCCTGTCAGCACACAACGGTTACGTACCCTCGTTGCAGAACTGTCTCTCGGCAGCTTACGGAGAGCTTCATAGTCACCAGCTTTAAGCAGCTCAGCACGAAGGACTGCATATTTCGCGACAAGCTTGATTCTCTTTTCGTTCCTTGCTATAACGCTTTTCTTGGCCATCTGTTTTCTGAATTATTTAGTTGTTCTTCTTTTTGAATGGCATTCCAAGTTCCGAAAGCAGTACGTAGGCCTCTTCGTCTGTAGAGGCGGACGTTACAAAACTGATATCCATTCCGGATATTCTCGGTACTTTATCAATATCGATTTCCGGAAATATAATCTGCTCCCTGACACCAACAGTGTAGTTTCCACGGCCATCAAAACTCGTATCGCTGAGCCCGCGGAAATCGCGAATCCTTGGAACGGCAAGACTGACAAAACGGTCAAAAAACTCATACATTGCCTTGCGGCGAAGCGTTACGCGGCATCCAATAGGCTGACCTTCACGTAATTTAAAGTTTGATATAGCTTTTTTTGATTTACGGATCTGAGGTTTCTGACCGGTAATCTGGGCAAGCTCCTGAAGGGCAATTTCAAGCAATTTCGGTTCTGCCGCTGCCGCTCCGACACCAATATTGATCGATATTTTTTCGAGTCTGGGGACAAGCATGACATTCTTGTACTGAAAGCGCTCGATAAGATTCGGCGTTGCTTTCTCCCTGAAGAACGTTTCAAGTCTTGCCAGTGAAGGTGTTGCAGGTGTCATCTCTTTATTCTTGTCCATCTTGTTCTTTATCAGTTTACCCTCGATGGTCTTGGTCATCGGGGACATTTAGTGGAAACACTTAACTTTTCTTCACATTTGAAGAGTGAATCGGGAACTCGCGCTCAATGATTGACCCTTGTGTCTGACCCTGTGCAGGGCGGGTATGACGCTTGCGGATATTGACGCCTTCAACAATAACTCGGCTTTTAACGGGAAATACTTTCAAAATTTTTCCAGCTTTCCCTTTATCATTGCCGCTGATAACGACGACTGAGTCGTTTTTCTTGACGTGCAACTTAACCTTTTTAATCCCTGTTTTCATTTTTAAC
>CAIQGA010000044.1 GCA_903871235.1 uncultured Chlorobiaceae bacterium
CAAAAATGGCGCTCAATTGCAAATAAGTCTCATTACAAAATCAAGCAATGCACCACGGGGTGTTTGACGCAGTAGGAATCCTCGACCTTTAGGGCGAGGAGGATGTCAAAACAGTCTGAAGAAGAACCGATATGGCAAAAAAGAAGACCAATACGGACTCACTGATCGAGTTACTGGAGGCGGCCAAGCCAGAGATGCTGATTGAATTGATTGTAGAGCTTGCCGAAAATCAACCTGATGTACGCCTTGAATGCTTTAACTATTTGAAGAAACACCTCTCTCTCTCCCCTGAACAGAAAAGCCGTTCGGAGGGCGAAATAGTCATGGCACTTTGGCGGGAACTCTATTCTGACTTGTATGATCTCGATGAATATGGTGGCGGTGATTATGATAAAGAGGATGGTGTTACCGATCTGATGCAGGAAATCCAGAAGATACTGGAAAACTCAACGGTTGAAGAAGAGGTTCGCCGGAAACTCCTTGATGAAGTAGAACCGTTCATCGACAGCGGCAATGCTGGCATGGATGATTCGCTCTATGATCTGGCTTATGCCACTTGCCAAAATACAAGAGCTTCAAAAAGATTTGCTCTGCCGAAGAGTGGCTGCTCTTTGAACCAAAAATAGTTGAGCAGTTCGATACATCATGGGTTTCGGAGCGTCTCAAGATACGAATGGAGCGTGAGGAATACGAAGAGGCATTGGCACTCCTGCTCAAGAGCAACTATCCCTGTCATGTCGGTGATTCAGGTGAAGCGTTGCTTATAGCGAAACAACTTGAAGAGCGTTTTCCTGAACAGATTCTGACCTACTACCTCTCCGGCCTCGCTCAACTGAACAATAATGCACCCCGCAAGGAGTACGCCAGGCTGGCCCTGGTTATGCTTAAAGTTCGCTCTCTGCTTGTCGATGTCATGAAGGATGAAGCCCGATGGAAAGTATTTGCCGGCAAGGTCAAGGGTGAGAACCTCCGCAAACCGGCATTCCAGGAGGAGTTCAGCAGGGTCATAGCAGAATGGGGTGAGCTGGTCCTTGTAAAGAATGCTCAATTCTGAAAAATGGGTACTGAATGTGCGTTTTGAGAACTGAAGATTTTCGTATAATATGCTGTTCGGGAAATGATGGAGGATGATGTACAGGGAAGAACAAGAGCGCAATTTGTGCTCGCTCTCTTCTGGCAAGATTCTATACCCAATCATCTCACCCATGACTCCGCCGTCAGAGGCAATTCGTTGAGTTCGGCACGGGCTTCGCGCCAGGCGGGATAGTGCTCGCCAAGCAGTGCAGCAAAGCGCTCACTGTGCGATGGCTCGAGCAGGTGCACCATTTCATGAACAATGAGATACTCCAGCAGGTGTTTTGGCTTTTTCACCAGTTCGGTATTGATGCGGATATGACGCGCAGCATGGTTGCAACTCCCCCATTTGGTCTTCATTCTCTGGAGAAAATAGTCGGTAACGGTGACCCCCAGCTTTTTCTCCCACTTCCGGATCAGGGGTGGCACCTGCCTGTGCAGAAGGGATTTGTGCCAATTGTGCAGCACCTGAGCCCGTTTGAGGGCATCGCTGCCAGGTCGGACGCAGAGGGTTAACTGTTTGTGGCCGAGTACGATGCAGGGTTTGGCATCGAGATACTGTACCGTCATCAGATAGCGCCGCCCCCAAAGGTAGTGGCTTTCGCGCTCAATGAACTGGCGAGGGGTTTCGCGGGCCTGATTGCTGAGTTTCTGCTGCTGCTGCCGTACCCATCCAAGCCTCGAAATGGCATAGGCGCGAGCCACCTCTAATCGCGTGCCGTTGGGAGCAACCAGTGTCACATGACCTGCCGGAGGATGCACCGAAAGATGCACGTTCTTGACCGCCTTGCACGAAAAAGCGATGACAATGTCACCCAGTTGAATAATTTCGATCACTGGTACCCCGGCTGCTTTTTGATGATTTCGAAAAGCGCTTTGGTGGCCTCCGGATCCTTGTCGAGCAGCGGATAGAGGGCATTGAGCACCTGAGTCTCCCGGGGCTGATCCCCTTTCCATCCGGCTGGGGCACTTTCGCGCACGGTCAAATCAAGTTTCAGGGCGAGGGCAGCCTTGTCATCATCATCCGTTGGATAGCGAAACCGTGTTGCATCGAGAGTGCTGAGATTGTTGTAGAGCACGACCGCCTCCGGCTTGCCATGCAGCATCGCGGGCACACCTTCACCAGAACGCTTTGCGGCAAGCCTCTTTACCAGCGCCTCGGCATTGCGCAGAAACTCCTCATAGGCTGCCCTCTCCGCCCTGCTCTGCTTGATCAGGTCATCAAGCAACTGCGACATCTCCACATAAAAGCGGGGGTCAGTCAATTGGTCGCGGATGATGGTCTTGCGAATGTTGTTGATGATTCCTTCTGAAATGGCCTTCTTCGACAGCTTCCCCTTCTCATTGAGCTTTTTGGCAATGGCATCGTGGATACCGGTTTGGATGATCAGCTCGGTAAGCGACATCTCGCCCAGTTCTCCCAGCTCCACGGCTGCATCGGCCTGAATATAGGTGTTGATGAGGTGGCGCATGTCTGCCTCATACGGCTTGATGTCGAGCTCCTCACCGGAGTGCTTTTTGATGGCCGCCCGTATCTCAACGTAGAACTCGACCTCCTTTGGCAAGGCATCAGCCTCAAGAGCAGTGTAGCCCGCCTCAGTCAGCTCCTGGGCAATCTCTGCGTAGGCACGGGCGAATATCGCCACCATTTTGTAGAACGAAACGCGCAACGGCTCCGTCTCGTCAAGCGCATTCGGGTTGGCCGCATCACCGCAGAAATAAGAGAGATAGTGCTCAACCTCCCGGGGTAACAGCACCGGTTCACAAAGGTAGTGCAGCGCTTCACGTGCGGCGTCGAGCTGCTTTTTGCCCTCTTGCAGCCAGTTCTTGATATGGACGTTGTTGTCGCCTCCGTTCCCCTCATCGAGATCAAGCTCATCGGAGCTGTAGACCGCTATGGCCTGCTGCACGTCACCGAAAAGCCCCTTGAAGTCCACAATGTGGCCATACTCCTTGTCGTCACCATCGAGGCGGTTGGTGCGGCAGACCGCCTGAAAGAGGTTGTGGTCACAGAGTTCATTGTCGAGATAAATATAGGTACAGCTCGGCGCATCAAAGCCGGTCAGCAGTTTGCCCACCACAATCAGAAGCTTCATGTTCGCTGGCTCTTCAATGAAACGCCGCTTTGCCTCCTCTTCGTATTGCCGGGTCGTCTGCCCCTTTTTGAGCAGATACTTCGTGTAGGTATCGAACTTGTACCGCTCGTCACTCTGCCGTGGTTCCCTTGAAATCGCGCTGGCGTTCGGTTCAAAGGAGGTGATAATGCCACAGTGGATACCAAAAAAGGTGTTCTGAAAGAGCCTGAAATAGTGGCAGGCATCGTAAATTGAGGCGACAACAAGCATTGCCGTGCCACGATCATTGTTCAGGCGAGGCTTGAGTCTGAAGTCCTCAATGATACTGGCGATGATGCGCTGCTTGCGCTCCCCCGAACTCATCAACTCCTCCATCGTTGCCCAGCGCTTCCGCAAAATAGCCTTCTGGAAGTTGTTAAGGTTTTTTGTCGCCCTCTCGAACCACTGATCGATGGCCGTCGGGGAGGTGAGGCGCTGCGGCACGTCGCGGGCCTCATACTTCAAGTCGAGAATGACACCATCCGCCACCCCCTCATGGAACTTGTAGGTATGGATATAGGTGCCGAAAATGTCACGAGTCATCAGCTTCAGCTTGTCTTTGCGCAAGAGCGGAGTGCCGGTAAAGCCAATGAAGATTGCCCCTTCCAGCCAGCGTTTCATCTGCTTGTTCATCTCACCGCCCTGGGTGCGGTGGCACTCATCCACAAACACATAGAAGCGACCATGAACCGCCGGTGCCGGGCCCTTGAGGTCAGCACTATCAAACTTGTGAATCAGCGCACAGAGCATACGCGGAGTGGTTGCACCCAGCTTGGCCACAAAATCCGCCCGCGAGGTGATGCGCGGTGAGGGTGCATTATCGCCAATCACCCCGGCGTTACGCATCACCCCGGCAATCTGTTTATCGAGCTCATCGCGGTCGGTGATGACGAGGATACGCGCCTCCGGATCGTTTTCAAGCAGCCACTTGGCAATCAGCACCATCAAAATGCTCTTGCCGCTCCCCTGGGTGTGCCAGATAACGCCCCCTTCACGCTTGGCAATGCGCTCCTGAGCCGCCTTCACGCCCTCAAACTGATGCGGGCGAGGCACCTTTTTTCGTCCAGCATCAAAAATGATAAAGTTGCGCATCAGATCGAGCAGCCGCTCCTTGTTGCACAACTGCGCCAGAGGGCGATCGAGCAATGTCCCTGCCGCTGGTGGCTTATCAGCCGCGCCTGTAGCCCGCTCCTTCCACGCAACAAAGAACTGCTCGGGCGTGCCGGTAGTACCATAACGAAGCCCCTGCGAATCGCTGCCCGCCATCACTAATTGCACCGTGCTGAAAAAGCCCTTGTTGAAAATCTCCTCCTGATTGGAAAAAATCTGCCGCACGCCGTCGGCTATCTCCACCGAACTGCGCTTGAGCTCAATCACGGCAATGGCAATACCGTTGAGATAGAGCACAATGTCGGGGCGTCGCTCGTAGCCGCCCTTGAGCGTCACCTCTTCGGCAAGGGCAAAGTCGTTCCTGTCGGGGTTCGACCAGTCGATCAGGTGAACCGTTTCGTGCGCCTGCCCGGCAGCAACCTGCACCGGCACGCCATAGCGCAACAACTGGTAGGTGCGAAGATTGGCCTGGTAGAGCGTTACTCCTGTCGTGTCAGCCGCCGTTTCGAGCTTTTGCAATGCAGCGGAGATATGGGCGGCAGAGTAACCCCGCGCCACAAGGTTCTCGCGAAGCAGCGCTGTTTCAATGGGGCGATTGTTTTCGCGTTTGCTCCACTCGCCAAGGTAGCGGTAGCCGAGACAGTCAGGTCGCACATTATCTGAGAAGAGAGCGATGACGCGATTTTGCGTCCTGCGCTCAGAGCGGGGTTGATCAGACATGGGCCTCTCCTGCGGGAACGAGTCGCGTTTTTCCGGTTAAGAGTTCCTGCATCATGGCCTGTTTGAGGTTATGGGTTTTCTCGCGGCGCTTTTCGAGGGCGGCAAGCTCGGCGTCCATGTCGGAAAGAACATTTATGATCGCGGTTTGTTCTTTCTCATCAGGAATCTTCACATCCAATTTTTGAAACTCTGAAATCCAATATCTTTTATGTTCAGACAGCCTGAACTCAATTAACTGTATCATTTCATAGACAAACATCAGATTCACTGATGGGTTGTGTGGTTTCAAAAGCTTCATTGCTGACGATTTTGCCTTAAAAGGAAATGTCACATACTTTGTTGCGGTCGTAAAATCATCAAAGATGATGACGGGAAGATTATTGAAAATTCCATCAGTTTCGTTTGTATATCCAAGAATGAAAGTCTTTCCCGCTGTAAGCACTGGAACATCATTTGCGTCACAGTATTCACTACTACTAACAAGGTATTCTGTTGGCTGTTCATAATCCAACAATTCCCCCAACCGTTTCACCTCCCATTCGCCGCTGAAACCGGGGAGGCGGGTTTTGCCGGTGAGGAGTTGCTGCATGGCAGCCTGCTTGATGTTGCGCTTTTTGGTGATGAGCCGCTCAAGCCCATCCAGCAGCGCATCCACATCACTCAATGCCTCAGCAATGGCACGTTGCTCAGATTCAGTCGAAGGAATTGGCATGAGCATTGATCGTACTTGAGCAAAATTTAAGCCCTGACGATTACCTCCTGTTTGAAAGCTATCAATTTGTCGCTGTCCTGCTGCTGAAAGAAGGAATATGTTCAAATAACGCGGAACTAACTTTGACTGGTTTACACGAATTATGCAAACGTGCTGATTCACGTTACCGCCAACAATCCGCAAATCAGCAATAGCACTCCGACCAATGGATGCACCGGTAATGTTCAAGAATACATCATCCAACTGAATTTCTGTTTCAGGGAAAGTGAAATGTATTACATCATCAATGAACGCCACGTCATCCAGCAACAGGTTTCCCCAGCCAATATTTTGACTACGTATAAAAGGACGGCCTTCGCTTCGGTAAACACGTTGACCACCTGTAGGTGTAATCCCACTTCCAACTTTCTCTGCCTTGCTGCCGATAGCAGATACTTTCCAATCCTCCGGAATCACCCCCACCTCAGTCATTTTGTAACCTGACTTCACCTCTGCACTCATGCCTTCCCCTCCTTTCCCGCTACAATCGGAAGTGAACGAAAGGTTGCTACCGTGAGGGTTTGCATCTGACGGATAGCGATCTGGTTGAGCCGTTTCAGACGGTCGCCGCCTGCTTCAGTTCTAAACCTCTCGAATTCGAAGGTTTTAGAATCTTGGCTGTTCCACATATTGATCTCAACGGCTATGTCATGATGGAAGAAAATGACGCTGATTGTGTCGCTGTTGAGCCCCACATTGCTTTTAATAATGGCAAATTCGCCACAATTAAAACCATCGTTGCCACTGCTGACGATGCAGACCGCTGTTCCCTGAACACGCACTGTAGATTTCATGTATTTGCTCACAGAGTAATATTACCAAGGCATCCCTCCCCGTCTCAAAATGATTATTGACAGGGTCAGATCTTTTGCGATTGCTGTTTTGGATGTAGTTTGATTTCCAGTTCGCAGCCTACAGCCTCAGCATATCTCATAAGCGTAGCGATGGATGGGGCATGTTTGCTCCCGGATTCCAGTCTGGAGATCGCACTTTTGGTTGTCCCGATTTTCAGAGCTACGGCTTCCTGTGTCATACCAGAGTGCCGTCGTGCAGAGAGCAGTTCCCTGATGAGTGCGTATTTTGGTTCCAGTGCTTCATATTCTCTGCGAAAATCCTTGTCCTGAAGGTCTTTGGCAATATCACCCTCAACATCGTAGGGCACTGGCTGGTATGTAAGTTCATCCATTTTTAATCTCCTGTAATCTTTTTCTGGCAACGTTCAACTCCTTTAAAGGTGTTGTCTGTTTTTTTTTGATAAAGACGTGCAGAATTATGATCTTTTTGCCTTTTAAATAGCAATAGAGCGCTCTGCCTATACCATCCCGTCCTTTTGGTCTCATTTCAAAAAGGCCATCCCCCATTGCTTTGGTATGGGGCATCCTCACATTTGGACCGTACTCTTTTAAAAGGAGCGAAATTTTTCTGTAATCAGCCTTGATGCTGGAGGGCCATCCCTCAATAGTATCTATAACTCATGCGCAAAGTTAGCAATTACGATAACTACAAACAAATAATTTCCACGATGCTTTGTTTTGCCTGATCGTTGATGCATTCAAATTGGGCGTTACGGTCAGCTCTCCTCTTTCCAGGAAAAACAAGAATTATGGCAATTCGGGGATGAGCTGTTTACCCCCATCGTTCTCAAGTGTCCATC
>CAIQGA010000045.1 GCA_903871235.1 uncultured Chlorobiaceae bacterium
GGCTCTCCGCAGGTTTTAATGGAAAAGAATTTTCATTTTACTGCGCCGTTAGATTGTCATATCCAGCTTACCACAGTAAAAGAGGATCCTTGTTCGATAGCTTTCGAAGCCTCGAAACCCTCGGGCAGAAGCCTTTAACAACTGGATTTTGCTGTTGATTCCTTCCGACATAGCGTTGCTAACTTGATGTTTGAAGTAGTTGAGGATGTTGCCCTTATGACGTTCCATCATATCTTTCACTTTTATCAGAGGCTTCAGTTTTGTCTTGTCGACTAACTCACACCAATACGTAAAAAATAACTCGCCCCTGAGTTCTGAAGAGCTGTTCCAGAAATCGCGAAAAATGTTCTTCAACACCCAAGCCACACCCGTCTTAAATTCGCATGCCATCAACTCGTTAAACCGTGTTTTTTGGCTCTTGGTCATGTTTTCAGGATTTCTCAGCCAGGTGTATTTTGAACCGACCAAACTGGTATCCCCATCTTTCTTAAGTTCGTGTGATTCCTGATTTCTGACCTTGTTAACTGCGTCATTAAGATATTGGCTGATGTGAAATCTGTCGTGAACAATATCAGCAGTTGGAAGGAGTTTATGTACTGCTGTTGCAAAGGCTTGCCACATATCAAGCGATACCGACTTAACAGCTTTTCGTTGTGGTTTTGAAAGGGTTCCCAACAGCTTTCTCGTTGCTGTCAGTGTACGATTCTCAATGACATCAAGTACCCGACCTTTGTCAAGATCATTGAGTATAGTGATGTATTTATGACCTGACCGGAAGCTTTTTTCGTCTATACCGACATGCACTACATTATCAGGTTCCCGGCGGAGAAGGCCTCGTTTTACAGCGCGTTTCATAATCTGATTGACAGCATGCCAGTCGAGCTTAAGGATATTTGAGGCCGCTTGTACACTGGCACAGTGCTGGAGTAGAGCAACGGCAAAGCCTTCAAACAAGAGTGTAAAACGGGAATGGGGTGCCGCCCAAGGGACTGTTATGGTCTTTACACCACACGTTTCGCACCGACACCGAGGAATGCGCGCTATAATGGTGGTCTCAAATTGCATGGTATCAAGATGCCGCCAACGTTGTTCTGGGGCCTTGTCGTAAGCTTTTCCGCGCACCCCACATTGAGGACATATTACTTCATCTCCTACAAAACGGAGGTGGACTTCTATCTTCAGACCAGAGACAGAAAGGTTGACATTATCGACTTCCCAAATGGCAGGAAATCCCAGTAATTGCTGGTAATGCTCAGTTCGTTTTTGCATCTTGGAGGTTAGGGTTGAAATACTGCAATCTACGATTTTATCCCCTCATTCCACTAAAATGTGCGGAGGGCCACCCGAAAAGAGCTACGATGCCATCTGTTGCCGACTACCACAACAAAAATACTGCGCCAGTGAACTACTGAAACAAAAGAGGACGTTCCGATGCCAAGAAGATATACATCGACGTCTGCACCCTTTGTGGGCCATACGATGATCAAACATACACGCGATGGCGAAGCGGCTTGAGTCGCTGCCACTGTTATAAATCAAAAAAAAATCCCATCAATCATTAATAACAATTCCCATGACCAACACCAACATCGAACCCTCAGGAAACGGCAACTCAAAATACAACCTGATCATACAGGATCTTTGCAAAAACGTCGTAAATGCGGCAACTAAAGAACTTCAGAAACAAGGAAAAACCATAAACGAAGAAGTCGTCCAGAAGATTTGCACTGAAGTCATTGAAAACAAACTGGCCTCGGCCCTATCCAACTGGGTTGACTCATCTATTCCGGAACCAGACGAAACCGGGTGCGGTGAGTTCATTATTTCGCCTGACAATATGGCAGACTTTCTTCGCCAGAAGACTCAAGAACTCGATGAAGCACATAAAGATCAACTGGTGCGCGAGGCAGTCGCGGTACTTGAAAATATAGGCCCCAAGGAAACTGAAGAAATATTGCTGCACATCCCTAACCCTGGGTTTTTCGAAACCATGACAGGAATGCTGTAACACCCTCTCCAAGACTACCCCTATCTCTACAGGAGAAGGACAGCTTAAGAAACTCTCCAGCCCTCGTCAAATCAAGCCGGTCGGCATCTCAACAGGTGCCGATTGTTGCGTCTATAGATACCTTGCCATTCGTGTGATCCCGAAGAGCCTCAAGAAGAAGTTCAAAATGGTGGTCATCAAGTTGGAAGAGCACTCCCCTTTGAGTTCTGGCATACTTGGCAGCACAATTCCCATGACCATCATCCGTATTGTCATTGACCCGGCACGAACCGTGGAACCAGGCAGCATTCAAAATCTGCGGTCACCTCCACCATCTCAATGCCTAACATGCCTACTCCGTAATTTATTCGTTAAACTGGAGCTAAAAGACTAATAAAACCTTTTTTCTTTGTGACTTATAAAGATAACTGGCGACTGGAGACAAAGACTGTCCGATACAAAGAAATGTTTCGCAGAAATAAGAAATAGCTGCACTTTTTCAGCACCTCAGACGGTTATTGTCCTACATCGGTGTGTATACTGTACAGTAGAAACAAAACAGCAAAAAAAAACTAACATGCACCTTGAAGTCAAAGAATCTGATCAGACAAACGTTTGAAACAGTTTTAAGAAAAAGAAGCCAAAGAAAAAAGATTAATACCATGGACCGCATTTGTCCCACCACTCGCACTATAACAAGATATTTTTCAGAGCAATTATTTGCTGTAGTTTACAATTTTTTTTTCATTTAAGATAATTATTCGCTAAATATGAAGTATTACTGTTATTGCGTTTTAGCAACCCCTTTCCAGTGATGAATTTTTTAGGTTAGCTTTATGATATTCATTTTTGCTTTCCTTGAGACAAAGCTGATCAAGAGCTAAAATCTATTTGGTTGCTGTATTTTACAGTATAATTTTGCTATAAAGTTAAAAGATGGATCAAAATATACAATTCTCGGAAGCAAATCACTCTTGGAGTGATATTCCTGAGTGGGCTAGGTTTATGATCGAATTTGGATATATATGGCAAAATAATATATCGGAAAACAGGAGAATCGTTTTGATTTCAATGCCATGTGATTCAGCAGGCTCAGGGTTGATAGCTCTTGGTGCAATCAGGAAATATCTTGAAGATTCAGGCGCTAATGATATTGAGTTTCATCGGCAAAGAATACGGGATGAGGAGAAAAAAAAACTAAAGGATCGCAGAATTTTACTTTATACGAACTGCAGTAAATACAAATTTCGATATCATAGAAAAGATGATGATGATGGCTATGATCAAATTGTTCGAATACTGCGTGCAAGGAAGAAATCCATCCCATGCCCTTATTACAAGGTCGATCTGAAGAATGTTTATTTCGAAGGTGAGCCCTGTTTAACTGGACACAAATTGCCTTATGGTGACATCTATCGTAACTTATTGGAACAAGGTGGCAAAGTCCAGGATAGCAATCTTAAGGAAACTTATTCAGGGGTCTGTCTTGCTGGACGAACAATGGGTGAGAATACAACACGAGACATCTTGTCCCGTATCCGACTCCATTCTGGCCCAGAACCAGTTCAACTTGATCAATTACTTTCCGTTCATGATTGGTCATGCGAAAAAATTTCGCGTTTATCGTTCTTTAACTCCAGAACAAAAAAAATTGATCGTCAGTCTGCTCCGCTTCGTCTTGTTGTGGCTGATGGTGATGCCGCCTTTTTAAAGGTTTATGAAAATAAAGATTTATTCGGCGAATGCGATATTATCGCGGTGATTGACAGGACATTGGAGCGAGATAGACTGGATGCGATTGTTGAGAAGATGAATGAGCAGGCTCAGTGGTATCTACCTGAAAATATTCTACCTGGAAATCTCCCTTCAATACCTAAAGGCATTTCTTTAGCCATTTGGAAAAAAAGATAACCAATGTCAACAACAGCCTCATCAATATGTGCGTTTATAGCGCAGGATCACCAATATGTCATTGATCGAAGAGTTATTTCATCATGTGATTTCAGTTTGTTCCGTCGTAATCTTATCAAGATAATCAAGACACTTAATGAATGTGAAGCTAACGATACAACAGAAATATCCAATAAATTGCGATGGTTGTTGTCTGAATGGATTACGACACCAATCCCCTTTGGTAAAGACTTATCAGAGAAAATCAAAATACTGGGAAAACCTGAAGAAGTAGCCATGAGATGGCCGGATATCAAGGAGGCTTATGAGGTTTCACTGATAGTAGCAACCCGTCTCAACCAAAATGAAAACCCAATTCGGCTGGAAATTCGTCATGTGATTGATGATCTGATTGTAAGTGGAAAAAAGTTTAAAATTTATTGCCACAAAAATGCGCGCCAGTATTTTGAGTCGATCATGCACGATTTGTCTCTTGACTTGATTGACGGCGATTATTTTATTCACAAGCCAAAAGATTATCGTCGTATTGAACCTTTTGACGTTTTGATAAAGGTTGGTCCTTTTGGATGGGGTAGCTGTCCTGATGCACTGCTTACCGCACCACGGTTTGAAACTGCAATTCAATTTGTATGGTCCGGCAGCAGGGATGAGCCGGGATTTGGACTTGATCCTGTTACGGGAGTTTCGATTATAGGCGAAAATTCTTCTGATTTATCCTTGCCTTCTGAAAATGGAATGTCGAGAGTTATTCCCTGGGAATTAAAAATTACTCAAACAGGTGAATTTCTTCCAATAAATGATGAAGATGAATTTCAGGTTTTCCAGTCAATCAATAAAGTTGATAAAAGAACTGCCGTACTTCTTCACATCGACGAGCAATATGGTATACTTTACCCTTTTAGGGAAAAAATCCTCATTTTTAACCCTACTGCTGATTCCCAAAATGAGCAAATCGGACTACACTTGCCGGGTGATGTAAGTGTTTCAGGTGCTTTTCTTATTCTGCCAATTATTGCACCTGTTGATTTTGGAGAATTGCATGCCAAAGATGGAGCGTATAGCCTGATATGGAAAAAACGGCTTTCTGAAGAGATCCGGAAAGATCATTCAGGTTTATGCAAGCGGCTTTTTGACAGTGGCATCAAGCTTATTTCCCTTTTTTCCCGTCTTGAGGAATGGAGCAATCCTCCTAAAACTGTAATTCTTGCTCCTCAAAAAGTTGAACATTTCAGGATACTTATTGATCATTTGGGTATTGAAGGTCATGTCGAAGGTCAAAAGCAACCCTGGTGGCAATATGCCTGGAAGGAAATCAGACGATCGAAAGGTGAGGCAATTTCAGAAGGGCGATTTGCTCAAGATTTATTGCATGAAAATAGCTTAGATATATTGAATTCGCTCTTGGAAGAAATATACGAAAAGTCCAAAAAGGAGACTGATTTTTTAATAGATATACCAAAAGGCAGAGAACTTAAAGGGCGGTTCAGATTTTGCAGAATAGTCGACATCGAGTGGGGTTTTCGGGCCCCAGATTCTGCTTTTAGGGAAATAAATGACTTGAGGGAGTTTGAACAATGGCGAGGTTGATACCTTCTTTTATGGATGATCACACTCCACCCGGGGAGCGGGATGTATTCAATATGTTTACCCAAGGTCCGGATAATTGGGTGATTTTGCACTCGCTTGATCTTGCTCCATGGAACAGGAGATTACGAACAGAGATTGATTTTGTTGCAATTATTCCCGACTGTGGCATCCTGTGTATGGAAGTCAAATCCCACATGAGCATCACATTTGACGGGAGCTTTTGGAGCCCTCCGGAAATCAAGCGATCACCATTCAAGCAAGCATCTGATGGTCGC
Source organism: uncultured Chlorobiaceae bacterium (assembly GCA_903871235.1). Classification (GTDB taxonomy): domain Bacteria; phylum Bacteroidota; class Chlorobiia; order Chlorobiales; family Chlorobiaceae; genus Chlorobium. The sequence goes on from CAIQGA010000045.1 coordinate 5,761, forward strand.
TATACTTTTTACCGCAATCTGCGTGAACTGGCTCCCCAGTACAGTTCAGTTCCTGTTGTTCATCTCTGCATTTTCCCCAACGCTTCATTTTCTTTGCCCACAAATCTTTCTGTACAGCGTTGGGAGCTTATGGATGCCCTTGCATTCAGATCGTTCAGAAATGCGGCTGATTTCTGTCAGGATCTCAAACGGCGAATTCTGTTGAGTATTGATGAAGACTGCAATCTTAAACGCCTTGTAACTCCACTTTCAAATATAACTGTTCAGGCTATAGTCGATTACTGTGTGCCTGTGCAGAAGCGTCATCCCGATGCTCGCGAGGAAATTCGCCACCGAGAACAGGAAATAGAGAACATACTGCGCGATCAGCAAAAACCCGTATTCCAGCTTGTTGAAAACAATGAGCGGGTAATTGTATCTGGCGGAGCCGGGACGGGAAAGTCACTGATTGCGATGGAATTGGCAAGGCGCAGGGCGGAGTCTGGCGAGAGGGTGGCTCTACTCTGTTTTAATCAACTCTTTGGGGTACTAACCAAGGAGAAAATGATACAGATCAAACCTGATTTACCAAATCTTGTTGTAGGCACGGTTATTCAGGTTATGGCTGAACTAATGGGTATTGTTATACCTGATACTCCTGACAGGAATTTCTGGGATAAAATTTTGCCCGTCCAATTGGAAGAAAAACTTACGGATCCCGAGTTGTATGCAGTTGCATCTTTTGACTACCTCATACTTGATGAAGCACAGGATATTCTTGCACGTCCTGTTTTATGGGAGTGCCTTATCCAGTTTTTAGCTGGAGGATTGAAATATGGTAACTTCGTACTATTGGGTGATTTTGAACACCAGGTTCTTGGTGAGCGAGATCTCATGTTGCAGTCTCTTGACTCCGTTCACATGGAGGCTCAGCCTGCAAAGTGGAAACTGACTGAAAATTGCCGAAACTACAGTATAGTCGGAGATACTGCTGTTATGCTCAGCGGATTTGAGAAAAGAATTTATTCGGGTTATATGAGGCGCGGCGGTGGTGTGAAAAATTACGACATCAATTTTTATGCTACGGATGAGGAACAGTGCCAGCAACTTGCTGATGCCCTGAAGGATTTTGGTTGTCAGGGTTATCGACCAGAGGAAATAACTGTTTTGTCGTTCTCGTCATCTGAGACCTGCGCAGCACAGCGGCTTATCGTTAAAGGACATCGGCTTTATCCTGCGTGGCAGCAGGGTCGATTTATCCATTACAGCACGGTTCACTCTTTCAAGGGACTGGAAAACAAAGTAATTATTCTTACCGATGTATCTTTTGGAGAGGCTGAATTTCAGCGTGATTTATTTTATACAGGAATGACGCGGGCGACTGAATCAGTCAGGGTTTTATGCAACAGCAAATGCCAGAAGACATTGTTCGGCTGGCTGACAAAAAAAGGAGCTATTCATGACAGAAAGAGCTGAACTTATTGCATGTATTCGAGGGGAGATTGTGGGCCCGTCAAGACCTGTACCGAACCCAGAAATTGCTCTTTTTAACGGCAAAGATTTTGCCGATCCGGTTTCATCCAGAAAAGGCTTCTTAGGCTGGAATCCGTATCCGGAAAGCGAAATTGAAGAAGTCCTGTACTATAAAAGGGAAATGCCTCATCGCAAGTATGGGGTTGGACTCTTGCATCCTTCCTCAACGCCTGATAATGCTCCAGACCAAGAGAATGAGCCCAATGATATCGAGCTTGAAGAGAGCGAAGCTATCGTCGTACCCTTGGACAGTGACACCAAAGCATGCGATGAAACGGAAAATACAGATCTTCCTGAAACCGATGGAGATGAATTTGAGGTAACCAGTGCTGATATTCGCCATCCATCGACCATCGGATTAACATTTTATGTCAGTCTTGAGCGCAACAGCAGGATTATTGTTCGATTGCCACAAAACAGACTTTTTTTCTGGCAGGCTGATGATTCTTCACCATTTCCGCTGAATGGCCGTTACGAAAGTTCCGCCCGGTCTACGATAGATGATCATGGACAAGCACGCGAATTTCCGGTATGGAGGCGCCGACCGGCATTCCTGCCTGATACACAGATTGTTATAGATTTTGCCGAACTTGATGACCGGAGACCAGTCATAAAAGATGTTATAATGCCTGCAGATTCGCCACTGAACCTGCAAGTGAAGGTTTTCGCCCGTCACGATCGTGAAAAACAGGATTTTTGGCTTGTGACAATTGTTCTCTGCAATGTCTCCCCCACTGACAACAATCAGTCTTGTCAGGAAGCCACTCTTTATCAGACCTATTTTGAAGTATCCATCGATGGTGGTTGCCTGAAACCATATCCGGAAAGCCCACGACCGTTCACCCTGCTTGATCCCGAGGAACAGTCTCTTGCTCTACTTTACCGGGAGTCAGCAACTTGGGGAATAGGGCATGGATGTGCTGCGGGCTGGGATACCGAACCGGGGCAAATACCGGACAAAATTTATGCAGATGTGTTGCCTGCCGTACAAATTCCCAGCATGACCCCCGACATCATGGATGAACAAGGAAATCCTGTTAAGCTTTCCATGCGTCTACTTGCAGAACTGCCGGATAATCAAACAGGTGAAGGTTGGATGTCACTGATAAAGCTGGCTGATGAGTACGAAAACTGGATAGTGCTTAAGCGAATGGAGGTGAATGGACTTCCTGCTGTATTGCAATCCATTGCAGGCAATAACATTGATGCGTGTGACAAGTGTATTGTGAGAATCAAGAATGGCATAACACTCCTTCGCAATGAACCGCAAGTAAGAACGGCATTCCGACTTGCTAACCTATCAATGCTTCTTCAACAGATATCGGCGAAACAGTTGTTGCGGCGACCTTTGCACTGGCAAAATCAACAAAGACGAGTAATGCCGAATGGAGATTATCAGTCACCTTGGGATATTTATAAGCAGAATATGGAGGAAGCCGCAGTCGGTCAATGGCGGGCATTCCAGATTGCCTTTCTTCTTATGTCGCTCAGCGGAGTCAGTGATGGTCAATCAGCAGATCGCGAGATAGTGGATCTCATCTGGTTTCCTACCGGAGGTGGCAAGACAGAAGCATACCTTGCTGTGATGGCTTTTTATATGTTTCATCAGCGACTTCTGATGCAGCCAGATGACCCTGTGGATCTTAAACGGGATGGCACCAATGTTCTTATGCGCTATACCCTGAGGATGCTGACTACACAGCAGTTTCAGCGTGCAGCAAGCCTTGTTTGTGCCATGGAGTTTCTGCGGCGAAATTCCGAAAAACATGGCCTCGGTAATATTCCCGGTGAACGGTTTTCACTGGGGTTGTGGATTGGCCGGGATTCCTCACCAAACAAAATTGAAAATGCAAAACAGGAAGTTAAAAGGTTCCGAGGGGGGGACGTTGCCGGAAACCCTTTGGTGCTCACTGAATGCCCTTGGTGCAGGGCAGAAATCGGACGATATAACGGAAAAGCCCCGCGTGGTATATCTATGCGAATCCAGGGAATCAGTGACAACGGAGCTGATGGCCCCTTATTACTATGTCCAGATAGTAGCTGTGCTTTTGGTCAAGAAAATCCGAGTACATGGATTCCTGTTGAGGTAGTTGATGAGCGGATTTACAGACACCCCCCATCGCTCATTATTGCCACTGCCGACAAGTATGCCATGATTGCTTACAGACCCGATGCTGGTGCTATTTTTGGAAGGAATAACGTTGGTGGCGAAATAAGGCAAACACATGTACCTCCCGGTTTGATCATTCAGGATGAACTGCACCTGATATCGGGACCATTGGGAACTATGTATGCCCTGTATGAGGGTATCTTTGAGCGGCTATGTTCCCTGCAAGTCGGTGACCGTTGGATAAAACCAAAGATTATTGCATCTACCGCAACAATTCGTGGCGCTGCCGAACAGGTAAGAGCGCTGTATGCCCGTGACCAGATGCAACTCTTTCCAAGTCCTGGTTTATTGATGGGTGACTCCTTTTTTGGCAAGTATGCCCGGGATGAAAACAATAGACTACGACCCGGTCGTTTGTATCTCGGTATTCATGCCTCTGACTATGGTTCAATCCTGACCACACAGGTGAGGACATTTTCATCTGCACTTTTTAGGCCCTACGCATTTACCCCGGAAACCAGAGATCCTTGGTGGACCTTGCTGGCTTTTTACAACAGCTTACGAGAACTGGGCGGTGCAAAAACCCTGTTTGACTCTGATATTCAATCCAGGCTAAGATTCCTGTTCGACAGGGAGGGCTATCCGTATGATAAACGAAGATTTCTAAAGCCCGCCGAAGAACTGACCGGCCGCCGTTCCCAGTCTGAAATTGTGGCCATGATGGATCTGTTATCCGCTGAATATACGCTTGGCTCAAAAACCGCCATAGATGCCTGTCTGGTATCAAGTATCATTGAAGTTGGAGTGGATATTGAACGGCTATCTCTCATGGGGGTTATTGGGCAGCCAAAAACAACGGCACAATACATTCAGGTAACAGGTCGTGTTGGTCGTAAATGGCCTGGGTTAATTATGATGATTTACAACCCGTCCAAAAGCCGGGATCGATCACACTTTGAGCAATTTCACAGTTATCACCGGAGATTGTATGAACGCGTGGAGCCAACATCGGCAACGCCGTTTGCATTATCAGCGATACAACGAGCATTGCCAGGAGCTCTGATCTTGTGGGCAAGACTGCATTGTACTGACAGTGTAAATAATTACCAAGCCTACGAAAATGATATCAACAATGCGCTTGGACTGCTGAAGGAACGGTGTGAAATGGTACAAACTGAGGAGCTGGATCAGGAACGTTCACTAAAGGAACTTGACCGGGTCTGTCAGGAACTGATGTTGAAATGGAGGCACAATCCCCAAGACTGGGAAAACTTTCCTCCGCAGAACGACGGTGAATATCTCATGTTGTGGCCAGGACAATATGCAACGCGTACACAGAAAACGCGGGGTACTGTTGTTGCAAGCAATATGCGACAGGTTGACGGGAGTGCGGAACTGGCTATCTCTCAGGGATATGTTATATAGTGGCTGAACGAAAAGTCGTTATGATATTATAAAATAATAGCTTATATTGCTTTATGAAGATCGAAAATATTTGACAAACCCTGAGTTGAAGCGTAATAAC
>CAIQGA010000046.1 GCA_903871235.1 uncultured Chlorobiaceae bacterium
GGTAAAGGTCGGAGAGCCCGAACATGTCGGCGCGGTTGATGATGATGGTATTGGCATTGGAGATGTCGAGCCCGGAGCCGATGATGGTGGTGGAGATGAGCACGTCCACCTCCTTCTGCATGAAATCCATCATGATCTTTTCAAGCTCTCTCGGGGGCAGTTGGCCGTGCGCGAAAACAATCCGGGCCGAGGGGACAAGGTCGCGGAGTGTTTGCAGAATATCATCAAGTGATGCAATGCGGTTGTGGAGAAAAAAGACCTGCCCCTCGCGCGTAATCTCTCTTTTGATTGCCGACTGGATGAGCGCCGGGTCATAATCGGTAATAAGGGTTTCGACGGGCTGGCGGTTTTTGGGCGGGGTCGAAACAATGGAGAGATCCCGGGCACCAAGCATCGAAAACTGGAGGGTTCGCGGAATGGGGGTGGCCGACATGGTCAGGGTATCGACCCCGGGGAACTGCTCGCGCAGCTTCTCTTTTACCTCGACGCCGAAGTGCTGTTCTTCATCAATGACGAGGAGGCCGAGATCCTTGAAAAGCACATCTTTCGAGACAAGCCGGTGCGTTCCAATCACAATATCAACTTTTCCCTCGGCTATTTTTTTGATGATCTCCTGCTGCTCCTTGCGTGTCACAAAGCGGCTGAGCACTGCTATGGTGATCGGGAAATTCTCAAACCGTCTGGTAAAGGATTCTGCGTGCTGGTGGGTAAGAATGGTTGTTGGTGTCAGCATGGCCACCTGTTTGCCTGATTCCACCGCCTTGAATGCTGCGCGCATGGCGATTTCGGTCTTTCCAAAACCGGCGTCACCGCAAATCAGCCGATCCATCGGGTGGGGCTCCTGCATATCTTTTTTGACATCATGAATTGCCTTGAGCTGATCGGGCGTTTCGTCAAAAATAAATGAGGCCTCGAACTCCCGCATGGAGATGGAGTCGTGAGCAAAGGCAAAGCCACTCTGCATTTTCCGCTGGGCATAGACCTTGATCAGGTTGATGGCAATATCGCGGAGCTGCTTGCGCACCTTCTCTTTTTTTGCGGCCCATTTTGAACTGCCAAGTTTGGAGAGGGCGGGAAGAGAGCTTTCGGAGGCGGTATATTTCGAGAGGAGCCTGATATTCTGGATATTGACAAAAAGCTTGTCGCCTCCGCTGTATTCCACAAGCACGCACTCCTGCTCGGAATTCCCTGCCGTTATGGTTTCAAGTGAGCGGAAAATTCCAATGCCGTAATCCTCATGAACAACGTAGTCGCCCACTTTGAGTTTTTGGAGATCCTTGAGCGAGATGCCCCGTATTTTGCGCTTCCGGTGCGCTTTATGGGCGTGCAGTTTGCCGAAGATGTCTGATTCGGTATAGAGGTCAAGGTCGCCGAAGATGAAGCCGGTATGCAGATTGACTGGAATCCAGCTTGCTTCGAGTTGAGCGGTGCTGTTTGAGCCTGTGATCTCCTCGGTAAGGAAATCGGTCAACTCTGCAATTTCGCGGCGTGAACTGGTTGCAAAGAGGGGCTTTTTGTGTTCTGCGCTCTCCTTTTGAAGCATGGAGGCAAGAGTGCGGAAATTGGCGTTCAGTTTTTTTTGCGGGCTGGAACAGAAATCGATGACTGGATGCGCAGCAGAGTCAATCCTGACAGAGCGAAAGCGTGCCAGTGCGTCGCTGAGGCTCGCGTGCTCTTTCCTCAAGGCAAATTCCGCAGTATCATCAATGATAATCAGGGTTGAGGGATCGAGATAGTCAAGAATTGTTGTCTCGGCCTCTGTGGCGCTGTTCAGGGCATCGGTAAAACAGGCCGTCAGCTCTATTGTGGGCACCGTTTTTCCCGAAAGTTGACTGTTGATGTCAAAGACTCGCAGTGAGGTGACGGTATCGCCGAAAAATTCGATACGCACGGGTTCCCGCGCCCCGCAAGGAAAGACGTCAATGATTGAGCCGCGCACGGAGAACTCACCCTCATCTTCGACAAACTCTCTCTGTTCAAAGCTGTTTGTCGCAAGAAAGCGTTTGAGTGGTTCATATCCTGCGTCAAGTTCGGTTTTCAGGCGGAAAATCCGCTTTTCTGCTTCGGCAGCCTGGCAGAGCGTGACCTGCAGATCATCGAAAAAGGAGAGAATGACCGATTTTTTTCCGGTTAATAACGCTCCGATTGAGAGTGACAGTTCGTCTGAGGTATTGCAGAGCGTCTCTTTGGGCAGAAGGGCGGCAAAGTCATTTTCGTACCGCTCAAAGCTGTTCTGGCCGCAAAGAACCATGAGTGAGCAGGGATAGTCAGTAAAAAGCGCTGCGGCAATAATTGAAGAGAGTGAGCCCTGCAGGCCGGAGATATTAACCGGGCTATACGTTCCTTCTTTTTCGGGATGACTGCCGGCAAGTGCCTCTTTCAACGAGTCGTATGGAGTCGATTGCCTGATGGTATCGAAGAGAAATGCGGTACTTTTTTTTGTGACGGCAGTGCTTTGTGGCCCTGAATCTGATAACGTTTTCATATATAGCGTACAAACCATATTTTCATGCTTGACTCCGTCAACACGGAACCTTTGAAACCAGCGCATGCGGTAAAGATAGTTATATATGGAAAAAATTCTTGAACTGAAAAATCTCAGAACCTGGTACTCAACTGATACGGGTGTTGCAAAAGCGGTTGATGGTGTGAGCTTTTCGCTCGATCGCAACCGTACGCTGGGTATTGTGGGGGAGTCGGGATGCGGAAAATCGGTAACGGCGCTCTCCGTCATGCGTCTTGTGCCCATGCCTCCCGGTTATTTTGCCGGAGGGGAGATTTTTTGGAAGGGGAGAGATCTTCTGAAATTATCGGAAGATGAAATGCGCAAGTTGCGGGGCAATGAGATCGCGATGATTTTTCAGGAGCCGATGAGCTCGCTCAATCCGGTCTTTACCTGCGGCAGCCAGATTATGGAACAAATTCTCGTGCATCGCGATGTCAACCATGCGGAGGCAAAAAAACGCTCGGTTGAACTGCTCAATCTGGTCGGCATTCCGAACCCGGCCGAGCGCTTTTCATCCTATCCCCATGAACTTTCAGGTGGCATGCGCCAGCGGGTGATGATTGCCATGGCGCTCTCCTGCAATCCGGCGCTGCTTATTGCTGATGAGCCGACCACGGCGCTTGATGTTACCGTCCAGGCGCAGATTCTTGACCTTATCGGCAAGCTTCAGGGTGATACCGGGATGAGCGTGATGCTTATTACTCACGATTTCGGGGTGGTGGCCGAGCTTTGTGAAGAGGTTCTTGTCATGTACGCTTCGAGGGTGGTTGAGAAGGGTTTTGTGAAGCAGCTTTTCAATAATCCGCTTCACCCCTATACCCGGGGGTTACTGCACTCCATCCCCCGTATCGGCTCTTCAAAAGAGCGCCTTCATGTTATCGAAGGCAACGTGCCGAGTGCCGTCAACTTGCCTCAAGGGTGCCGGTTTGCGGGAAGATGCCCTCATGCTGATGCCCGCTGCCGCCAGCAACAGCCGGAACTGCTTGTTTATGAAGCGGGCCATGAGGCAGCCTGCTGGAAAGTCGGAGAGCTTTGAACCCAGCCAAGGTTCCCGCTGAAGCGTTTTTTTTGGTTTAAAACAAGTGTGACGAATGATATTGAACGTCTATGGATGTAATCAAATACAATAAGGTTGAATCTGACATGCTGTCACCTGAACAGACCCTTCGCGCTCTCTTTGACGCAATTCCTGAATCCATCTTTCTCATGGATCGTCAGGGTATCGTCCTTCAAGCCAATGAGCTTTTCGCGGCACGCTTTGGAAAACTTCTGACAGAGTGTCTTGGCAAAAGCGTTTACGATCTGTTGCCTCCTGATGTTGCGGCTCATCGGCGAAAGAGGGTTGCGGAGGTGTTGCGTACCGGCAAAAAGCTCTCTTTTGAAGAAGATCTGGAGGGTGAGAGTTTGCCGCCGGAAAGGAAGATTCATCATATTTGCCCTCTTTTTGGTTTGGATGGTGAAGTGAACCAGTTGGTTGTTTTTTCACAGGATATCACCGAGCGTAAGCGCTACGAAGTGCTCATGGATTTTCGCCTCCGTTTGTTCATGCTCCCTGACTCCTGTTCGATTAAAGATGTGTTGCGTGCGACCGTCGACGAAGCGGAGAGGTTGACAGAGAGTACTGTTGGCTTCTTTCACTTTCTTGAAGCTGATCAAACGACCATTTCGCTGCAGGCATGGTCAACCAACACGGAAAAGAAACTGTGCCGGGTAGAGGGTTCTCCCGGCCATTATCAACTGAAAGATGCTGGTGTCTGGGCTGATTCAGTTCGCGAAAGTCGGGTGTTGATTCATAACAATTATGAAACGCTTCCAAATCGCAGGGGAATGCCGCAAGGTCATATCAGCCTGACGCGTGAGTTGGTTGTGCCCATCACACGCGGCGAGAAGATTACAGCCATTATTGGTATCGGCAATAAAGCGGATGATTATGATGAGGACGATGTCAAGATTTTGTCGGCTTTGGCGGATATTGCCTGGGAGATTATTGGCAGAAAGCAGGCAGAGTTGTCGGAACGCCGGATTCAGAATGAGCTGGTCAATGCGCAGAAATTGGAGTTGGTTGGACGGATGGCTGGTGGCATCGCCCATGATTTCAACAATATGCTTTGTGTGATTCTTGGTCATGCTGAAATGGCATTACTTGACAGTTCGATCAGCCAGTCAGTTACCGAAAGTCTTCAGGAAATTTACAATGCGGCAGAAAAATCTGCCGACCTTGCCAATCAATTGCTTGCGTTTTCCCGAAAACAACCACTGCATGCGAAAGTTCTGGACCTCAATATGCTTGTAGGGGATATGCTGAACATGCTCCGTCGACTTCTTGGCGAAAATATCACGCTTGTCTGGAATCCGGGCCAGAACCTTTACCCTGTCAATATGGACTCGTCCCATTTTGACCAGATTATCGTCAATCTTTGTGTTAATGCACGCGACGCCATAGTGGGGATGGGCTCCATAGTCATCGAAACAAAAAATGTAACGCTTCATGAATCCGCAGCGTTAGATGATACGGGTATCCCTGCCGGTGAATATGTTATGCTTTCAGTGAGTGATAATGGCCACGGGATAGGAGAGCAAGATGCAGAGCACGTTTTCGAACCATTTTTTACAACAAAAGCGTCCGGCAAAGGTACCGGTTTGGGGCTTTCTACGGTTTATGGGCTCGTCAAACAGAATAACGGGCTGATCAACTTCTCCAGTGAGCCCGGCAAGGGAACTGAATTCAGTGTCTATTTACCAAAATATAGTGGCAGTGAGGTGTTGGTCAAGAGAGAGCAACAGGCAGAACAGGTCAAGTCTGGAGGAGAAACCATACTCATTGTTGACGACGAACCTGAGATTTTGAAACTGAGTAAAGTGATGCTTCAGAAACAGGGGTACCAGGTTCTTACGGCAGGTTCGCCCGGGCAAGCCATAAAGATTGCTGAAGCGCGGGAGGAGAAGATTCATCTTTTGCTTACCGACATTATTATGCCTGAAATGAATGGTCGTGATCTTTCCCGCAAAATCCTCTCGATTTACCCGCTTGTCAAGGTGCTCTTCATGTCAGGATATACCGCAGATATTATTGCCAGCCATGGGGAGGTTGACGAGGTGATGGCTCTCGTCAGAAAACCATTCACCGTAAAGGAGTTGACAAAACAGGTGTACGATCTACTGCATCCCTTATCAGACTTCAGGGAGTGACGTAACGGCTTGGGTTAACGGAGTCGTGCAGGGTGGCGTCGGTGATGATTTGGCGGTGCAGGGGAATGCGCACATCAGGAATGAGGTGATGGGGATAAAAACCAGCTTCGAAGAGTTCATGGTTGATCGTTATGGCGTCATCTGCAACCACCACCCGGTAGGCAACAACAAGGAGCGAACCGTACATTTCAATCTCCCTGTGGTAGATTCCGATCAGACGATCAATTTTTCCTTCCAGAGAGGTCTCCTCCATCAGTTCACGCAGGCACCCTTCGTGCGGCTCTTCACCCGCTTCAAGAAATCCTCCAGGAAGTGCCCACTCATTGAACGCAGGTTCATGAGCCCGGCGGATGACAAGGAGCTCGTTGTTGGTGTTGACGGTATAGGCTACCGCTACGGGAAGGGGGTTGATGTAGTGCACCCACGAGCATGAGGGGCAAAACATCCGGTCGCGGCCATCAATCATGGCCCGGTCAAGTGTTGTCCCGCATATCGGACAGAATAAGTATGGCTTCATGGTTAAGGAAAAGAAACTTTTTGCCCAAGCGTTTGATTTACAAAAGAAAACAGGTTTGTTAACAGAATAAGCTTCATTTGCACCAATGTCAATACTTCAGGAGGGTGCAGCCGCACCGGCCATATCGGCAAAAGATCAGGATGGAAAGTTGGTAACGCTCGAAGAGTACCGTGGCCGCAAGGTTCTGCTCTATTTTTATCCAAAGGATGATACGCCCGGATGCACCAGGGAGGCTTGTGCTTTTCGTGATAATTTTCCTAAATTTAACACTGCAGGAGTAGAGGTACTCGGTGTCAGCGTTGATGATGAGAGCAGGCACAAAAAGTTTTCAGAAAAGTACCAGCTTCCGTTTCGGCTTGTTTCTGATCCTGACAAAAAGATTGTTGAGGCTTATGGTGTCTGGGGGTTGAAAAAGTTTATGGGACGTGAGTACATGGGTACCAGCAGGGTGACTTTTTTGATCAATGAGGAGGGTGTCATCGAACATGTCTGGCCAAAGGTGAGTGTGGCCACACATGCGGAGGAGTTGCTTAACTATTTGCAGCAAAAAACCAGATAGAGATAAAAATGGTAAACGAGTTTGACAAGCTTAAGGCAGGAAAGCTTCTCCTTGCTTCAGCCAATATGCTTGAATCAACGTTCAAGCGGACAGTTTTGGTTATGTGTGAGCATAATGAGCGGGGTTCTTTGGGTTTTATATTGAATCGTCCTATGGAGTTCAAGGTTTGTGAGGCCATCGCGGGCTTCGAAGAGGTTGAGGAGCGTCTGCACAGGGGAGGGCCCGTTGAGTCTGACACCGTCCATTTTCTCCATTCAAGGGGCGATCTCATTGATGGTTCACTTGAGATTTTACCAGGGATTTTTTGGGGAGGAGACAAAAATGAGCTCAGTTATCTGCTCAATACCGGCGTCATGATGCCCTCCGAAATCCGTTTTTTCCTCGGTTATGCCGGTTGGAGCGCTGGACAGCTTCAGGCGGAGTTTGAAGAGGGGGCCTGGTATACCGCCCGGGCATCGAAGGAGATTATTTTCAGTGACGCTTATGAGAGGATGTGGGGCCGAACGGTGCGCTCGAAGGGCGGAGAGTATCAGCTTGTTGCCAATTCGCCCGACCTTCCCGGGTTGAACTGAAGCTTTTTTTTACCGGGGGAATTATCATGGAGGGATAGTTGTTGTTTTATTGCATGAAAAAGCATATATAGGGTACTCTTTTTTTTGGAGTATTGTTCTTTGGTACAATGGGGATGACAGGCTTTCGACAGGGCAGGTGTAAGATGGAGTTGCACTCCGAGTTTCAGCATGGATGGACTCGTTAAAGAAGTCTATGCAAACATTACATGCAGACGATTATTCGTATGCAATGGCTGCCTGATTAGCACAAGTTAA
>CAIQGA010000047.1 GCA_903871235.1 uncultured Chlorobiaceae bacterium
ACCGTGACCTGCATTTCGAGCAACTGGCCATTGTCGGCAATTTTACCTGCTCCTACAGCAACAACTTCACCATACTGTGGCTTTTCTTTTCCGGTATCAGGAATGTAAATGCCGCCTTTGGTTTTTTCTTCCGCCGCTGCAGGCTTAACAATAACTCGATCAGATAAAGGTTTCAAGTTCATTGTCTTCTCTTGTTTGGGTTTTAGATCTAATAGTAAGATACTATTGACTTAGGTAAAGGGTTTATGCCGTTAGCACTCAAAGAGGCCGAGTGCTAACGGAACAGTCAATAATAACAAAATTACACTTCCCTCCAAAGAATTTCTTTATCACCGGGAGTATATTTTTCACAACGAAAAACAATCATGACCCAGCCAATCTCTTACAGCACCATCGGTAAAATCACTCTGGAAAAGCTGCAAAGCATAACGTCAAAAATGCGCGACAATACGGCTACCGCAGAAGAGCGGCAGTTCGCCCTGCTCTTGCAGGAAATCGTAGCCCTGGCCAACAACCGCCTCTCGGTCACCGAAAATGAGAGCGAGTTCAGCAAGGGAGAGTCGGTTTGGGTAGAGCGCACCGCAGCCCACTATCCGCATATCAGGCTGCATGGCGGTGCGCGTGAAGAGGATCCGGAAAGAGGTTGACTGGGGTAAAATGCCCCGTCAACGTTCGAGCGAAGGCTGGAGATAGCGACCGGTCAGGGAGTCCGTTCTGAGTGCGATCTCCTCCGGCGTTCCTTCTGCCACAAGTGAGCCTCCTTTGTCACCCGCCCCCGGTCCGAGGTCGATAACCCAATCGGCCTGCATGATGATATCAGGGTTATGCTCAATAATCACAAGAGTGTTCTTCTGCTCAAGAAGTTTTTCAAAACAGCAGATAAGCTTTTTGATATCTTCAAAATGGAGACCTGTTGTCGGCTCGTCAAAAATAAAGAGGGTGTGCGCTGTATCGGCATGAGCAATAAAGCTTGCAAGCTTCAGCCGTTGCGCCTCACCGCCGGAGAGGGTGCTTGAGGACTGGCCAAGCTTGATATAACCAAGCCCTACCTCATCAAGTACCAGAAGTTTTCGGGCAATAGCCTTCTCTTTGCTGAAAAAGGTGATAGCCTCCTCGACCGTCAAGGCGAGCACCTCCGCAATGGAGAGACCGTTGTACTTCACTTCGAGCGTCTCGGCCTTGTAGCGGAGACCGTTGCAATCCTCGCAAACGGCATCTATATCGGCAAGAAACTGCATCTCAATGTGGACACTCCCCTCTCCGGCACAGGTTTCACAACGACCGCCGGGAATGTTGAAGGAGAAATAGCCCGCCTTGAGCCCCCTTTGCCGCGCATCCTTTGTTTGGGAAAACAGGGTGCGGATATCATCAAATATTTTCAGATAGGTCACAGGGTTACTGCGACTCGATTTTCCAATAGGCGACTGATCGACATGCTCCACGCGGTCAACCAGCCATCCGCCAGAAATTGAGCGGTGGGTGCCGACCTTCTCCTTCAGGCCAACCTTATCCTTCATAATCCCCTTGTTGAGGATATCATTGACCAGAGTAGACTTGCCTGACCCACTCACCCCCGTCACGCAGGTCATGACGCCAAGGGGAAAGCGGACATCAATATTTTTCAGATTGTTCTGCATGGCTCCGGTGATTTCAATGCAGGAGCTGAAATCGACCGTTCTGCGCACAGCGGGTATTGCTATCCGTTTCATACCATTGAGATACTGGGCGGTCAGTGAGGTGCCCGACTCTTTCATAGCCGCCACCGAACCGCAAAAAACCACCTCGCCACCGAGACGACCGGCAAAGGGGCCGAGATCAATCACCTCATCAGCCGCCTCAATAATTTCGCGGTCATGCTCAACAACAACAACGGTATTGCCCAGGTCACGCAGCTTTCTGAGCAGCGTAATGAGGCGTGAAGAGTCGCTCTGGTGCAGTCCGATGCTCGGCTCATCAAGAATATAGATAGCCCCCACAAGTGGAGAACCAAGGGAGGTCGAAAGATTGATGCGCTGAAACTCGCCTCCGCTCAGGGTATGGGTCAAACGGTCGAGGGTGAGGTAGTTCAAGCCCACATCGAGCAGATAGCCAAGCCTCTTGATAATCTCCTGCAGAACCACTTCGGCCACCTTGCGGTCAAAGGGCGAAATGTTGAGGTTGCGAAAAAAGTCGGAGGCATCGGCAATGTTCATGCGCGCAACCTCGCTGATATGACGGCCCGAAACCCTGACCAATCGCGCATCAGGATTAAGGCGGCTCCCTTCGCAATCGGGACAGGTTGCGTAGCCACGGTACCGGCTCAAAAAGACCCGGTAGTGCATCTTGTAACCGGCCTCCTTCTCTATTTCAGCAAAAAAAGGCCAAATCCCCTCATACCGGCCATCCGAAGTCCCCTTCCAGACAATCTCCTTCTGCTTGAAAGAGAGCTTTTCATAAGGCTTGTCAGCCGGGATACCAAGAACATCGGCAAATTCAAGCAGGGCCTGAAGATTCCAGCGATACTTTTCTGAATTCCAGCAGGCAATGGCCCCCTCTTCGATCGAGAGCGACTTGTCGGGCACCACGGCATCCTCATCAATACCACCAATACGTCCAAACCCCTGGCAGGTCGTACAGGCTCCGATGGGAGAATTGAAGGCAAAAAGCTGGGGAGAGGGCTCCTGATACTCAATACCGTTCAGTTCAAGCCGGTCGCTGAAAAGGTAGGTTTTGCCCCCGACAACCTTCAAAACGGCATACCCTCCCGATTCATTGAAACAGCTCTCAGCCGCCTGTGAAACACGGCTGAACACCTTTTCATCATCGCGTGCCACAAAACGGTCAACCAGCACCAGAAGCGTTGTGCGCTCGGCAGTTGCCATCTTAACCACCCGCGTGCAGGCAGCCTCCTGGTTGAGGTCCAAAATCTCCTCCCCGGCAACCACCCTGAAAAAGCCTTTTTTCAAAAGATTGGCAATTTCATCCTCTACCGAACAAGTGTGGTGGCCAGCATCCTCATGGGCGGGAAAAAAGAATCCCGCATAAAATTTTGTACCCTCGTCAAAAAAACCGGCCTGCAGGCTCACATCATCGGGAGTATGACGCAAAACAAGCTCATTGGTGTCGCGGGAGTAGATTTTACCAATGCGGGCATAGAGCAGGCGGAGATAATCATAAATTTCCGACACGGTACCAACCGTTGAACGGGGGTTTTTTGGAATGGGTTTTTGCTCAATGGCTATGGCTGGCGCAATTCCTTCCACACTTTCAATATCGGGCCTCGGCATGCGTTCAAGGAACTGGCGCACGTAGGCTGAGAGAGATTCAACATAGCGACGATGACCTTCTGCGTAGAGGGTATCGAAGGCGAGACTTGATTTACCCGATCCGCTCACTCCGGTAAACACCACAAACTTGTTGCGGGGAATAGAGACCGAAATATTTCGGAGATTGTGGGTATTAATGCCTTTGAGGACGATATCAGGCAGACTCGTTTCAGCAAGGGCTGAATTGTTGAGCCTAAGAGTGGTCATGTTTCAAGTGTCATCAGGTTTCATACAAAAAAAGGTCGGGTTGACAGGCAAAGATAAGAAATGAAGCCTGTGAAGCTCAGGGAAAAAACTTTTTGATGCGCTGGTTGCTTACCCCACAATCTCTTTCAGGAGAGAGTGGACTGTGGTAGCCGCCAGAAGCACCTGTATTTTATGCTGCAGGGTATTCATGTAACCCCTGTGATGACATGATGAAAAAATTTCACACCGATCAGCCTTCACTCCACAGCGCACCAGGTGCGGCTTTCCCTCAATGGCAAGAGCAATATCGGCAACAGTAATATTATCCGTCGATTTGCCAAGCGTGTACCCCCCTTTTACCCCCTGAACAGAGGCGGCAATCCCTGCCCTTTTGAGACTCTGCATCGCCTTGGAAAGGAACTCCTGTGAAAAGCCCATCTCATCGGCCATCTCCTTGACCGTAACCACCCGGCCAAGCCCCTTGGTTGCCAAATAGGTAACCGCATGGAGCCCATATTCGAATTTTCTGGAAACCTGAAGCATAAGATTAAATTTTGTTAAACAGGACTATTTTAACCCTATTATCAATAAAAACCTAATACCTTTTCTCTTCTCTTAAAAAACTATATTACTTTTCCAGTCCGGTTTTATCATCCGCAATCAATGATTTTTATTATGAATGACATTGTAAAAGATCACTATTTTCTGTGGCAGTTCTCCCCTCAAAACGAGGCTAACATCCGCTGGCAGGAGTTCGGAGAGGATCATGAAGGAAAAACTCCGATTCTTTTTCTTCATGGCTACGGCGGTATGATTGAGCACTGGGATCTGAATATCCCCGAATTTGCTGACGATCATAAAATCTATGCCATGGATTTGATCGGATTCGGAAAATCACAAAAACCCAATGTACGCTACTCTCTTGAGCTCTTTGCCTCACAGATTGAAACGTTTCTCTACCTGAAAAAACTTGACTCAGTCATTATTGTCGGCCACTCGATGGGTGCCGCAAGCGCCGTCTACTTTGCCCACCATCAGCCTGAAAAAATAAAAGCACTGGTACTTGTCAACCCCTCCGGTCTGTTTGGAGACACGATGGATGGTATGAGCAATCTGTTTTTTGGTCTCGTTGCTTCACCTCTCATCGGCGAAATGCTGCTGGCCGCCTTCGCAAATCCTGTGGCCGTTGGTCAGAGCCTCATGCCAACCTACTTTAATCAGAGCAAGGTTGACGACAAGCTGATCAACCAGTTTACCCAGCCAATCCAGGATCAGGGCGCCCAATTCTCTTACCTCTCACCCTCAAAAAGACCTCTTGATTTCAGGCTCGACCACATCGCAAAACCCTGCGATTACACCGGCCCGGCTTATCTTGTTTGGGGAGCAGAAGACAGCGCACTTCCGCCACATAAAATCATCCCTGAATTTCAGCAGCTTCTGCCGCAGGCCGGAGCATTTATTATCCCTAAAGCATCGCACTGCATCCACCACGATGCCCATGAAGAGTTCAACAAACGGCTGGCATGGATCCTCAAACGTGTTGAACCCCCAGCGTCACACAAAATTACCACTTTCCTCCCTGCCTGAAACGAAGATCCTTCAACTCAGGTGCCTTGAGGCCAATTTCGAGGGCATAGCTACGGAACTGGCCGAAAGGAACCCACTGGGCACTCATCTGCCAGCAATGAAGATTGCGGGTAAGTTGAAGCATAGGTAAAACCAGTGCTCCATTGTGAAAATCATACCCGGTATTCACGGCCATCTGCCAGTTTGTTGAGATGGCTGTTTTTGCCGCAGCGTTGATCAATGTGGTTGTCTCTGGCGCAAGAGGATTACTCTTGTCAGATTGCAGATAAAGCGAAAACCGAAGCTCCCAGGGCAAACTGTAATCAACGTTGCTGAACTCCCCTACGTTGAAAAATGTCTGAAGGGTATTCATCATAAGTGGTGATCTGGACCGTGAAGGGCCGGTACCGCCCTGAATGCTGAAGCTCATGTCGAGAAATCCCTTGACAAAACGAAGCACCCCATCACCCTCTTCACTGCTGGAACGATTAACCCTGGCGCCAGTCAATGGATTATAACCGTAAAAGTCATACATGGAGCCTGCGCTGAAAAGCAGGTTCTCCGAAAGAAGATTGCTTGAAGCAATAATGGTCAGAGGTGAAAGATGAAAGGATTCTGCTGCAGCATTGTACGCCGTCGAAACGGTCAATGAGAGCAACTGCCTTGTATAATCCCCTTCCACAGAACCCTCTTCCAGCCGGGAAGATGCTCCTTTGAATTTACCATGAAAAAGATTTTTCAGCCTGATGCCAACCGTGCTCTGACCTTCGGGAAGACCCGGATTGAGGGTGTTCTGGTCGGGCCAGTCATAAAGATGATGAGAAGCATCATACCCGCTGCCAGAAAACGCAGGATTCCACGCGTAGGTGATTGTGGGAATAAATGTGTGACGTAACGCCTTCAGGCCAAGAACATCTTTAAGGAGGCCCGTCTCAAGGATACCATAAAGCCTTGTGCTTGCATCAACTGAAACAATAGCTGTTGTGAACGCCTCATTTCCGCCATCCGGATGCAGCGAATGAACAACGGTCAGCCCCGGATTGACATTAAAATGGCTGAACAATGTGGATTGCATTCGCAACGGCAAAAGGATGCTTGTCCCGCTATAGGTATCATCATAGCTGCCATTATAGGGCTTTCTCCCCTGCAGGCTGAACCCTTGGGTAAAAAGCGCCTTCGATCGGGCACCGAGTTCACGGTAATATCCCACCTCTCCATTAAAAGTTGCTGCATATCCGGAAGAGGAGGCAAGATTAGACGCGCTTAGCTCAGAAACAAAAGAGCCACCAGTAGTTATGGAAAGATCATCTCTCCAGTCACCACTGGAAACACCGGAACGGAAAGGATAGATGCGATTCTGATAGAACGATGCACCGACATTCTGCGAGGCATAATGTGTGCTCAACTCTTCGAAACGATTGTAAAAAAGAGCCACAATACTGTTCTCATCATTAAACGTCTTTGCCAGAGTGGCACGGGCATTGGATTGCTGCGACACCATACTTTCTGAAGTAATGGAATTCAGATTGTAGCTACGCGGGGCACCCTGCAACTGAGCGTTAACATCGAGCCGTGTCGAGGGACCAAAAACCTGATTGTGTACAAATTTTGCATTCCAGTCTGTGTATCGGGGATAGCGTTTGTATTCACCGGAAATCACACCGGTAAAAAGAGTTGGCACAACATAGCGGAACCGTTCACCAAGGCGCCAGCTCCCATTCAGTGAGAGATCCCCCTCAAGGCGGAGATCCATGTAATCGTTGATGGCCCAGAAATATCCAAGATTTGACAAAGAGTAACCCCGCTCACTGTCATTACCCAAACTTGGCATAAGAAAACCCGACGATCTGGCATCATTTAACGGAAAAACCATATAGGGCAACGCAAGAATCGGAACGGCAGGCAGGCGTTTAGAAAAAAACTCCGGGCGGACGTACATGATCAGCGATGTCGCCGTAACTTTTTTGTCAGGAATAACGGTCATCCGCGAGCAGGTGAACCATGAGTGCGGCTCAGGATCATCGCAGGTCGTCAAGGTACCATCCTTGATGATCATCTCACCACTATCAAGCCTTGTAACATGCTCTCCCTGAAAGAGCAGCGTCTTTACGGAAGAGGAGACACGGGAAGTCTCTCCCTTTCCACTCTTGAAATCATAGCTCATCGTTTCAGCATTGAAACTCCCCTCCCGGTCGGTAAAGAGGGCTGGCTCTGCAATTTTTCCGGAAGCATCAACGGTACTGAAGGCATGAAGCTTCGAAGTATCGAGATCAATAACAATTTTGGGCGCTTTAATAGTAGTGCCCTCATGGTCAAGAGTCGCTTTTCCCCACAACTCCATATTCCGTCTGTTGAGATTGTAGATCACGGAATCCCGGGCGGTAAAAAAAATAGTGCTTTTAATCCCCCGCGTTCCAGAAAGCGAATCGGACTTTGCATCTTGTTTCCCTGGAAATTCCAGGCTCCGCTTTTCCGGTAGATCGGCAGCATAAAGAGCCTCCTGGTAAAGAAGAGGCGCGCCCGACATGAAAAGGCAGAAAATGGTCAGGAACGAGTTTTTTTGCTTGATAAGCTTCAAGGCAGTAATGCTCCGCTACAGTATTATGATATTCGCTGATAAAAGTTTAAATATAGGTATTTTTATTTGTAGCATGACCGATTTTTTCTGTAAAAACTCTTTGATGCGGGTTGTCTAACCACCCTGTCAGGAATTCTTTAACTTTTTTTCATTCCATGGTGCCCTCTGATTATTCCGCGCCCGATTCCTCCGGACATTTCGGCTGTTTCGGCGGCAAGTTTATCCCTGAAACACTCATCAAAAATGCCGCCGATCTTGAATCGGAATACCTCAAGGCAAAAAACGACCCTGCTTTTCAGGCAACGCTTGACCACCTCCTTCGTGATTACGTCGGCCGCCCAACGCCACTCTATCATGCCGAACGGCTCAGCAACACGCTGCAAGGCGCCCAAATCTATCTCAAACGTGAAGACCTCTGCCATACCGGAGCCCACAAAATCAACAATGCACTCGGCCAGGTGCTGCTCGCCCGCCGAATGGGCAAAAAGAGGGTGATTGCCGAAACCGGCGCCGGACAGCACGGCGTTGCCACGGCCACGGTCTGCGCCCTCTTCAATCTTGAATGCGTCGTCTACATGGGTGAGGAGGACATCCGGCGGCAGGCACCCAACGTCGCAAGAATGAAACTGCTCGGCGCAGAGGTCCGACCAGTCGGGAGCGGCTCAAAAACCCTGAAAGATGCCACAAGCGAGGCCATCCGCGACTGGATGAACAATCCGGAAGAGACCTTCTACATCATAGGCTCGGTTGTCGGTATGCACCCCTACCCGATGATTGTGCGTGACTTTCAGGCCATCATAGGAAAAGAGACCCGTTCACAGATTATGGCGCAGGCCGGAAGATTGCCCGACGTCATCACCGCATGTATTGGCGGCGGAAGCAATGCGGTCGGAATGTTTTATGAATTCCTGAAGGATGCCGCAGAGATTGAACTGGTTGGCGTCGAAGCTGCCGGAGAGGGGCTCGACCGGCGACATGCTGCATCACTGACGCTCGGAACACCCGGAGTGCTCCACGGTGCCATGACAAAGTTACTGCAAAATGAGGACGGGCAGGTACAGGAGGCTCACTCCATCTCCGCCGGGCTCGACTATCCCGGCGTCGGCCCTGAGCACTGCTACTTCCAGGAACTCGGTCTGGTAAGCTACACCTCCGTCACCGACAACGAGGCACTTGCAGCGCTCGAAACACTGGCAAAAACTGAAGGGATCATCTGTGCACTTGAATCGGCCCATGCCATGCACTACGCCATCACACGCGCCCCCCTCATGCCAAAAGAGGCCATCATCATCGTCAACCTCTCGGGACGAGGCGACAAGGATATGGAGACTATCATACAACGACTATATCCTGAAACACTTTAGAGGCGTCTCGTTACAAACCAGTTACAAAACAAGAAGCAAAAAAGCAGGGTGGATAACCACTTCCACTCTGCCCTTGGTAAGCCTTACGGCCACTACCCCATTACCATTATCTTTTACTTGACTCTTTTTTTGATGGCATCGAGGAGTTTGTTGAGTTCGAGGAGTTGTTTGTTCATGTCGATGGCGGCGGTTTGAAGCTGCTGGATTTTTTGGGTGCAGTCGGTGAGGATGAGGGTCAGGGCTGGGTCGGGCGGCGGAGGCGGGAGCTCCGGGCGGCCTTTTTTGCCGTAGAGGATGTAGTTGACGTCGATGCCAACGGCTTCGAGTTTTTCGCGGAGGATGTTGCCGATACGGTTTTTGCCGGTGACGTAGGCGGTGATGTAGGAGGCGTCTTTGGCGCCGATTGCCTGGCAGAGGGCTACCTGGGTTTTGAATTTCTTTTTGATCTCTGCTCTGAGGCGTTTGGCTTCGTCGGTGTACGCTCCTGATATAGACATATATTTATATTTTGTTCAATATTTTGCGTACATTAATGGGTAATTATACCTAAAAACAGGAATAAAAGCAAACGAAGAGAGGGAAAGATAGGAAATGATAAGGATAAAGAAGAGGATGGAGGGACGGGAAAAATGGATAGTTCTTTCTCTATTTCCCCATTTCCCCGTATAAAAAGGATATGTGATGCCTGCGGCGAAGATTACGGAGGAGATTACCGGGTGCATTATTGATGCGCTTGGTGCGGGTCATTACCGGGAGGTGGCTTGCAAGCTTGCGGGTATTGATCGGAAGACGCTGTTGAATTGGCTGAAGCGGGGTGAGCGGGAACGGGCAGGATTGTATCGGGATCTGTACCTGGCGGTTGAGCGGGCTGAAGCTAAAGCGGAGGTGTTTCACCTGAAGAATATTGAGACAGCTTCGGCGAAGAGCTGGTTTGCGTCGGCGTGGTTTTTGGAGCGGAAGCATCCTGAGCGGTGGGGCAAGCGTGAGGCTCCTCCGGCGAATGACGGGCCGAGGGATGAAGTTGTGGTGATTGGGTAGTAGGGGTTAGTATGATGGTTCAGGGTTTTACGATGATGATCTCTGGCATCGCTTTCAGTGTAATTGAACGAAAAAAGTTACCCTGGCCCTGCCAGCGACAAAATGCTGAGCGAAGAAGTGGAATCAGAGCCGTAAGATGTTGACCGTGCCGACAGGATCCGAGTTGAACGAGGGTTAGGCCGTATTTGCGGTATCAGTCAAGGCGTATTGATTGTAAAGTTTGTCTAATCTATGTTTGAGTATTTCGGTTGTTGTATAGATATGAAGTTCAAACTGTTTTGGCCATTGAACTAAATCAAGCTGGGCGACATGTTCCGGAAATTCAGCGTCAGGAGCAGCTGCACAGTACCAATTCCAAATCATTGCTGATGTCATGAAATGAACGAACTGAGGAGGCATTTCCGCTCCTTCCATAAGGTGAATTTTATTGATGAGAATATTTCTGATTTCATCATTATTTTTTGCAAAAAATTGTTTGATTTCAAAATTGGCCTCTGGAATTTTATGACTCATCCAAAGGGAGTAAATTTCGCTATTGGTCTTAAGAATCGAATATATTGGTCCATACAACTCACAGAGCTGTGTTTTTCTGTGTTCGATCTCATTCTGCCAAATTAGCCCCATCTTCGCTGATTCGATGCCAAAACGATGAGCCAAACCCTTTTCGATAATTAGTTTTGCAAACCATCCAATCGCTACTCCGACAGGAAAAGAGCCAAGTATGGTGAAAAGATTGGATGTCTCAAACATTAGAACTCCTGGGATGCCTAACAATAAATTAGATGGATCCGCATAAACTGCGGATTTTTGAATTGTCCCCCCCCAAAAAAGCAACAACATGCCGCTGTTGCGGGGTGCGCGTGGGGTAATGTACTCAGGGATTTTGAGTATTCCGATGTTGATGGCGTGTTTTCTTGGCTCTTTGTGGACATTGTGGACTTGGTGGTGGTGGGCGGAGCGGAAGGCGTCATGGGGGGGTGGAGGGTTTGGGCACGGGAGTTCCGTGCCCTTTTTGGGTGGTGGGTGTTATTTGGGGATGAGGCCGTTGGCGAAGAAGCTGTAGTGTTGGTTGTTGCCGATGATGAGGTGATCGAGGAGGTTGATGTCGAGGATGTTGCCAGCTTGGATGAGTTTGGTGGTTACTTCTTTGTCGGCGCGGCTGGGTTCGGGGTTGCCGGATGGGTGGTTGTGGACGACCATGATGGCGTTTGCGTTGGCGAGGAGGGCGCCTTTGTAGACTTCGCGGGGGTGGACGAGTGAGGCGTTGAGGGTGCCTTTGCTGACGAGTTCCATGCCGATGACGTCGTTTTTGGTGTTGAGGTAGAAAACGTGGAGTTCTTCGCTGGCGCGTTCCTGGAGGCCGATGGTGCGGCAGAGGTCTACGACCATTTCGGCTCCGGTGATTCCTTTGGTGTAGATGATTTGGGATTCGCGAACGAGGCGGATGCCGTAGCGGGGTATGGTGACGGTGGCGGCTTCGGCGGTGAAGAGCGGCAGGGTGTGAGGATGATGTTTCATGGTTTCGGGTGCCTTGGTTGAGCGATATGGCTTTTGAGCCATTCCCCGGGGGGACAAGGGCTTCCCGATGCCCAGGCAAACTTTTTGTGCAAGGGAGGAAGTGAGCTGCACAAGGTACTCCGCGGAAGCGAACGGCCCTTGTGCAAAAAGGCAAACTGGCATATCTTCAGCCCGTCCCACGGGGGATGGTTTTTTATCCGCATAGCGGTTGACTTCAGGCAGCAGGGGCGGTACTCCGGCCTTGCTGCTCTTTTGCAAGCAAGGGGGTTGGGCTGCTATTGTGAGGGCGGTATGTGGGAGAGTGGTTGAGGCCCAACCTCCTTGCTTTGCGTGCTTTGGTTCGGGCTGGCGGGGCGCTTGCTGTTTTTTTGCAAGCGGCATGACAGACCGGGTATGTCGCTGTGATTGAGGGTGGCAAGGCTTTGGCGGGCTGCTTGCTGTTTTTCCCTGGCAAGCAGCGTGACAAAGCCGCTGGCAAGTTGCAGCTTGCTGCATGGAGCCCGCGCCGGAGCGGTATACAGGGGGCCCTACCTTTTCGCGGAGGCGCGGGCGACTCTCTGAATATTCGCCTTGCCGGTACTCCGGCAGGGCGATTTGCCGCTTTTACGTGAGCGTCTGGTTGCTGTTGAGCGCCTTCTTGTGGAAGCAGAGGGCTGGCGCGCGTGCTTTTTGCAGTCTTTTTTGCAAAAAGCGTGACAGCCGGGGAGCTGGAACAAGAGGGCGCGGATATCAGGGCTTGGCTGGGTGTTCGGGATGAGTTTTTTTTGAGTGGTTTTGTTTTTTCCGAATTTCTTCATTCTTGCACGGCGCAAAAGCTCTTCCGCTTTTAGCCGTGCAAGAATGCGATGCTTTTTTATGACGGGCTGTATGCGAGGGGCGGCAGTCGGCAGCGAGCTGAGCCTGCGGAGAGTGGCTGACCGACTGCCCTGGTCTGTTTTGTGGTTGATGGTGTGTAAGGGGCGCCAGTCAGGCAGCCCGCGCAGCCGCTGCCTGACTGCCCGGCCCCGGTCTGTTTTGTGGTTGATGGTTTATTGGGAGCGCGGAGCGCTCTTGATGTTTTGGGCGCTTCTTGCGGGGTGGTTGGTTTTGGGTAGAAGCACGGCGAAGCCGGGCTGGAGCCTGCGCCGGAGCGGTATAGAGGGGGCCCTACCCTTTCGCGGAGGCGCGGGCGACAATATTGAAGTTCGCCTTGCCGGTACTCCGGCAGGGCGATTTGCCGCTTTTCTGCAGCCGCTCCCCTGCTATAAGCACCTGCTTGCAAGGAGCGGAGGGCTGGCGCGGCTCGCTCTTTTTGCTTGCAAAAAGCGTGACAGCCCGGAGCGAACGCAAGCTGGTGCGGTTGATCGGGCTTGGCGAGATCTTCGGGATGGGGCCTGGGAATACGGAAGTGCGAGGGGCGGCAGTCAGGCTGCCCGCGTAGCCTGTCGGAGCGTGGCTGACTGGCTGCCAGGCCCCGTTCTGGGCTGTTTGTAGGAGCCGCCAAAGGTAAGGTGGCCCGCCAAAACCAGACTTTACATAACGAAGCATTATGCAACACGGTACCCTGTGTAGGCGCGGGCTGCTAACCTCAATTTTAACATACAGATATCCAACACCGCGCCGGGTGCATAATGCCTGTTATGTACATGCTGGCCGGCCCCGTCCGGCCACTGGTGCCAGCCGCCATAGGTATTGTTTTGACGCCAGCAAGCGAAGCGCGCAGATAGTTTTTCGTGCTGCCGGGTGCGTACCCGCACCGGGCGGCTTGCTTGTGAGCCAGAGCAAGGGTTTTTGTGAAAGCGGAGGCTATGTGCGCTTTTTCGGGTAGCCGTAGCTTTGAAAAAACCTTTGCGGAGGCCTTGGTTCTTCTCTTCGTTTGCGCGGTACCGGGCTGGAGGCGAGCCGTGCCGGAGCGGCAGTGTCATTGGCGCTTCCCTGGCTGTATCAATGGCGCCAATGGCGCAGAGCGGAGGTGACGGGCGCTGGAGGCACAGGGCGCAAGCTTGTTTTCTGGTGGCGCTCTTGTAGTCAAGTGCGCCATGCTGGCGGTAATTGCTGGGCTGTGGGGAGCGAAGGCGGTACTCCGCTTTCGCGGAATGGGGTGCTCTTGTACTCAAGGGCACCGGGGAGCGTGGTTCTTGGGGTGAGCTGGTTCAGGTCGAAGGCGGTACTCCGCTTTCGATCCTGCTGTGGGAGGTTATGGATGGTAGGGATGGGGCAAGTAGAGCTTCTGGTGTGAGCAACGGCGGGCGGCAGCCCGACGGGGCTTGTTTGGCTGGATAGCTTTGGTTTGCTGGCAAGCCGAAGGCGCGCAGATGAGTTTTTGTGCGCCTTGTCGGTACTCCGATCAGGGCGCTTTGCTTTTTACTGATGTCGGAATTTTGGATACGGCGCTCTGCACCTTCTGGAGCCGTAGCGGGTCGCTTCATGGAGCTGCGTGGAGCGTACTCGCGGAGCGGCGGCGGAATGAAGCGAGTTCTTCCCGCGAAAGGTGGAGGAAGGCTTGCAGTGCGCTGTTGGGTGGGTTTTGGTAGCGGGCGCTGGCGGGGAATGAGGGCAGTGCGGGCCAGCGTCAGTTGGCCCGCGCGCCCGGCAGGGTTGCGCAAACGGAGAGCAGCGCCTCTATGGTTTTGGGTGGGTCGGGTTGGCTATTTAGCAAAGGCGGAGAGAGAGCCAGCAGTGTTGCTCTTCCGCAACCTGCGGCGAATGGGAGCCTTTGCGGTGGTGGGTCGGAGCTGGGTGGTCGGGGTGATGACGGGGTCAGGTTGTGCGGGGCGGCATCGGTTGGGCTTGGGTGTCGGGCTGGCTGCGCAAACGGAGCGAAGCGGAGTGCTGCGCCTCTGTGGTTTTGGGTGGGTCGGGTTGGCTATGAGCAAAGTCGGTAAAATGATTTTGCGGATGGGGAGATTTTTGGACGGAGACGAAATATTGATTTCGATTGCTTTTTCATGTATTTTTTTTTACTATGTACTCAACATGCTCACCCCGCTTCCCGTAAGAACAGCGCGCTCAGGGTGGGCTTTTTGTTTTTATGTCGGTACCCTCCTCTTTTATGCTGGAACAGTATACAAAACCATCTTTAAGCCATGAAGAGCAGCTACAACTCCTGAAGGATCGTGGTCTGCTTGTTGAAGATGATTCAAAAGCCCTGCATCTGCTCCATCATATCAGCTACTACAGGTTAAGCGGATACTGGCACCCGCTGCTGCAACAGCCAAAACATCTGCACCGGTTCAAACCGAACGCTTCATTTAACAATGCATTCAAACTCTACTGTTTTGATCGGGAGTTGCGGCAATTAGTGCTCGGTGAGATTGAAAAGATTGAGGTTGCCGTAAGAGCCCAAATGATTAATACCCTGTCGCTGGCATTCGGCCCGACATGGTATGCTGATAAGCAGCGGTTTACGAACCATCGTTATGGTCACGATCGAACTCTTCTGAAGTTGCTTGATGATTTCAAGAATAGCCAAGAGGAGTTTATTGTTGCATTCAGAAAAAAGTACTCGGACAATTATCCGCCCTGCTGGATGATTATGGAAATTGCATCGTTCGGGCAAATTTCAACCTTGTATTCCGGATTGAACGGTGGGAGAAGCAAAAGAGCTATAGCGCATCATTTTGGGCTTGATGACACCTCTTTTGCCTCTTGGCTACATTGTATCGTGTATTTGCGAAATCTTTGTGCCCATCACTCACGATTTTGGAACAGGGAGTTCGGCATAAGCCCCCAGATGCCTAACACCCCTTCGAAGCTCTGGCTTACAAGTGAATCCATTTTTTCAATCAAGGGTTCTCACGGGAAATTGAATAGCAGAGCGTTCTATATGCTCTCGATACTCTTGTATCTACTGCAAACGGTAAACCCGAACAGCTCTTTCAGGCAAAAGTTTTTTTTGCTTGTCACCAAGTATCCGAACATTGACCTTGCCGCCATGGGATTTCCATCGGCTCTTGAAAATGAAGCGCTCTGGGAAGGGTAAAAGCAAAGATTCTTTTGCAACAACAGCACTTTTCTTGTACGGTTAACTAATGGATTGGGCTTTTCCCGGTCGACAACGAGGCTCTGGACTGTTTCCGGGGCCTTCTTGTTTTCGCTTTATTTACTATGCCTGTTTTGCTTGATGATTGGCTTCAGATCGTTAGGGGTATCTTTCGCAGGGCGCTGTTGAGTGGTTTGTTTGTGGCTCTGGTAGTCGGGTTGAGGTGAGCAAGTGCTGGGCTGTACTGGGCACTGCATTTGCGGGTGCTCGGTCGAAGCCGGGTGGTCGGAGTGATGACGGGTCAGGCTGTGCGGGGTTGTGTCGGTTGGGCTTGGGGGTCGGGCGGGTTGCGCAAACGGAGCGAAGCGGTTTGATGCAGGTGGTTATTCGTTGACATCCTCCTCGCCCTAAAGGACGAGGATTCCTACTGCGTCAGACACCCCGTGGTGCTGATCGCTTCGGCGAGTTCCTGGCTCGCTGATGGCCTTGGAGCACCATTCACTTGACAGGCTGAAAGGGCATGTCCTGCCC
>CAIQGA010000048.1 GCA_903871235.1 uncultured Chlorobiaceae bacterium
CATCAGAAGAGCAAAAGGAAGCACAAGTATCTTTCTTGACCGGGTTCTTAGGATGCTGCTCATGCTCTATAAGTTTTAATCAGTTCATGGGGTGACTTTCCCTCCCCGGCCTCTTCATGGGTACGACCATCGCGAATATGATAGATTCGTTTGAAGGAGGGAATGATTTTTTCATCGTGGGTAACAATGATAATGGCGGTCTCATACTGACGTGCCATATCGTTGAGAATACCGATCACAGAGAGTGCCCGCTCGCTGTCGAGAGGAGCTGTCGGTTCATCGGCAAGAATGACGGGAGGATGGTTGACGAGCGCTCTGGCAATAGCCACCCGCTGCTGTTCCCCCCCGGAGAGTTGAGAGGGCATGGCTTTTGCCCGGTGCCCAACGTCGAGCGCCTCAAGCAATGCAACGGCCCGCTTTCGAGCGACAGGGTTTCGCTCACCGGCAAGCATCGGCAGCAGTGCCACATTGTCGATCACATCAAGAAAAGGAATGAGATAGGGAGCCTGAAACACAAATCCTATGTTATCACGCCGCAACGCACGCAGGTCTTTGATTTTCCAGCCTCCATCATAAATAACCGTCTCCCCAAGCGTCATCCGTCCAGACGATGGCTCAATAACTGCCCCAAGACATTTCAATAAGGTACTTTTGCCTGATCCTGATGGACCAACAAGCCCGACGACCTCTCCGGGAGCAACCTTCATCTCCACCCCTTTCAGGGCATCCACCAGGGTATCCCCGCTTCCATACTGTTTTTTCAGTCCTTCAATAATGATGCCTGTTGTTTTCATCTCAACCTCCTATTGCTTCAGCAGGATCGACCTTGAGGGCTGCTGTAATGGCAAGTATGCTTGCAAGCACAGAGATCACCATGACAGCGACAAAGCCCCTTACGGCATCACCTGGTTCAAGAAGAACATATCTTGGAAAAAATGGAGACCAGAGTGTTGCGGCTATTTTGCCAACGACAAAACCAATCGCACCAAGCCCCAACGCCTGCTGCAGGATCATGCTTGCAATCACCCTGTTTCGTGTCCCGATCAGCTTCAGCACCGCAATTTCCCTGATCTTTGCCATCGTCATGGTGTAGATGATAAAGGCTACAATAGCAGCGCTTACAATGGAGAGGATGACCAGAAACATTCCGATCTGTTTCGCGGATGTCGCAATTAGCTTATCGACAAGGATTGTCCTCATCTGCGGGCGGGTATAGACCTGTAACCGTTTCCAACGCTGGATATTTTCGGCTACAACGTCCGGATCATATCCCGGCTTCATCTGCACCAGAACGGCGTTTACATAACTGTTTGTGGTCTGTGAAGCAATAACAGCTTCAAGCAGCCCCGGTACAGAAGGTCGATTAAAGAGAGGATTTGCCTCCGTACGCCGTCGCTGCTGGAGAAGCGCATCATTATCCTTGAGAAACTGTGCCTGCTGCGCCTCTTTCAAAGGAATAAAAATCATCGGATCACCGCCTGATGAAACCATGCGCCGGGTAAGACCCACCACTCGATAGCGGTTACGGCGGATCGTGACGGTATCGCCCAAAGAAAATCCGGTTTTCACATCAGCGACAGCCTCATAGCGGCTTCCGATAAGGTGACGCCCGGCGACGAGGAAGCCCGGCTGGCCCGGTTCACCCGCTCCGCCTGGCACGACGCCAACCACCATTGCCCGTACATCTCTGTCGGCATAGCGGACCTGCATGGTGAGATAGGTCACATTTGCGGCGCGGGCAACACCCTGCATTCCGCGAATTCCCCGATAAGTATCCTCATAAATACTGGAAGGTTCGGCATAAGGGCCAAGCGTCCCCTGCTGTACCACCCAGAGATCGGCTCCGCTGCTTTCTATCAGAACGTTGGCATCATCTACCATTCCCCGATAAATACCAGCCATACTCAGTGTCACTCCAATCAGCAGACCAAGGCCGACGCCAGTCAAAAGAAAACGGCCCCATCCGTGCAGAATATCGCGTCCGGCAAGAGAGATCATAGGGTAAGCTCCTTGCGGTTACTATTGAGAATCGTGATGCGGCTTCCAGCATGTAAAGCGCTTTTGCTATACACCACCACCCTTTCCCCTGCTTGTAATCCCTTAAGAATCTGCAAGTTGCCATCACGGTCAGCCATACCCGTGCGAACCTCGGCAAAACGAAGCCCGGAGCCTTCAATAATCCATACACCAAGGCGACCATCAACTCTGTGCACACTTGCATTGGGCACGACGGGAAGTGCCTGCAATGGAGGAAGCGAAACCGTAACCTCACAGAGTTCACCAACCGGCGGCAGTGGTTCGGGTAAAACAGAAAAAACAACTTTTGCAAGAAGCTCCTCAGTTATCCGGTCAGCGAGAGGCTCAAGTCTTTCGACAAGCCCGGAAAAAATATGGCCCGGTCGAGAGCGAAGGGTAATTCGTGCAGGAAGAGCCGCTTTCAGGTCTGCGCTCTGCAATTGATCGAAACGCACATCAATCCAGAGGCTTCGCGGATTGATCATTTCGATGACGGTCTGGCCAGCCAATACGGTGTTTCCCGGCTCCGCATTACGGGCTGTTACGAGGCCATCAACCGGTGCCAAAAGGAGCAGATTATGGCGCTGCTTTACCAGCCCCTGGTATTCTGCCTTGAGGGAAGCAAACTCCTGACGTGCTGCATGAACACCGGCTTCAGCCGAAGAAGCAGAGGCTCGGGCAATCTCTGCCTCCTGATGCTTCGCTTCAGCCGACTCAGCGCTTACTGCACGGGCAGACTGGAGCAACCCATATCGTTTCGCCTGTCCTGTAGCAAACGTTTTTCTTGCGTTGGCATCACGAAACTGTGCCTGGGCTGATCGTATCAGGGCCTCTGCCCGTTTGATGACCGACAACTGGGCGCTCATCCGCTCGTCGAGATCAACGGGATCAATTTCTCCCACCACCTGGCCGGCATGGACAACATCGCCCACGTCAACCTTGATCAGCTTTATCCTGCCGGAAGTTACAGAGCCGATTCGATACGAATATCTTGCTTCAAGAGTGCCAACACCAAACAGCACGGGATTAATTTGTTTTTTTTCAACCGTCACAACCGTTACCGGCACAGGAGCAAGAGGGCCTGAGCGCAATGCGACATAGAAAAAGAGCAACAGTAGAGGAACAAGCACGGCAAACAACCACGCAACTTTTTTATTGATTGTCTTGAGTTTCATGGTTCTATCTTTTTAATTGCCTGCAGAAAAAGTGCAAACACCGGTTTGGCATTGCTGAGCATAACGGATGTGTTCCCTGCGATAAGAGACTGCATCACCAAACCCTGAACGGTTCCGATAAACATTACGGAAGCGGCGGCGACATCAAGGTCGG
>CAIQGA010000049.1 GCA_903871235.1 uncultured Chlorobiaceae bacterium
CGCTCGATTCAATCACGCCGTTGTACTTGCCCTGCAACCGCTTCAGCGCTCTCAAAGCGTCAGCCAGCTTTTCGTTTGGCTTTGCCATCTTTTTTCATGAATTGGTGTTACCTTGCCATGCTACTTTGATCTTCTTCTGTAAGATAACTTTGTTATTGCCGTTTGTAAAACTTTGTTATTGCCGATGATTCAGCAAAAGGATGTTGTTGGCTACTGCCTGAAATTATTGTGAAAAATACTCTTCGTAGCGGCGTTGAGACTGGATGAAAACGATTACACCGGAATGAAAAAATCTTTTATCTTGACACCGGCAAATCAACACCATCGTCACAACCTGCCGGGCCTTTGCGGGAGAGAGTGCACTCGTCTGGCTCTACGGCTCACGACTCAACGACACACGTCATGGCGGCGACATTGACCTGCTGATTGAGCCACAAGAGAGCGTCAATTTGCTGCTCCGTGCACGCATCAAAACCCGTCTGGAACAAACGCTCAGCCTCCCTGTTGATCTGATGGTCAAAAACCCCGGTGTCACCGACAATCCCTTTCACTCAATTGCTCTCGCTCAAGCAAAACCACTGGAAATCACGCCATGAAGTCAACAACATCAGAATTATTATTCTCAGAAAAGCAGCATCTGGCGAACCTCCGTTGAAGCAATCCAGCGTTGCGTTTATTTCCTTGATGCGTCTCAAAAAGGAATTGCATGGCCTCTCACTGAATCGGTGTTGAATGTGCGAAAAAGGGACAACGATCTCTTTGAAGCCTTGGCCGCAATCAATGAGCGATTTGCCAAGCTTCAGGACACGCTGGGTTCAGCCATGCGCCACAGCATAGTATTCTCGGGTGAACAAACGGACAGCTTCATTAAAGTGCTGGCTATCTTCGAAAAAAACCAGGTCATTCGTTCCGTTGAAGAGTGGCAAGTGGCCCAAACGGCAAGAAATCTGGCGGCTCAAGACTACGAAATCAGTTGCAGCGACGTTGCCGACCACTTCAACACCCTGCACACTCTGACGCACATCCTCTACCAGATCGCCCGTCGCTTTATTGTTTACTGTGAACAAGAGCTGGCAAAATACTCACCAAAACGAACTCATTTCTCAAATATCCAGTAGGTGTGTGTCACTCCGTCCTGGGTAGTATACTGTGCAGGGCTCAGCGAAAAACGATCCTTCGCATCGAGCTTGCCGTTTATCATGTAGTAGATATCCGAAAGCACCTGCCGAGAAGTCGCAAAGTAGTCATGCCCAAGAGAGCCGTTATCCACGTTGGTAACATCGACGGTATCAATGCCAGGATGAACTAACGGATATCGGTCCACCCCGCCGAGCCTCACGTATCCGTTAACATCTTTCGAAAGCTGCATCGCCCTGTCATTCCGGGAGACGTAAAGCGTCACCTTGGCCTCGGAGCGAGTCAGAACCGGGGCTAAATCCCGTTCGAAAATTGTGGCGTCAACATCGGGCGCAGCCATAATGATCAACCTGAAACGGTCTTTGAGTTCGGGGGCATCAGTCATCAGCCCGGCAAAAGCGTTGACGGCCTCACGGTTCCCCATGCTGTGCGCAAGGATGCAAATGCTTTTAGGCAATGCGTTCTTCGCAAGCTCCTTCAGGAAGGATTTCAAGTTTTTCGATGACCAGTCGATATTGTTCTGGTCCACCACATATCCCAAAACCTTACCATTCGACGGCCAACTGAAAAAGATAGCGCTCCCCCTAAAATTGAGGTCGCTCTTGACTTGTGCCATCGTCACCGCCGCTTGCTCAAAGGTCGTGTTAAAACCATGGACGTAAAGCAAAATATCCTTGTTGGCACCCGGTTTTTGCGTTCCGAAAAGTTCTGTCAGGAGCTCCGTTTCGCTCATCCCCGATTTGAACTGCCGAAGCACAAAACACTTCAGGCTGTCACCCGCCAAATCATCTTTCTGCAATCGCCCTATGGCATAGGCTGGCGGCCGGGAGAATTTCAGATATCCGCACGTCATGGAAGCGCGTCTGTTGCCGTAGAGCTTCCCATGCTCAACGTCCCCAATGAAATCGCGGTCAGTCACATAGTACTCCCCGACCGTGGCCGGGCGGATATTGCTTTCAATCGTCTGTTCTGTGGCGCATCCGGAAACAAGAAAAAGGGTTATCAAGGCCATCAGCCTGTACATCCAGGAGTATTTCATCTGATAAAGTTTCAGGTTCCCTGCCTCGAAAAGACATGACCAGCAGGCGGCCAAAAAGGGCGTAATTTCACAGAAGTTATGTACAAAAAATAGCGTTGATTTGCAACTTCAGAAGCCAAAATACGATAGCAGACCATCTACGGGTACTCACAAGCTGAACAATAAGTTTGGTGGTGATTTTTCTGTGACTGATATTCACAGAATCCGGGGCAGCCCCATGAATATCCTGAAAAACGTTTTTGCCAGCGGCTCATACCGCAAGCGACGGTTTCGCCCCTCTATGGCCCGTATTTTCGGCACAAGAACCGCCGCCACCTTTTCAGGCTTTTCCGCAATAACCCGTAAAAACCTCCCCGCCGATTCCGTCGCATCGCGAAGCAGCAGTTCTGTCAGCACAAGAGCCGGACTCAACTCATGAACTCCAATACTCGTTACCCCTGCCGCCTTTAACTCCCCCGAAAGAAAGTGGGTCACTTCAGCCACCCCCCGTTTCGACGCCTTGTGGGGCACCGCTGAACGCGACAAAGCCGCCCCCACCGGGGAAAAGCCCATGTTAAAAATATGATAGCACGGTTTTTTTGTCGAGGGCTGGCGCTGCATCACCCTGACAGCCTCAGCACACATAACAATGGTGCCCGAAAGGTTGGTCGAGCATGTTTCGCGAATATCTTCCCCGTCCAGCTCCCACAACGGTCGCTTCAAGAGCCCCGCCGTCCCTGCATTGTTAATCCAGCGATCCACCCTTCCAAGCCGCGAAACCGCAAAATCGGCAAGCAATGTTCCAGCGGAACGCTCGCCCACGTCGCAGGCGATGCCATACACCGCCCCTCCCGGCACAGCAAGCCTGAGGGAGTGCAACGCATCCTCTACACCCTGCCGATTTCTGCCGCAGAGCACAACACGGTCACCCGCAGCAAGAAACCCTGACGCCAGAGCGTAGCCCAACCCTTTGCTTCCACCGGTGATAACAACACCAAGAGAGCGTTCTCTATCCTTTATTGTACACGCTGACGCCACTACAGACCCTGTTCAACCTTCACCATAACAAAACCCATTGAATTTTTTTCACCAAACCCGCACTCATAACCAACCTCCATCAACTCACGCGGAGCCCTCAACCTGAACGGCGCAAGCGTTCCCTTGATCTTTGTCTCATCAGAACGCCCCTCCTTCAACGTAAGGAGCTTCTGAACCTTCCCCTGCATCCGCCCAACATAAGCCGCATCAAGAGCAAAACCAAACTGCCTTGGCAAGGGTTGAGTTTTCGAAAAAAATAAAGCGATTGTCTGGCCGAGCTGTAGCTCGGCGTTCCCGGGCCAGGTAGAGCATCGGTGACCTTATTGAGTGAGCAGGGGTTCGGAAAACTGGATTACCGGATACATCAAAAAAAAATGTAAGTTTCGGGCAACTGCGGTAGCGAATGGCGACACACCCACTGCGATACATGAACATCTGATGCTTTTGAACGCGAACACATAGAGAATCTTGCCGACTGCACACACGATCGTTGCAGTAGCCAGGAGAGTGAGGCGAAACCTCGTTGGCATTGAAATTGTGCCAAAGTACTCTACAACGGGAAAAACTGAGCTGAAACAAAAGGAGGAGAATGAAACCACTTGACCTGAACGACGTATCGGCCTACGTTAAAGAGAACATCGGCACTTTGTATCAGAAAAAAATTGAAGTTCTTGATACGTTTAATTTCTCTGAAATGCTGGAACAGCAAAACTTCTACCTCTTCAGCTTAAAACGGGCTCAGAATATCGGCAAGATTGTCAGGGATCTTCTTGATGCCCACATCTCGTCAAACGAGGAGACTGTTTTTGGTGACTGGCTGGAAGGGCTGGCCATTTTTATCAATGAAAAAGTGTACGGCGGATGGAAATCGGGCATTGCGGGCATTGACCTTGAATTTGACAAGGAGGGGAAGCGCTTTATCGTCAATATCAAGTCGGGGCCGAATTGGGGGAACAGCAGCCAAATTGCCAAAATGAAGTCTGACTTCAAGACTGCGGCAAAGACGTTGCGCACGAGTAACTCAAAGCTTCAGGTTGTTGCGGTTAATGGCTGCTGTTACGGAAGAACCACCACTTCGGATCAGGGTGACTATTTCAAGTATTGTGGCCAGACCTTTTGGGAGTTTATCTCTTCAGACCCACATCTCTACACCGAGCTTATCGACCCGCTGGGTCACAAGGCACAGGAAAAAAACGAGGAGTTTCAGGACTCCTATGGCCGGATGCTCAATAAATTCACCTTTCAATTCGGGAGCGAGTATTGCGACGACAGTGGTGCTATCAACTGGCAAAAACTCGTAGCCTTCAATTCATCTGCGATCCCGTCGCCGGAACGCCGATCGACGACATGAAGAGCCTGTATTATTATAATTTAATGTAACCTATGAGCGCAAAGAAAAAAGTTGTTGTTGGTATCTCGGGCGGGGTTGATTCTGCCGTTTCGGCATGTCTGCTTGCCCAAAAGGGCTACGCGGTGACAGGGTTGAATATCCGGGTGCTCGACTCTCTTGATGAGAGCACGTCGCTGAAGCCGTCGCCGCTTGTGATCAGTGACCATCCCGATTTTCAGATTCCCGTTTTTACCCTGAACCTGAGCCAGAAGTTCAGAAATGATGTGATTGGCTATTTTCATGAGGAGTATCTTGGTGGCAGAACGCCCAACCCCTGCATGGTCTGCAACAAGAAGATCAAGTGGTTTGGCCTCTTTGAGGGGCTGAAGCTGATTGAGGCTGATTTTGTTGCTACGGGCCACTTTGCGGCGACGGCTTTCAGTGACGGGAGGTACCGGCTCTATAAGGGGGCTGATGCGGAAAAGGATCAGAGTTATTTTCTCTGGATGCTTACCCAAAGCGATTTGGCAAAAACCCTCTTTCCACTGGGGGAGCTGACCAAACCGGAGGTTCGTGAGCTGGCTCGCTCGTTTGGTGTCAGGGCGGCTGAAAAGAAGGAGAGCCAGGAGATCTGCTTTGTGCCGCAGGACGATTATTGCAGTTACCTTGCGGGTGCGATTACCGGTTTGGCCGAACGGGTGGCGGAAGGCGATATTGTGGATGAATCGGGCAAGGTGATTGGCAAGCACCACGGCTATCCCTTTTATACCATCGGCCAGCGCCGGGGGCTCGGTGTTTCGGCCAAAGAGCCGCTCTATGTCACGGCGCTCGACAAGGAGAATAACCGGATTGAGGTTGGCAAAAAGTCATCCCTTGAGTGCCGGTCGCTGGTTGCTTCAGGAATCAACTGGATCGGCATTGAGGAGCCAGGAGGCGCAATTGAGGCCACGGCGAAAATCCGCTATCGTGATCGCGAGACTCCCTGCACGCTTGAGCCTCTTGGCGCGGGGACGGCAAAAGTCTCATTCTCTTCACCAAAAAGTGCTGTGGCAAGAGGGCAGGCAGCGGTCTTTTACCGCGACCGCGAAGTGCTCGGCGGCGGCTTTATTTCGGAAGTTATTCACCCATCCAAACGGTAACCATTGTTTTGTATTATGCTGCAACGACGCCATCTTTCGCTGACCTATCTTGAACTTGCTCCGCAAAAAGCGGAAAACGCTCCACTTATAATAATGCTGCACGGTTATGGCAGCAACGAAAAGGATTTGATGCAGCTTGCTCCCTCTCTGAGGCCGGAGTTCCGCTACATCAGTGCACGGGCACCGCAGGAGATGGATTTTGGCATGTTTGCCTGGTTCCCTCTTGAGTTTACCCCGACCGGAATCAGGGTGGATCATGGTGAAGCACAACGGGCGGCTGAACAGTTGATCGGTTTTATAAAAGAAATTATTGCCGAGTACCAGCCTCTGGGCAACAAGGTGTTTTTGATGGGCTTCAGCCAAGGAACGGTGATGAGCTATTTGATGGCTTTTCTTGCTCCGGAGCTGCTGCATGGCGTCATTGCCTGTTCGGGGCAGTTGCCCGATAAAACCATGCCGCCGGAAGCCCTGAAAGCTGCACTGCGCAAGCTCCCCTTTTTGGTGATGCATGGCAGCTTTGACGAGGTACTGCCGATTGCAAAGGGGCTTGCAGCAAAAGCGTGGCTGGAGGAACATGTTGAGGATTTCACCTGGCGCCAATACCCGATAGCGCACCAGATTTCTGACGATGGCATTGAGCTGATGTGCTCCTGGCTTGAAAAGAGGGTGCCTCACGCTGCTGAAAAAGAGTAATCATCCGGGCCTAAGCTGTATATTCTCTTTTTTTAACCACCGCCACGCTTTAACTCGAAAAAACATCGAATGAAGGACACACTACTCGAACTGCTCAAAGAGCGCATTCTTGTGCTTGATGGTGCGATGGGCACCATGATTCAGCGCCATAAATTACAGGAAGCTGATTATCGGGGCACACGGTTTGCCGACCACTCGCATCCGCTTATCGGGAACAACGATATTCTTGTACTGACCCGCCCGGATATTATTTATGCACTCCATTGCGACTTTCTTGAAGCTGGTTCCGACATTATCGAAACCAACACCTTCAATGCCAACCCGATTTCGCAGGCTGACTACAATGCCTCTGAGCTGGTGAAGGAGCTGAATGTTGAGGCGGCCCGCCTTGCGCGAAAAGCGGCGGATGAGTATACCGCACGCACTCCTGATAAACCCCGCTTTGTTGCAGGCTCCATCGGCCCGACCAACAAAACGCTCTCGCTCTCGCCGGATGTGAACAATCCCGGCTTCCGGGCGGTCACTTTCGAGGAGGTGGTTGAGAATTACACCCTGCAACTTGAGGGGCTTATGGAGGGTGGCGTTGACTTGCTGCTTGTTGAGACGGTCTTTGATACGCTGAACTGCAAGGCGGCCCTTTTTTCAATTGAAGAGTTTTTTAACCGTACCGGCGTGCGCGTACCGGTGATGGTCTCCGGAACGGTTGTGGATGCCAGCGGGCGAACCCTCTCCGGCCAGACAACGGAGGCGTTCTGGATCTCCATCGCCCATACGCCCGACCTGCTCTCGATCGGGCTCAATTGTGCCCTTGGTTCAAAACAGATGCGTCCGTTCATTCAGGCTATGGCTGGAATTGCCGAGAGCTATGTGAGCGTCTATCCCAATGCGGGGCTGCCGAATGAGTTCGGTGAGTATGACGACTCCCCCGCCTATATGGCCGAGCAGATTGCCGATTTTGCCACCTCAGGTTTTGTCAATATTGTGGGTGGCTGCTGCGGCACCACTCCGGGCCATATCAAGGCGATTGCCGAGGCGGTCAAACATATCAAGCCGCGCCAGCGCCCTCTGAAAAAGCATGAGTTACAGCTCTCCGGCCTTGAGCCGCTTCTGGTCAACCGCACAACCGGCTTTATCAATGTGGGTGAGCGCACCAATGTGACCGGATCAAAAAAATTCGCCCGCCTTATCAAGCAGGGAAACTACGACGAGGCGCTCTCGATTGCCCGCCAGCAGGTGGAGAGTGGTGCGCAGGTGATTGATGTCAATGTGGATGAGGGTATGCTTGACTCTGAAGCGGTAATGAAGGAGTTTCTCAACCTGATTGGCTCCGAGCCGGAAATTTCACGCGTACCGGTGATGATCGACAGCTCGAAATGGTCGGTCATTGAGAGCGGCCTGCGCTGCGTTCAGGGCAAAAGTATTGTCAACTCCATCAGCCTCAAGGAGGGTGAGGAGCTTTTCCGCGAGAGGGCACGCAAGGTGTTGCAGTACGGTGCGGCCGCCGTGGTAATGGCTTTCGACGAAGCAGGACAGGCCGACAGTTTCTGGCGCCGCATTGAAATCTGCAAACGCGCTTACGACATTCTGACACAACAGGTGGGCTTCCCTGCGGAGGATATTATTTTTGATCCCAATGTGCTGACGGTTGCCACCGGTATTGAAGAGCACAACAACTATGCGGTCGATTTTATCCAAACTGTTGTGTGGATAAAGGAGAACCTCCCTTATGCAAAGGTCTCCGGCGGTATCAGCAATGTCTCCTTCTCGTTCCGTGGCAACGAAACGGTTCGTGAGGCGATGCACGCCGCCTTCCTCTATCACGCCATTCAAGCCGGGCTCGACATGGGTATTGTGAACGCAGGCCAGCTTGCCATCTATGAGGATATTGAGCCTGAGCTTCTGGTGCGGGTTGAGGATGTGCTGCTCAACCGTCGTCTGGATGCGACTGAGCGCCTCGTCAGCTTTGCTGAAACTATTCAAAATGGCGGTGAAAAAACTGAGGCCAAGGCGGCTGAATGGAGAAGCCTGCCGGTTGAGGAGCGGCTGCGCCACGCACTGATCAAAGGGATTGTGGAGCATATTGAGGAGGATACCGAAGAGGCACGCCTGCTCTATCCAAGCCCGCTCCAGGTGATTGAGGGGCCGCTGATGAACGGGATGAACGCCATTGGTGACCTCTTTGCCGAAGGGAAGATGTTCTTGCCGCAGGTAGTCAAAAGTGCCCGTGTGATGAAACGCTCGGTTGCCGTGCTGCTGCCGTACATCGAAGCGGAGAAGGCGCTGAACAAGGATACCCGTGCGGCGGCCAAGGTGCTGCTGGCAACGGTCAAGGGGGATGTGCACGATATCGGCAAGAATATTGTCGCTGTTGTGCTTGCCTGCAACAACTACGATGTGGTCGATATCGGCGTCATGATGCCGTGCGACAAGATTCTTGAAGCCGTTGAGCGCGAAAAAGCTGACCTGCTTGGCCTGAGCGGCCTCATCACCCCTTCGCTCGACGAAATGGTGCATGTTGCCAGCGAGATGGAGCGGCTTGGCATGAAAATCCCGCTCCTCATCGGGGGGGCCACCACCTCAAGAATGCACACTGCCGTAAAAATTGCGCCGGTCTATTCAGGCCCGGTTGTTCAGGTGCTCGATGCCTCCCGGAGCGTGCCGGTGGTCAACAGCCTGCTCAATGGGGCGCTCAGCCCCGCTTACATTGCCCAGCTCAACATGGAGCAGGCCGGACTGCGCGAAAGCCATGCGTCACGCACCTCCGCCATCAAGTACCTGTCGCTCCAGGAGGCACGTAACAATCGTCCTGCGCTTCCGACCGTCATCTACAAGCCGCTGAAACCGGGCATTACCCTCTTTGAAGAGGTTACAGCCCCGGAACTGCGCCCCTATATCGACTGGACTCCCTTTTTCATGGCATGGGAGCTGCATGGCCGTTACCCGCAGATTCTTGATGATGCGAAGTATGGAGTGGAAGCAACAAAGCTCTTCAACGACGCCAACAGCCTGCTTGACCGGATTGAGCATGAGCAACTGCCAATCCTGAAAGGTGTTGCGGGGCTCTTTCCGGCTAACAGCTTGGGGGATGATATTGAAGTCTACACCGACGAGAGCCGCACAACTATTCTCACCACCCTGCACACCCTCCGCCAGCAGCAGGAGAAGAGTGCCAGTGAACCCAATCTCGCTTTGGCCGACTTTATTGCTCCCGTCAGTTCGGGGCTGGTTGACT
Source organism: uncultured Chlorobiaceae bacterium (assembly GCA_903871235.1). Taxonomy (GTDB): domain Bacteria; phylum Bacteroidota; class Chlorobiia; order Chlorobiales; family Chlorobiaceae; genus Chlorobium. Next base: position 9,588 of record CAIQGA010000049.1, read on the forward strand.
TTATTGGAGGCTTTGCCGTCACCGCCGGGCTCGGCATTGAGAAATTGCTCAAGGAGTTCAGCGACCAGCAGGACGATTACCGCCGCATTATGACGCAGGCACTGGCCGACCGTTTGGCCGAAGCCTTTGCCGAGATGTTGCACGAGCGTGTGCGCAAGGAGCTGTGGGGCTATGAAACTGCCGAAAAGAGGCCCGGTTGTGCCTGCCATCCCCTTCCTCCATGCGAACCACTCTGTATCAACGAGCTGCTTGCAGAGAAGTACCAGGGGATTCGCCCAGCTCCCGGCTATCCCTCCTGCCCCGATCATACGGAGAAAGCGGAGCTTTTTACCCTGCTGAATGCGGAAACCAACACCGGTATCACGCTGACCGAAACATTTGCCATGAAACCGGCGGCCTCAGTCTGCGGTCTCTACCTGGCCCACCCGCAGGCAAAATACTTTATGCTTGGCAAAATCGGACGTGACCAGGTTGAAGAGTACGCCGGACGCAAAGGGATGGAGGTTAAGGATGCGGAAAAATGGCTTGCACCGGTACTGAATTACGATCCTGTATAAAGTGACTTTCCGGCATTAACCGCCTTTCAACCCGGAGCAATTGGTACGATACCGTACACGCTGCTCCGGGTTTTTCATGGCAACAGTGCAAAAAAACTACCACTTCACCATTGGCAAGGGACTGAGCGGATGGCTTTTCAGCCGTTTGAGCATGAGCTGGGCAAGCAAGGCATGAAACCCGGCATTTGGAAAGGCATCAAGCACATCTGAAACAAAATCATCCTTCAAACGGTAGCGCAACAAACCGCCCGAAAGATCTATCCTGTCGGCCTTTCTGAACACTTCAACCAGCCACTGGGGATTTGCCCGATAGCGGGTAAGCTTGTGGTGCTCACCAATCATGGCATCTATCTCCTTGCACCACGAAGCTTTAAAATTTTTTTCCAGATAACGCTGTGCCAGCAGTTGGGAGAAGGGAAGGTAGTCAAACGTTTTTTCCGTCCAGATGCCGAGATCATGAAAAACGGCGGCAATGGCAATTTTATTCTCTGCCGCTACCGCTTTATCGCCAGCAAGTGCCAGGCAGAAATTAAACACACGCATACAGTGGTTGCGGTAGGCGTTGTAATCGGGGCCGAGTGGTTGACGATACTCTTCGAGCACTTCGTCAAGCAGGGCGCATTCATTGAGCACATTCATTTCCTATGGTTTCAACTTCGTTTCCAAACCTTGAACATAACTCATGAAAGCTGAAATCAGGTGAACTCTTTTTTCACCTCGGGGCGACTTTAGAACATCTCCTCACAATGTATCAGAAATAAAAAAAGCCCTGCGCTAACACAGGGCTTCACTGCTGACGACAAAGGCTGTAAAACCTCCCTCAGCAAAAAAAACAAACAAAACTACTGAAATCAGAAGTAGTAATGGGCTCCAAGACCTACACGAACACCGGAGTTGTCATAAATATCATGATCATCCGTTGGATCGTCCTTGGCGCTGGAGAAAAGATAGCCAACTTCAAAGTTGAGACCAAGTTCAGAGATTCCCGGGAAGTTATACTCAACACCAATGAGTGGTTTCACACCCCAGAAAGTGTTGGTATAGTCATTCTCAGGAGAGAGCTTATCCTTATAATCGTAGTTCCCAAGGCCACCCTCAAGACCGACATAGAAGCGGCTGTTCTCCTTGACAACAGGGGCATACATAACCTTTACCGTTCCAGTAAGCGTGGAGTTATCGTACACTTCAGCATTATCGTTATACTTGTAACTCCATGCGTTATAGAAAATATTGCCCTCGATACCAACATTGTCATTCACCCAGTAACGGCTGCTGATTCCATCCTCCCATCCGCTCTCACCAGCATCCACACGCTGATAACCAATACTGAGCTTACCAACATTACGGCCTTCTGCTGATGCTGTGCCCGCGCAAAGCATAAGAGCAATAGCGGCCAGTCCAACTGCTTTTCTCATTGACATAATGATTCTCCATTTTTTTTCTTTATAGACCAAAAAGTCTCCATTCAGCCTTCACCTCCGGTGTTTCCATGGCTGGACGACTCATTTTTACTCACGATCCAAATATACTATTTGTATTTATTATCTAAAACAAAAATTAAGCCGTAAAAAAAATGAACAAAATTCTATACTCCCCCTGAATGAATTCACCCCCATCCACCCTTTCTGCTTTTTTATTCCTTGCCTCCTCTGCGTTGGCTTCCCATCTCCTTTTCCAGATCGACCTCTTTAATGGTATAACCTGCAGGCACCTCAAATTTTGAAGCAGGAACTACGGCGTTTTCCTCAATTCTGGCAGCCTTGACCGTTATGGCACCCATCTGGGTCTTGAGGGCAATTTTTTTGTAGAGCACACCGTAAACCCTCTGCTCTTTGTTCTCCTTGTTGAGCGAGACAGAATATTTTGTACCTGTAACACCTGCAATAACTTCCGAACCCTCTTCACGATAGTCGAAATCCTTTTTCATTTGTTCGCCAATCTCCGCACCCATCTTCATGGCCATCTCCTTGATCTTTCTGATGTCTGTTTTTGTCGCTACCTTGCTGGTCTCATCCTTGCCATTGACAATTTTTTCAGCTTCGTAAGAGATCATAAAATTGCCATCGGTGATATCCACCCGTTTTTCATGCGATTTCATACCCATCATATTCGAATCCGTTACGCTCTCTCTTGCCTCCCTGCGCCCGTAATCATCGAAGTAAAGGGTTGTGACGCTCTTTATCCCCATAATCACCATTGGCTCATAGGTAACGATACCCGACTGCAACTCGTAGCGCCCGGGAGTTGAGGTGGAGGAGGATTCCGCCGAAGTTCCAGGTTTTACTGAATCTGTTTTTTTTGAGCAGCCAGGAAGCAACGCCAGAGTTGAGAGGAGCAAAAGAGCTGTTGTGCTTTTCAAAGTTAATTTCATTGGAGTCGATAGTGTTGTGTTAAGAGAGGTTTTTACGATTCAACGTACACATATCACTGCGGATTGTCAAATTTTTACACAGCACTGAACGATTCACAGCACTCTGGTGCAGTACCCCGATTATCTTCCATTTTCAATCACACGCAACATCCCTGCACCAGAAAAAAAATGCGGTTGAACTCATAACCCGTAAGGAAAAAAGGGCGACAACAGTTACCGAAAAATGGGGATTTTTCTGATTTATTGCTTGAATTGAAAGAATACTTTGTATTTTGAGGAATACAATTTTTCTCTAACGTACACTTCAATAAACCAATAAATAACAAATACCATGGCAAACGAACCAATCAATGATTTCTCAGTTGCGCTCAACAATCTTTTGAAAACTGTCGGCACACTTGCTCAGCAGCAGGTTGACTTAATCAGCCTCGGAATCAAGGCCGCAGGCCAGGTTATTGAGCCTCTTGTCAAGACCTCTACCGACCTGGTAGGAAGCGCTGTCAAAATCTCTTCTGACCTTATTGGCAACGTTCTGAACACCGTCGGACAGGTTTTCCAGAACGTCACATCAGCTCTTGCTCCTAAAAAGTAAGTTGCTTGTTTTTTTGAAAAAGCACCTTATGCGTTTCGCACAGGGTGCTTTTTTTGTTTACAGTCCACAGTTTTCTGTTTTGTATTGCGGGAGAGGTGTGTTGAGCGCCTTCAATACCTGGTCATCACGATTGTAGACATCTTCATGGAAGCGAAGGTCGCCACCTTCATCCATGGCAGTCAGGTAAAGAAGGTAGACCGGAATCCGCCTGGGCAAAAATACCATTCTTGTTTTCCCCCCCTTGATTGCCGCAAGAATCTTCTCTTTGCTCCAACTGATGCTGTCCTGCAACACCAAAGCAGCAAGATCCACAGGGTTTTGAACTCTGACGCACCCTGAGCTGAACGTTCTTGTGCTCTCGTTAAAAAGTTCCTTGCCTGGCGTATCGTGCAGGTATACAATATAGGGGTTCGGCAGCATAAACTTGACTCTCCCCAGTGCACCCTGATCTCCGGCACTCTGCTGAAGGCGGTAAGGAAAGTTCGCCGCAGAATACTGTGACCAGTTGACCGATGCAGGATCAACGACACTGCCGTTCAAGGCAATAATCTTCAGATGTTTATGGTAAAGATAAGAGCTGCTTTTGCGAAGAGCGGGAAGGGCATCTTTGGCAAGAATGGTTGGCGGAATAACCCATTGGGGATTGAGGATAACATACTGCATGTCAGCCTTGAACAGCGGGGTTTCCCGGCCGGGTTTACCAACAATAACCTTTGTACTCCACCGGTTGCGACCATTTTCGACATAACGCAGGGTAAAATCGGCAACATTGACTAAAATGCAGGTCGGTTCAAGGTCACCTAAAAACCATCGGCACCGTTCAAGGTTGAGGCGAATCTCATCAATACGACGCGCCACAGGAACATTCATAATACGGAGGGTAGCCGCTCCAACCACACCATCAGCCTCCATACCGTTCCGCTTCTGAAAGCGTTTGACGCCGTCAACCATCTCTCGGTCGTAGACCATTGAGGTATCCGCACTCAAGACTGAAATATCACCCGACACCTTGAGACGCTGACGCAGCCGAACAACACGGCTCTCTCTTGCCCCCTCCTGCAACTTGGGACCCTCCGCCACAATCGGCCAACCGCCTTCACGCGCAATGGTGCGATAGCGTGCAAGCCCTTTTTTGAGCTGATCATAAGCCGGGTGCTGCAATCGAAGCTCTTTCATGGCTGCAGCAATCTGTTGGGAGGCAATGGCTCGGTTGAGTTTATAGTCGAGAGCGGTGCGGCCCCTGTCTTGACGCAAATCCCAGTGAATATCAAGGGTTTCGGGATCAACCTTTCCATAACGGAGATGACTTGCAAGGGTAAAAAAGGATTCGGTCAGGAGGATGTCGTAACAAGCCATCTGCTGAGGAGTTGCGGGCGGCTTGCCATAAAAGTTTTTGATTTCACTGAGGTGATAGTCGGCTGGATCAAAACCATCATCAAGAGATTCCTCAACCGCATTCACCAGTTCGGCCACCATCGAGGGCGTTGTCCATACTGGCTGAAACCCCCTCGCTGCGTAGAACCGCTCAAGCCGGATATTGAAAAGAGCCCTTGCAGTGCCACCTTCGGGGCTTTTCTGCTGAATCAGCCAGTCAAAACGATCGTGAATCTTCAGGGGTATTATACCCGCTGGAGGTGCACTCTGCGGCTGAAGCGGTTCCATCTGGCTGGCTACGGGTTTTACCGAAACAGGTTGTACCGGACTGAAGGCAAGCCAAAGCAGAAGAATTCCAATCATAGGTCACCCCACAGGTTATGAAAACTTGCCAGAAACAGGCTTGTTCCGGGCAAGATCAGGAACAAAAAGAGTTGATTTAGCGGCGTATTCCTGGCCATCGTGGTAAATAAAGAGGCAACTCCCCCCCTTGATAAGATCAATAACCTGCTGAAAGCAATCAAAAGAGAGCGCCGGGCACCCTTCACTTCTGCCGAGACGTCCATACCTTTTGATAAAATCATAAGAGACATAGTTCGCTCCATGAATAACAATGCTTCTTGATTCGGCATTATCGTTAATCCCCCTCTCCATACCCTGAAGCTTGAGCGAATAGCCATTTTTGCCATCGTAGGTTTCGCCGGTTGTATAAAAACCAAGACTGCTCTGACGGGAGCCCGGAACATTGGAAAAACTGTCGGCATAATTTTCACCACTGCCACTGCCATGCGCAACAAGCGCTGAATAAAGCAACTGGCCCCGGTTGACGTCAATAACAAACAGGCGCTCATCAACAGAAGGTCTGTTGAAATCAATAACCGTCAAAACCCCGTCACGACTTACCTTGCCCTGCTCTTTGAGGAGGCGATACCCCTCTATAGCCATCGTGAGAACACTGGAACTTATCCTGCCACTGAGTTCAGGAAATCTGGAAAATACAGAACTGTTTTTTTTAAAAGGATTTACATTAAAAGAAAGCGACTGTCCCTGTACTGGAAAGACCAACACAAAGCACAGAACAAATACCATCATCAATCGAGTCATAAGCAACTTCAGTCAAGTTACATCGGCTCACGCGCTGAACGTTCAGCCGACAAATTACATAAGAATAAAAACACTACGCCATGTCATCCTCGTGCAGAGGAATGGCGATCATAATCATAAGAGAGCCAACAAAGATAAAATTTTTTTTGTAATGGTCAAATCGAGTGACTTCGTGCCGAAATTTCGGCCCTTCCTGAAAGAATCACCGATGGTGGCTGAAACTGCACCGGAACTTCAGCTCTTTTGCAGAAAAGCCTGACAGGGAAAAGATGGAATGATCTTCATCAAGCTCCTTTTGGTGGTACGATGCAGCGTTGGGATACCACTCCCGGAACTCTTTGGACTTGAAAATTCCTTTGAACGAACTACCTGACGGCGGGCGAAGCAATAAAGCGCCAGCGTGAAGTCACCGTAACCACAACGTCCTGCTCGGAAGGTGCTATTTCAGTTTGCGCTGGAGCCGCCTTCAATGCCATCATCTCCATGACTGGTCTGCCAGCGTACGGTGGCTGACTGACGCCAACCTCAATCAACTGGCCAAGACGTCCACCCGCCGCACGGGCCATAACCGCAGCATCCCTTCGTGCATTGCCAACGGCAGCGGCAAGCGCCTCCTGACGAAGCTCTTCATAACGGCTCGATGAAAAGGTAATACTCTGCACCTCATCAACTCCGGCCTGGACAGCGGCATCAATTGCCCGGCCAATTAACCCCAGCGAGCGCACCTTCACCATAAGGGCGTGGCGCGCAGTGTAACCCTTCAACAGGCTCTTCCCCTGCAACTGATCCCACTCCCAGTTTGGTGAGACCGTGTAACTGGCCGTTGGGGCATCTTCGAGAGGTACCGTCGCCAGCCGGAGTGCAGCCTGCACACGGCGATACTTTTCGGCAGTCTCGGCAGCAGCCCTCTCCGCACTTTTTGCATTCGACTGCAGTACAACAACGAACTCCGCCATATCAGGCTTTACCGACACCTTTCCTGACGCTGATACCACCACCTGACTCTCTTCAGCATGAGCCGTCAGAGAAAAAAACGACACGGTGACCAGCAACCATACACTGCAAAAAATCAGCTTCGTTTTCATTGATATGTTTTTCATTACTATTAGATATTCTTCCGTAACGCCATATTATTTATTGTATTACGGAATCAATTACTGTGGGGTGGTGAAGGGACTCGCCGTGAAAAGGGCACGCCATGGCGTACCCTTACGGGGTTTTGTGGTTAATTCTTGTACAACTCTTTGAGCTGGAACAAAATGTACCAACCAATAACGGCTCCGATAATTCCACTGACAATGCCAGTGAGAGAAAGAACACTTCCAATCAAACTGACAATGCTTGCATAAAAAAGCAATCTCCAGGCACCCTGGGTACGCTGGAATAATCCTGGCACGGCCATAATCTCCATTATAACGGTAACAATTGAAACGGCAAGTCCGACAATTGTACCATAGCCCCAGGCAAATCCGTAACTATACCCTCCCATCATCGCAAATGGAGAAAGAATGGCAGTAAGACCCAGAGCTGCCAGAATAACTGGCAACGCCATAACCGCAAAAACAATAATCAGATATGGCGAAACCTTCGCAAGAAACTCCTTGACCTCTTGCGGCAAGGCAAATGGGGCTTTCTGCACCATATACTCATCAAGAATTCCTTCGAGCTGCAACAAAATTCCCTTCAAATCTGACGTTGCCTGAGACTTTTGCCCAGAACCCCTGTTTTCCTCATTGAAATTATTTTCTGACATAAGTCTATACGTTTAAGGTGAAGATCCCCACCGCAAGCAGCAGGATATCGGTTATTGAAAGAAGTTCACTAAAATATGCGGTTACTTGTGCTCGCCCTGCTCAACCAGCTTGGTTGTATTCTCTGCAATACGGAATGTTGCCACAAGAGCTTCGAGCGCAAGCCTTGCAGAGAGTGTCAAAAGAATGAACAGAACTGGTGAAAAAAGAATGGTTAAAAGCCCCGTTCCAACATTGTATTTTAAAGAAGAAAACCCCCCGATAAGAAAACCAAGAGAGGTAACAGCCGAAAAAATTATTCCGGCCACATAAAGATACTTTATGATTTGCAGGGTAATAAACTCCTTGAATGAAAAGTCAAAAAGCTTGCCAAAAAAACTGCTTGTATCCATACGACTCTTTTTGTTTAGTTATTTGTTTAAACCAAAACGACAACCGCCTGCAAGAAGAAGCAAGAGATCCCTGCAAACCCGAACAAACCAAAGCAACACGCCATGCTGAAATTATATCGCAAATTTACAAAAGAGATCTATATTCACCAATAATAATCGGAATTGCCATAAAAAAAGTAACCGCAACAAGAGAGCCTTCACCTGAAACAACTTTTAGAATACTTTCTGTTGCCTGTGAGATGACCATACATAATTCCATTCAAAGAGAACAATGCCTGCTTGCCATTTTCCGGTCAACTTCGCGGCAACTTTTCTCTCAGAAATTGAACCATCACCAGGATGAATAGAAGTCGAACATTCTTTTACAGCGGCAGGCAGAGAGCTATAACTGAGCATGCTGCGGCGCTGATTATTAACGAAGCGCACCGTGCCGCAGCCGATCACGGACAATTTTCACTGGTGCTTGCTGGCGGCAACTCTCCAACAATCCTCTACAAAAAACTTGCGCAGGGGATTACAACAGAGAGCCTTGAGCACTACGGGTTTACGGTGCCCGGCAGCAACCCGGGATGCAAGCAGACCCTTCACTTTCTGCCGCCGAACATAATGCTGTTCCAGGGAGACGAGCGGTGCGTCCCGCCCGACCATCCTGACAGCAATTACCGGATGGCAATACATACATTACTGCCACACTCCGGCATTGCTGATGATCACGTGTTCAGAATGGCCGCCGAAAAGGAGGATACAGAAGAGGCCGCCAGAAGCTATGAGTCGAGCATCCGCACGTTTTTCTCAACCCAAGGGAGTTTGTCGCCGCAAGGTTATCCGCTCTTTGACTTGATTCTGCTCGGCCTCGGCGATGATGGCCATACCGCATCACTGTTCAGCGATAACGCCAAAGCGCTTCAAGAGCAACAACGATGGGTGATTGCGGTCAATGCGCCACAGGCAAAGCCACCGGGAATGCGGCTGACTCTCACGTTGCCAGTCATCAACCATGCCCGGAACGTGCTTTTTTTTACCACTGGCCGCGAAAAATGCGAGCTGGCAAAAAAAATATTTCTGGAAGAGGAGAAGAGCGTGCCTGCCAGCCTTGTTCAACCCGAAAATGGCGGACTCTTCTGGTTTGCCGCTCAACCATAGATGCCATGCACCGACTCCGGGCCCCATGAATGAACGGGATAAAAGTCCGGAATTTGAGCGCCAAAAGCCACCCTGATGGCATCAATAATAGCCCATGAGTATTCGACACTGTCCTGGCGGATAAAGTTCATCTGATCACCCGTCATGGCATCAAGCAGCAATCGGTGATAGGGGGTCACACCAGCCTCGGTAAATGAGGTCTTGTAATCGAATTTCATAAAGACAGGATCGGTAATGAGCGCTTCACCCGGACGCTTTGCCCCGAACTTTATGGCGATGGTCTCTTCCGGCTGGATGCGAAGAATGACCTGGTTGGCGGTATAGCAACAGCTCTCGGCTGTGCCGAAATAGTTCTGGGGAGGGCACTTGAAGGTAATTACAATTTCGGTCACCGTTTCGGCCAGATTCTTTCCCGCCTTGACAAAAAAGGGCACATCCTTCCATCGCCAGTTATCAACAAAAAATTTTATTGCCGCAAAAGTTTCAACCGTTGAGTTTGGCGCAACGTTTTTTTCAGCACGGTATCCCTCATACTGGCCAAGAACAACCGCTCCATTCACACTATGGGGCGTAATGGGACGAATTGAGCGAAGAAGCTTCGCTTTTTCGTCGCGCACCGCATCGGCTGAAAAATTGACTGGTGGCTCCATGGCAACCGATGCAAGAAGCTGAAGCGCGTGGTTCTGCATGATATCGCGCAGCAGGCCAGCCTCTTCGTAAAAAACACCCCGATCACGAATCCCGAACTCTTCGGCAATGGTAATGGCGACATTGTCAATATTGTGGCGGTTCCACAAGGGCTCAAAAATTCCGTTTGAAAAGCGGAAAACCATGATGTTCTGAACCGTCTCCTTGCCAAGGTAGTGATCGATTCGAAAAATCCGCTCTTCATGGAAAACATTTCCGATAACCCTGTTGAGCTCACGCGCCGTCTGCAGGTCACTGCCGTAGGGTTTCTCCACAATAATTTTCCGCCAGCTCCCCGATAAGCCATCTTTTTCGCCAAGCCCTGCATGGTCGAGGTTGCCGACAATAAGCGGCGCAAGGGCAGGAGACGTTGCAAGATAAAAAAGGAGATTAGGACTGGAGGCCGACCCGGGTGCGCCATCCATAATCTCTTTATGCAAGGCGTGATACTCCTCTTTGCGGGCAAAATCTACACCCACATAAAAGAGCCGGGCGGAAAAGGATGCAAAAGCGGCTTCATTCTGCGTGTTTTCAGGGAATAAAGCGGCCATTTTTTCGTGCACCTTTTCACGAAACTCGTCGTGAGAGAGCGGGGCTCGCCCGACGCCAATAATGCGGTACTCATCGGGAAGATGACCCCAACGGGCAAGCTCATAGAGTGAGGGAAAAAGTTTGCGGGCGGCAAGGTCGCTGTGCGCACCAAAAATGACAAGGGTACAATTATCCGGCTTTAGCGGCATGGTTTTGTTGCCCGGGTTATTATTTGTCGAGAAAGGCGTGTCCTCCGAACTCGTGACGCAAGGCTGCAACAGCGCGGTCAGAGAAATTTTCGTCTGAGCGTGAACGGTAACGGCTGAAAAGTGAGGCTGCAATCACCGGAATTGAAACCTCATGCTCAAGGGCGGCTTCGAGCGTCCAGCGCCCCTCTCCGGAATCGGCAATTGAGCCTTTGAGATACCCAAGCTTTGGATCCTTCTGCAGTGCACTCTCCATCAGCTCCATCAGCCATCCACGGATCACGGAGCCATGGGCCCAGACCCGGGAGAGCGCTTCAAGATCAAAATCATAGCCACTTGCATCAAGCAAATTGAACCCTTCGCCGATTGCCTGCATCATGCCATATTCAATACCGTTATGCACCATTTTGGCAAAATGGCCGGAACCGGATCGGCCCATATAGCCGTACCCCTTTTCCACACAGAGGTCACAGAGCAATGGTTCAAGAAGGTCATAGGCCGCTTTTTCGCCACCGACCATGATACATGCACCATGCCGCGCCCCTTCAAGGCCGCCGCTTGTGCCTGCGTCAAGAAAATGTATCCCCTCTTCACGGAGGCGCGCCGCCCGTCGTTCGGAATCCTTGTATTGCGAATTCCCGCCATCGACCACAATATCCCCCCTGTCAAGAAGAGGAAGAAGCTGCTCAATGGTACTATCAACCGGAGCACCGGCTGGCACCATCAACCAGATCAGACGGGGAGAATCGAGCATACCGGCAAGCTCCGGCAGTGAACCGGCAGCAACCGCCCCTTTGAGCGCCAGGGCAGCAACAGCCTCCCCGGCAAGGTCATACACCACAAGGTCATGGCCACACTCCAGCAGATGCTCCGCCATATTGAAACCCATTTTTCCCAACCCCACCATGCCAGCTTTCATAACAGTAATCAGTTATCAGTTGTCAGTTATCAGTTGTCAGTTGTCAGTTTTCAGTTGTCAGTTTTCAGTTATCAGTTGTCAGTTGTCAGCAATCAGTACTGACTACTGACGGCTGATTACTGACAACTTTATCAACCAGCTCCTGATACCGCTCAATCACGAAGCCATTGACTGAAGACCACGACTGCGTCTCCGCATAAGCAAGTCCTGATGCTTTCATTTTTCGATAGGTGGAAGAATTATCGAGCAATTCAAGACATCTTGCATAAAAATCACAAACACTGCCTTCATGCACAACAACTCCACCCGTTGATCGGTCAGCAATATCACGGCATCCACCAACGTCAGAAACAACAACAGGAAGACCTGATGCAAGGGCTTCGAGCGCAACATTGCAGAATGCCTCAGTTGTTGAAGGAAAAAGAAAAATATCTCCAGAGGCGTAGGCTTCGGGCAACTCTTCGCCGGTAAGATAGCCGGTAAAGACCGCTTCAGGCATTCTTCGCCGCATAGCCTCCTCTTCAGGCCCGGAACCGATCATGACAAAACGTACCCGGTCAGCATACTCGCCCTGCATAAAACGATCGTAAACCCTCATAACAACCTCAATATCCTTGTAGAGCACAAAACGTCCGGCATACACAATAACGCTGCGACCTGTTGCATTCCATGCTGAACGCAGTTTTTCGGAACGGCGGAAGGGATCAAAAAGCTCTTTATCAATCCCCCTTGACCAGATTTCGATGTTTCTGATAGCGTAATCCGCCAGTTTCAGCCGGACACTCTCATTCGGAGCCAGAACAATATCGCAGTTGTTGTAAAACCAGGTCAAATATTTCCAGGCATGTTTGACCGCAAACCCAAGATGGTAATAACTGAAATAGGAGGGGAAATCGGTGTGAAATGCGGATGCCACAGGAATACCCTTTTTTCTTGCATGGAGAAGAAATGCCCGGCCGATAATATCAGGTGTTGAAATATGGACAATATCGGGCGCAAACGCCTCGAGCTGCCGACCTGTTTCAGCCGTGAAGAACCCGAGTTTGTAGTCGGGATAAAGCGGAATCGGCACAGAGGGCATCCGGTGGACACTCAATCCGTTGTGATTATCACCGACTGAAACATCAGGCGACCAGACTGCTACCTCATGACCGTTTTTTCGGAATGAAGCGACCAGTTGATAAATGGATTTTACGGCACCGTCCTTGTCCCTGACATAAGTCCCCGAGTATAAAGCAATCTTCATAAGAGACAAAATATAAAGGCCATAGTGATTCAGCTTCCTTGCTGACGATATCCTGAAAAAAACCTCCGGCTTGCCAACAAGCCTGAACCAAAGGTAACATTTCCCCGGAAAAATCCATCATCCCCCATGCCAATCACTTAACCGGCAAAGAGAGTTTTGCTATTTTTGGTTTAACCAGCCTCTTGTAACTTTCATAAGAGAGCCGCAGCAGCTCTGTATGGGCTCCGGCATTGAAGGCGATTTCATCATCATCTTCAAGCTCTTCCGATACATAGACCTCCATTCCATAGAGGTTGCCGAAAGGGGGCATGGCACCGATCTCGCATTCAGGAAATAGTCCGGCAAATCCTCTCTCTCCGGCCAGCTCCACCTTTCCCGCTCCGGTCAGTGCATGTAAAAGCTTAAAATCGAGCTGACGGGAAGCTGGCAAAACAACCATGGCCATTGTTCCGTCAAGAGTGACAATGACGGTTTTGGCCAACTCCTTTCCCGGAACATGAGCGGCAGCGGCTATCTCCTGAGCTGTGTAGGCCGGAGAGTGGCTCACGACAAAATACTTGACGCCGTGGCTGTCAAGAAACTCCCTTAATTTGCGCAGTGGCATAATACCTCCCTTTGTTAAACCGTGACAAAACGACAAAAACAACTAAAGCTACTCACCCTCAAAACCGGGTTCTTATACCAGATACCATACCAGCAACGACGACAACGTAATTCTTCCCAATAAAGTAACATATTACTGTAACTCGACCAAGCCGGACAAGGATCTCTCTCTTTCCACCCATGCTTTCAGCGCAGGAAGGGCTGCCCGATAGCCAGCCTCCATAATATCGGGAATCTGGGCGGTATCGATCAGGCTGAAATTTGAAAGATCGGGTAAAATAGACAAATCGGCCACATCTATCTGCAATGCCGTCATGTTGGAAATGGTACTGTAAAAGGCATTCAGCAGAAGATCGATAATATGTTCAGGCTTTTTGAAGACACGGCGGGCCAGAAGATCGACACAGACAATCGAAACTGCGCCGCTTTCAACGAGCGGAGAAACCGGCACATTTTCCATGAGCACACCGTCAACAAGCAGTGAACCCGCCCACTCGACCGGCTTGAAAAGACCTGGAATGCAACTGCTTGCCATCACGGCGAGAGCCACATCACCTTTGGCAAGAATAACTTTTTTCCCGGTGCCGATATCAGTGGCAACGATTGAAAGCGGAATCGGGGCATCCTCAATATTTTTATCGCCCAGCAGAGCACCGACAATACCTGCGATTTTTCGGTTTGAGAGCAGGCCGTACTGCGAAAGCGCCAGACTGGTCATGTCGAGCCAGTCGAGGTCGAAAACAATAGCACGGATCTCCTGCCAGCTTTTGCCAAAAGCATACAGTGATGCAATAAAAGCGCCGATACTCGTTCCACTGATCATTGATACCGTGATGTCAAGTTCAGTCAGGGCCCTGAGCACCCCGACATGAGCCGCGCCAAGGACGGCTCCTCCCCCGAGTGCAAGAGCAATTGTTTTCATACTGAATCAAAAATAAAAGGTTCCCGGTCAAGCTGCCGGAGAGTGAAAAACATCACTGGAAAAAGGTGACAAAAGGTTTGAGCAGCCTGTACTTCCACCAGCGATAGGGTGGGTAACGGATGGCGGGATCGGGAGAAAATGAGCGGCGCAGAACGCTCCGCTGAAAGGAGAAGGTTTCAAACCCCGCCCGACCATGATAAGCACCGAATCCGCTGTTGCCGAGTCCACCGAAAGGGAGAGAGTGAAGAGCCGCCTGAAAAAAGAGGTCATTGATGCACACTCCACCCGAACGGGAGTGACGCACAACCAGCTCCTGTACATTCCGATCAGAAGAAAAAAGATAGATCGCAAGAGGCTCATCAAGAGAGCGGATAAGATCGAGAGCTTCTGACAGCTCCGAATAAGCAATGACGGGCAGAAGGGGCCCGAAAATCTCCAATTGCATGAGCGGAGAGTTCACACTCACTCCCCGGAGAATAGTGGGCGCAATGTAGCGCTCAGCATGATCGCTCTGGCCCCCGCACCAGACTGAAGAATCGTCAAGCAGTTTTTTGAGCCGTTGAAAGTGATCGCTGTTGACAATGCGGGGATAATCACGACTCAGGCGAGGATCATGACCATAAAAGTCGGTGATGGCCTCCTGCATGAAGTGAAGCAGCTCCTCCTCCCGATGCTCATGCACCAGCACATAATCGGGCGCAAGACAGGTTTGGCCTGCATTCAAAAACTTTGCCCAGACAATCCTGCGCGCCGCAACCCTTATGTCAGCACTTTTTTCAACAATGCAGGGAGATTTTCCTCCCAGTTCAAGCGTCAACGGGGTGAGATGGCGGGCGGCGGCAAGCATCACTTCGCGACCAATCGCAGGGCTGCCCGTATAAAAGATATAGCCAAACCGCTCGGCAAGCAGAGCCTTTGCCTCTTCGGCACCTCCCTCAACCACCCTTATCGCATTCTGATCAAGATAGTGGCCCAACCCTTCGGCAATGAGTGCCGAGCTGCAGGGCGCATGTTCAGAGGGTTTAACCACCGCACAGTTTCCGGCAGCAATGGCGCTGATGAGAGGTGCAAGCGAGAGGTTGAAGGGATAGTTCCAGGCCCCGATGATGAGCACTACGCCATAGGGTTCCGGAGAAAAAGAGGCTTTTGCCGGTTGATAGATGAGCGGAATGGAAGCCCTGCGCGGCTTCATCCATGAGGCGATGTGCTTGAGTGCAAAACGAATTTCGCCAAGGAGATATCCCGTTTCGGTCAAAAAAGTCTCTGCCGCCGACTTCCTGAAATCGTGATGCAGGGCGGCAGCAATATCATGCTCTCGCTCAATGAGAAAGGCACGAAGTGCGTGAAGCTGCGAAATCCGCCACGACAAATCGCGGGTCACGCCGCTCTCAAAGGTTTCCCGCAAAAGCGCCAACTCAAAAAAACGCGGATCATTCTGCATAAAGTGAAGAGATAGCACAACATTATCGCTGAACTTCACGGGGCCTCCCAGGAAAAGAGAGTAGAGCACAATGTAACGAAAAAGAGCTTCAGCAATGCCCTTCCCGGCACTCATCATCCCTGATTTTTTGCCAGAGCACAATCCGTTCACTACATTACTCTCTGAAATTGCGCTTTTGCAAAAACCAATTACCCTTATTTCACCAATGATGGAATGGATTACACAGCCTGAAGCCTGGATTGCCCTGGCAACCTTGACGGCTCTCGAAATTGTACTCGGTATCGACAACATTATCTTTCTGTCAATCATTGTCGGGCGTCTGCCGGAAGAGCAGCGGGGCAAAGGGCGAGTTTTCGGTCTGGGGCTCGCCATGCTGAGCAGAATCGCCCTCCTGCTCTCGATAACCTGGGTTATGGGGCTCACCTCCGGCCTCTTTACCCTGCTCAATCATGCGGTTTCAGGACGTGACCTCATTTTGATTGGCGGCGGACTCTTTTTACTTGCAAAAAGTACCCAGGAGATCCACCAGAGCCTTGAAGGGGCTGAAGAGGAGGGAAAAAAAAGCGGTTCCGCCAAAACGTTTGCTGTCACCATGGTGCAGATTGCCATCATTGATATTGTCTTTTCGCTCGACTCAGTCATTACCGCTGTCGGACTTGCCAAAGATGTTGAAGTGATGATCATCGCCATCATGATCTCAATTGGAATCATGATGCTTGCGGCCAAATCGATCAGCGATTTTGTTGAAGCGCACCCGACCATCAAAATGCTTGCCCTCAGCTTTCTTATTCTTGTCGGAGTCACCCTGCTTGCCGAAGGAGCCGGTTTTGAAATTCCGAGAGGGTACATCTATTTTGCCATGGCCTTTTCCATGTCGGTTGAAATGCTGAACATCCGACTGCGCAAAAAAGCAGCGAAACCCGTCCATCTTTATCCAACCATGAATATTAACGGCGACGGCGCCTGAAGAGAGTGACAAAAACCGCAAAAGAGGGCCACTCGCCCCTTTTGCGGCTTCAGGAGAGCGTCAGTCGCTCCATCAGAATTGCGGCAGAGACGGAGGCATTGAGCGATTCAACCCGCACGCTCTCACCTCCGTGGGGTATGCGCACCAGCCGGTCGGCCATCGCCCTTACCGTTTCGCTGATGCCGTTGGCTTCATTGCCGATCACCAGCACCAGTTTTTCGGGCCAGGAACTGAACTCTCTGAAATCCTTTCCCTCAAGTGAAGAGCAGACAATACAATACCCCTGCTTCTGAAGCTGCCGGAGTTCCACCTGAAGGCACTCTACGCCGTAGTGGCGGATGGCATAAATACTCCCGGCGCATGAGCGAACCGCCTTTGCGTTGTAACGATCGGCTGTGCCGGAACTGCACACCATTGCATCAGCCCCAAACCAGACGGCCGTTCTCAGGATAGTGCCCACATTCCCAGGGTCCTGAACGTCATCGAGCGCAACGACAAATGATTTTTCCATCGCTCGCCCGTCTGCTTTACAGTCAGGCGACAGGGTGGAATAGTGGCGAAAAACGCCGAAAATCCCCTGAGACGAGGAAGTTTCGGCAAGCTGCGAGCACTCTTTTTCGCTGATCGAAAAAAGCTTTCCCTTATGGATTTCTGCAAAACTGACACTCTCCCCCTCCCTGACAATCAGGGCAACAAGCATCTCCTCAGCAGGCAGGTTCAGGCAAAGTTCCCTGACCGTACGAAGCCCCTCTGCAAGAAAGAGCCCCTCCTGATCCCTGAACTTTTTTTGATGGAGCCGGGCATACTGCCTCAGTTTCGCCTTGCTCAAAGCGGCGATCGGCATCGGCCTCATGAGAGCCCTCCCGCCCTTTTGAGGCTTTCAATAACCGATTTCGGGTCATGCGAAAAATCCGCCGGAGGCACGCCGATACCCCGTGCAAGGGCGGCTCCATCAAGCTCAACAGAAAAGCCATCCTCCGAATCTTCGCCGGCACCGTTCATGCTGCGGCGAATATAGGCGTCAAAACTCTCTCTTTCCATTGAGTGAGCGTCCAGAATAGTCGGTTTCTCGGCCTCACTTGTACCAGCATCCTCAATGAATGCGGCCACCTTCCCGCGCCTCCCCGTTTTTCCTCCCATGAACTCCTCATCCACACCATACTCGCTGAGTCGCTCCTGCATGATACCGCCGCGCTTCTGCATTGCACGCCGCATCGAAACGGTCTCAATCTGCCGACGCTCTCCAAGGAGAAGACGCACAACAAAGGCACTGCCGATCAAAGCCGCCGCAACAATAAAGCAGAGCAGAATCAGCTCAAGACGAAGGCCAAAAAGCGCAACCACCACCACTTCAGCCACCATGAGCCCGGCAAAAAGGGCAAGCAGCAGCTTCAAAAAAAAACGTTCGTTCATAAGTTTAAGAGCTTTATTGACAATCCACGAGAATTTAACTCTTCTTGACGAGATATCCCCAAATGTCTCTGTGAGCGCCAACAACAAGCTCTGCTATTACTCGCTGACCGGTACGCAAAAGCAGTGGTCTACATGGCTCCAAACGAACCTGGTGTACGGTGAATTGACCCGCCGGGCAAAAAAAAACCGGCAGGAGAGAAAACTCCTGCCGGAAAGAACGGTGTAGAAAAGAGAGGCAACCTTAGAAACTGTACCTGATACCGGCAAGAATCCTGCTGCCAGAAATAGTCAAATCCGCAGTCCCGTAGCCACCAAGATCAACAACAGCGACATCTGCTGTTTTGAAATAACGATAGCTAAGATCAACGATAACGTTCTCTGAAACCTTGATGCCAAGACCGGCACCTGCCTGCCAGGCAAACACGGTGTCATCAAAGATATCAACACTATTTTCACTTCCGTTAACTGAAGCAAAACCAAGACCTGCGGTCAGGTATGGAGAGACTCCGGAATTGTTCACGGTAAAATCATAATAACCATTCGCCATGAACGACCAGGCGGAAACATCAACATTGGTATCTACAGGTACCCCTAACTCGGCGTTTATATTATAAGACTGATAGCCAACAGCACCCTCAAGACGACAGTTGCCGGACTTAATACCAACCGCAACATCAACAGGAATTCCTGCGCTATATCCAAACATATTATCGACGGTAACCCCCAAGACTTTCATATCGGAGTCATTCAGCAAACCCAAACCTGCCGAAACACTGACGTAAGGAGTAGCCAACGCTGGTGTGGCCCACAGACCAGCGAACAACAAAGGCAACAACAATCTTTTTTTCATTTTTTCAGTTTATTTAATGTTTAAAAAAACACCTCAAGCCCCGCCATATACTAAGTATTTATATGTTATTCTCAAAAAAAAACATATTCTACCGCCTTTAAGTATACTGTTTCCATCGATCACCTTTGACTCGGCCAACATTAGCAGGCTCAAACAGCCAATGAAGAGAGCATTCACGGGCAAAACTTACCTGCACCATGTCGTTGCATACAGTTTCGCTTGCCCGATTTGCAGCAGGTAAACCCCAAATTTATGCACTGTCCCGTTCACCGCTTTGACGCCCCGATCCACCTCAAGGGGCACCTGTACCTTACTTTACCCTTTTCAGATAGCCATCGGGAGCAACCGTAATCAGTAGTTTATGCTGGATACTTTTATCAATCTCAAATTCAGGATGAGTTTTGAGGTACTCCCAAACGGCTGTTTTCGGATTATTGCCCGGGCCCCAGGGACGATCGGGGAACATTTCTTTCGGCATGTCTTCAACGACAGTATCAAATACAACACAGTAGCTATCCCTGCTTGTTAATGGAGCATAAGCTTCAAGTTCAGCAAGCACATGGTCGTGAGTATGGTTGCTGTCCAGAAAAACCAAAATGCGCGAATAGTTTGCTGCAATGGCATAAACCTGCCCGATAATTTCAGGCGCAATGCTGGAGCCCTGAATCATCTGGATGCGCGAAGCCATAGGATGCGCCTCAATAGCTGCACGGTTATGCGCGCGGATATCAATATCAATACCAAGTACTTTGCGGCGTGACTCCCTCGGATTGAGAGTTATTCCACTTTCGATAGCGTCGGTCATATCAAGCAAAGCGAGCATGGATGCGCTTAAAATGAGCGAACCACCGTGGGCAATGCCCGTTTCGATGATCAGATCGGGCTTGATTTCCCAAATCAGTTCCTGCATGGCAACCATATCCTGAGGGTACTGGATGATAGGACGACCAAGGCAGGAAAAGTTATAGGAATATTTTGGCTCAGTTGTAGAACGCAAAAACTCCTGACCTGCTGAAATCATGGCTCCATTATGCGCATTTGCGGCGATTCTGCCGATTACTTCCTGCTCAAATTCATTATTCATTGTCAATGCACCTATAGTTAAAAGTATTCCCCGTCATATTTTTAATTTCCTGAAGGTAGTTTGAATTCATCACCCAGATGGTCGATCCGGAAACAAGTGTTAGTAAAGCATCAGCGGGTGAAGAAACCTTTAACCCTGTTGCGGGTAAATATTTTCCCTGCTTTGCCGGATTAATATCGATCACGGTGTTTATAGATATACCTTCACGTTTTTTAAGTAGCGAAAATATGACCCCTTTGGATGCGCCACCCCAAATGGCCTGTTGATTCTGCGCTGTTCTGCACTGTTCTGCCCTGTTCTCCCCCTCAAGACAACAGAGAAAGTCATTCGGAAACTCAACAGTGTGCAAGCTATCATATTCTGGTTGTCTCAAGCTGGATAAATCAGCAACAACATAGAGATACTGGTCTCCAAATACCGCTCCACTGTCAATAACATTTCCAAACATGCGATAAAAATTCTCGCGGCGGAAGTAATTAACATGCTCGTAAAAAATATCAAACCACGCTCGCCTTGAGCAAATCCAGTCAAAATCAGGCACCTCAATGTATATTAACCCCGAACCTCCATTAGCTTCTTTCAACTGAACTAAAAAATCAAACGGGTCTTGAATATGCTCCAGCACATGACGCAAAATGATACCGTTAGCCTTGATCCCTAATGCTGATTCAAAATAGTGCGATTCAATACGAGAATTTGTTCCTTCATAAGCAGGATCAAATCCGATAATATCAATACCTTTTTCAAGAAGTTTTTCAAGAAAATAACCTTTTCCACATCCGACTTCTACTAATCCATCTCGACCCATTGATTGCTCAACAATTTCGGCAACACATTTGAGATGATCCTGAAACAAGGGACTGAGAGCCTGTTCATTCTGATAATGCGCATCATACACCATCAATTCAGGATTAAATAAGGCATTATAAACCAAACCCGTCTCCATATCCTCGACAAGGCGAACATCACCTTTCGGACAGCCTATCGCTTCAGCCTCATTGTCATACATACGATTTTGAAAAATCGGAAGCTGTTCAATGCTATATAAATCACGAAGCGTTTTCATAACAATCCCATACTATTATCCAATTTTTGACGTTCTCCCCAAAAGGCCATAGGTTCATATTCCGGATAGGGATAAACCCCTAATTTCAGAGTAATATTCCATTGCTCATCACAAATCATTTTTTCGACCAGATTACGAACTGAAATTGGCTTTCCAGAACACACATTGACAATACCAATATCCTGCTGCTTCAGCGCAAGTAACACCAATTTTTCTGCAATATCAGTAACTGGAAGATAATCACGCAACTGCTCACCTCCCGACATATTAAACTGAGAAAATCCGTCTGCAACTGCCTTTTTTAATTGCGGAATCAAGGAGTTTTCAGGTTGACCATCGCCATACATATAAAAAAGTCGAGTCCATATAAGATTAAATGGAACATGCGCCTTATAAAACTGTAACTGTTTTCTTAAAAGGTCTTTCGCAAAACCGTATGAATTACCTGGGCGGGTTTCCATCCCTTCCGAAAGGGCTCCTGATTGCATCCCGTATTCAAAACAGGTACCAGACACAACAACTGTCTTGAGCCCCTGCTCTATCAATTGCGCAAGAAAAGTATACTGAATTGGCACTTCACGCTCAAAATGGTGCAATGAATTGTAATTGGGTAAACCTTGCCATGCAAGATGAATCATTACATCCGGTCTGCCCAAAGCTTCAAAAGCATTATTCGACGGGCAACTCATATCCATTTGAGTCCATCGGCAATTACATATTTCAGGCAACTTTTCGACATCTTTGCGTGTAACTGCAACAACTTCTACATCATGTTTGCTTAATTCTGCAAGTACGTGACGACCAACAAAACCAGAAGCACCTGTGACAGCAACTTTAATCATACAATATTAAGATCAGGTACAGCAATTACAAACATCCCCCCCCATTCCCTGATATAAGCAAGTTGACTCATCACTTCATCCTTCAAATTCCAGGGAAGAATAACAACATAGTCAGGTCGCATTTCACGGAGTTTCGACTCACCGACAATGGGTATTCTGGAACCAGGCATAAACTTGTTCTGTTTCGCCGGATTTTTATCGACCACATAGCCAATATAATCAGGGCGTATACCGGCATAGTTCATAAATGTATTGCCTTTGGCTGCTGCTCCATAAGCAGCTACAGACTTGCCCTGGCGTTTGGCATTAATAAGGAATTCCAGAAAATCGTCCTTGAGCTTTTCAGCTTGTACCTGAAAAACAGAATAGTACGAAGCCGTCCGCATCCCTGCCTGCTCCTCTTTCTGAAGCAGTTTAGCCACATTCTCGCTGACTGTATGGCGGCCTGTGCCGGAGCGCTGGGCGAAAACACGCAAGCTGCCTCCATGTGTGGAAAGTTCCTCTACATCAAAAACAGTCAGACCATTGACCGCAAAAATACGATGCACCGCAGTAAGCGAGAGATATGAAAAGTGCTCATGGTAGATGGTGTCGAACTGGTTCTGCGCAATCAGGTTGAAGAGGTGAGGAAACTCGAAGGTAGCCACACCATCCGGTTTAAGCAGCATGGCAAAACCAGCGACAAAATCATTGATGTCTGGCACATGGGCAAGCACATTGTTGGCAACGGTCAGGTCAGCCTGAAGGCTCTGAGCAACAAGCTTTGTGGCCAGTTTGATACCAAAAAATTCTTCAACGATGTCAATACCTCTGGCCCGTGCAGCACTGGCGGTACTTGCTGTGGGTTCAATGCCGGTACAGGGAATGCCGAGCACTTTGATGTACTGTAAAAGATAGCCATCGTTGGCTGCAACCTCAATCACATGGCTTTGTTCATGCAACGAAAATCGATGGGCCATATCAGCGACATACCGCTCGCAATGCGCAAGCCAACTGCTGGAAAAGGCACTGAAATAGGCATAATCGGCATCGAACAGTGTATCGGCATCTGCGAAGTCTTCAGTCTGCACAAGCCAGCACTGTTCACACACAAGAACCCGCAGGGGAAACCATTGCTCTGGCCTGTGAAGGGTCTCCCCCGTGAGATAAGCGTTGGAGGGCGGAGCGCTGCCAAGATCTATCAAGGTCAACTGCAACTCTGATTGACAATGGCGGCACTTCATAACACGACTCCCTGAAAACCAGTATTGATCATAGGATGTTCTTTATCTCGAATGGACTGTTCGGTAACTGGTAATGGCCATTGAATGGCAAGCCTTTGGTCAAGGGCATTCAGCGCCCCTTCTGCATCAGCTCGATATGGCACTGTATGAAAATAAAGCATTTCACAATTGTCGGTCAAAGTCTGAAACCCGTGGGCAAAGCCTTCCGGGATAAAAAACGTTTTATGGTTGGATGCACTAAGAATTTCGGAATGCGAATGCAAATAAGTCGGTGAACCAATCCGAACATCAACCGCCACATCAAAAACCTCACCTTTCAAACACATCACAAACTTGGTTTCTGCATGGGGCGCATACTGAAAATGCATTCCACGCACAGTACCGGCGGTTCCAGTCAAGGTATGGTTGATCTGGGCAATGGCTTTTCCATTGAGCAGTTCCGAGAGATCATTCTGACAAAACAGGCGTTCCAGATACCCCCGACTGTCACCCAGCGGCTTGCGCCTGATGAGTTTCAACCCCTGAAGAGGCGTCTCGGTACAATCAAATCGACTATTCACAGGCTCTGTCCGGTTGCTTCATAGTGATGAATCTGTTGCTGGCTTGCAGCAATCATATTCTGACCATTCCTCCATGCCTGATGCCAGTCGAGAGTCATGGCAAGGGCTCTCTCCAAATCCCATCGGGGATACCAATTCAGAAGCGCTTTGGCTTTTGAGCTGTCGAGCTTGAGCATTGTGGCTTCGTGAGGCTGAAAATTTGCATCATCACACTGCCAGGAGGCGCCAGGCACCTGCCTGCACAGGTAATCAACAATCCATTGAACCGAACGCGCATCACTGTCGTCAGGGCCAAAGTTCCATGCTTCAGCAAACCGCTCACCCTTGTCATGCAGGGCTTCGGCAAGCATGAGATAGCCTGCAAGCGGTTCAAGGACATGCTGCCACGGGCGTACAGCGTGAGGTGATCGAATAGTCAACCGATCGGCAACATCGAGTGCCCGGAGAAAGTCAGGAATAAGGCGGTCGGTCGCCCAGTCTCCACCGCCAAGAACATTACCTGCTCGCGCAGTGGCAAGCTGAATGCCGGCATCCTCCATGAATGAACGGCGCCACGCTGCCGTGAGAATCTCGGAACAAGCCTTGCTGCTTGAATAAGGGTCAAAGCCTCCCATTGGCTCGCTCTCGCGATAGGGCCAGACCCATTCCCGATTTTCGTAACACTTATCAGTCGTCACATTGACCACTGCCTTAACTCCCGGTGTTTGCCGAACAGCTTCAAGCAGGTTTACCGTACCCATAACATTAACTGCGTATGTTTCTACAGGTGCCTGATAGGAGTAGCGTACAATCGGTTGTGCTGCAAGGTGGATTATAATATCTGGTTGTGCTCTCTGCATGGATTGTTCCAGCATGGCACCATCGCGAATATCAGCAATGGTACTTTCTGCAAGATGCTGCGGCAAGGCACAGACCGCAAATAAACTCGGTTCTGTTGGAGGGGTAAGGGCGTAACCGTACACCGCAGCCCCCATATCGGCGAGCCAGAGCGACAACCAGCCACCCTTGAATCCCGTGTGACCGGTAAGAAAGACCCGCTTGCCTTTCCAGAAGTTTCTGTTTACTGCCATTGTTTCCAGGGGGCTTTTCCTGATTGCCAAAGCTCTTCGAGAGAGTTTTTGTCACGCAAGGTGTCCATCGGCTGCCAGAAACCGTGATGCTCCCAGGCCATGAGCTGCCCTTCGGCCGCAAGACGTGCCAACGGTTCACCTTCCCAGCTTGACAGATCACCTTCAATCCGCGCAAGCACTTGTGGTGAAAGCACAAAAAAACCCCCGTTGATCAGACCGCCATCTCCACGGGGTTTTTCAGTAAACCCGCTAACAAGAGGGCCCTGCATTTCCAGAGCGCCGTAACGGCCTGGCGGCTGCACTGCCGTCACTGTCGCCAGCTTGCCGTGCGCCTTGTGGAAGGAAATCAGCGCTGAAATATCTACATTGGCCACACCATCCCCGTAGGTAAAGCAAAAAGCCTCCTCTGTTTTGATGTAATCAGCAACACGCTTCAGTCGCCCGCCCGTCAGGGTATCATCGCCGGTATCGATCAGGGTTACTTTCCACGGTTCAGCCTTGCGCTCGTGCACCTCCATGGTGTTACTGGCCATATCGAAGGTAACATCCGACATATGCAAAAAATAGTTGGCAAAATACTCTTTGATAAGATAACCTTTATAGCCGCAGCAGATGACAAAATCATTCACTCCATGTGCTGAATAGAGTTTCATAATGTGCCAGAGGATGGGCCTGCCTCCAATATCGATCATTGGTTTTGGTTTCAGGTGGGTTTCCTCGGAGATACGGGTACCGAGCCCACCGGCAAGGATGACGGCTTTCATACGTGCTTTTCCTTAAAGACGGTTGAATTGTTCAGAAAGCTGTGCGTGACTAACCAATGGATCTGCCGGGTCATTGCTGACCAATCGGGAGTTCCGCTGAAGAATTTGCAGGGCAGATTCAGGAAGGCTGGCTTCAAGGCGTGCAGATGTCCAATCCGACGATTGCAGAAGGGCATCGAACGCAGCCGCCCAGCGCAAAGCCTCCAATTCACCAGCCGCAAAATTTTCTCCCCTGCCGAGCAGACGGCTTGCGATCATATAGGCATCGAGAAAATTACCGGAATTGAGGTGAAGACGCACGGCTACCCGCATTCGTCCGCTGATGAATTTCTCAAGTTTTGCTTGAAGGATAGACTCATCAGCATGGGAGAGCTGGGCCATCTGCCTTGCAACTCCAATTGCATATTCGAGTCCGCCACGGGCTCGATCCCAGTGCTCCATCGCCTCAATGGAACCTGCATTGACCCGAACAACTGCAACAGGATGCCGCGTACAAAAAAGGTAATGGGAGTGTGCTGACTGCAGAATGATATTGCCTTGACGAAGAAGACGACAAAACTGCACAAATGGCCAGAACGCATGCCGATGACCAGAATCCAGAACATCAAGTGCGGAACGTCGGTATACCGCACATTCAGGAAAGATATTTCTGTCAATAATGAAATTAAGAGCGGTTACAATCTGACCCTTTGGCAATGTGTAGATTTGGTCAAGTTCAAAAAATTTGCCTTGTGCCCGATCAGCGACGGCGTCATAATACCAGTGCGGTGAAAAAATAGCTGCCGCTTCCGGTTGCTGGTCGAGCAGGCGAAGCACCGTCTCAAGATGATCGAGGTGGAAAAAATCGTCATCAGCAAGGTAGGCGCAGTATTCTGTTTCTGCGGCGCGGTTGGCATTCAGCAAATTTCTTTCTCCAGTCGCAGGCCCCTGATTAACGCGGTATCGCAAAGGCAGCTTATCAGCAAACCGCCTGACAACATCAGCAGTATCATCGGTTGAACGATTGTCGGAAACAAGAATCGTAATTCCTGCAATACGATCAATCCGCTCAAGAAACCATCCCAACTGATATTCAAGAAAACGGGCACGATTGTACGTAGGAATACAGACCGTCAGCTTTTCAAAAAGAGTAGCAGTAGACATTCACTGGTTTTTTGTACTGTGGCAAGATTCTTCAACAAACTAAGACTATTTTGAACGGTGATGTTTGACATCCTCCTCGCCCTAAAGTACGAGGATTCCTACTGCGTCAGACACCCCGTGGTGCTGATCGCTTCGGCGAGTTCCTGGCTCGCTGATGGCCTTGGAGCACCATTCACTTGACAGGCTGAAAGGGCATGTCCTGCCCTCTGTATATTGAGTGCTGCGTTCA
>CAIQGA010000050.1 GCA_903871235.1 uncultured Chlorobiaceae bacterium
CAATGATGACAGTGGTCCGGGATTGGATTCACAGTTGTTTTTCACCCCGACTGTCAGTGGAACATACGCTCTTGATGTTGCGCACTACAGTTTTTGTGGAACGGGCACCTATCAGGTGAGCGTCAGTGAAGGGATAGAACCCATACCCCCCCCCACTGACTGGGTGTATATTCCCATACTTCCACTGCCAGAATTGGTGTATACGGACTTTCATATCGAATCGATTACCTTTGGTACTGATCAGGAAGTTTATCTGATTGGCGTCATCAGTTGAGTTGTTGCGTGCAGTTGGGTACGTCATGGCGTGCCCCTCTGCCGATTAACCGCAACATTCATTCCGCAAATTTCCCCATCTCTCTGTTTCTACTCCTGCTGTTAGCGAATTAATTGATTCTTTCTTTCCGAAAGTCTCCCTGAGATAAACCTCATCTCTTGGGGGGCTTTTTTTTATTTCACCATTACGTACAAATTTTATAACATTCGTTTCAATACTTTTTTCGGGAGGTTTGATTTTTCTTTTTGTTCGCAGTACATATAATTCATCGCATTCAACTGCAACTTTTCAACGGAAGAGGTTTCTCATGGCAATCAACTTTGATGGTATTCCTAAGGATACGGCTGGTTCAAACGAATATTTCCAGGATTTCTTTTTTGATGATTCGATGCAGGATGAGCTTGGTTATCTCGCCTCAGTAGATGTGAGTGCCGTCTCAGTAGACGTGAGTACCTCCGTTACTCTTTATGACGATAATGGAGATGGTTTGCCGGATCGTTTTATCTCTTCATGGACAGAGAACGGTGTCCCGTTAATCCAGTCAGGCACGATTACCTATGGTGCCAATGGCCTACTCACGATCATCCCCGGGGTCGGGGACAGTTTCGAAACAACCGGCAGGCTTGGTTACAACAGCGCGGGGGATATTGTCGGGTTGTATACGTATATGGGCGAAGCTGCTACCGGCAAGATTATAACGGATTTTGGCGGGGATGACTATGGTTACAGTATAGTCATGCAGCCTGATGGCAAAATTCTGGTTGCTGGTGAAAGTGATGGAGATTTTGCGCTTGCCCGGTATAACAGCGACGGTAGCCTCGACAATACGTTCTCCGGTGATGGACAGCTCACAACGGATTTTGGCGGGGATGACTCTGGCTCGAGTGTTGCGGTGCAAGGCAACGGCAACATCCTTGTTGCCGGTTACACGTTCAACGGCAGCAACGATGATTTTGCGCTTGTCCGGTACAACAGTGATGGCAGCCCTGATATGACCTTCGGCAGTGACGGCAAGGTTACAACGGATTTTGGTGGTGACGACTATGGTTACAGTATGGTCATGCAGTCTGACGGTATAATCCTTGTCGCTGGTGAAAGTGATGGAGATGTTGCACTTGCCCGCTACAACAGCGACGGGAGCCTCGATACGACCTTCTCCGGCGATGGCAAGCTTACAACGGACTTTGGCGGTTATGACTCTTGCTGGAGTGTTGCTGCGCAAAATAACGGAAAAATTCTCGTTGCCGGTACTACGAACAACGGCAGCAGCGCTGATTTTGCGCTTGCCCGGTACAACAGCGATGGCAGCCCTGATATGACCTTCGGCAGCGAAGGCAAGGTTACAACGGATTTTGGTGGTTATGACTATGGTTATAGTATGGTCATTCAGTCTGACGGTACAATCCTTGTTGCCGGTGAAAGTGATGGGGATTTTGCACTTGCCCGTTATAACAGCGACGGGAGCCTTGATACGACCTTTTCCAGCGATGGCAAGCTTACAACGGATTTTGGCGATTATGATTCTGGCTGGAGTATGACGACTCAGGTTGATGGCACGATTATCATTTCAGGATCTGCCAACAATGGCAGCAACGATGATTTTGCGCTTGTCCGGTACAACCGTGATGGCAGCCTTGATATGACCTTCGGGAGCGAAGGCAAGCTTGCAACAGATTTTGGTTATGATGATTACGGTTGCAGCGTGACGGCGCAATCGGATGGCAGAATTCTTGTGGCCGGGTATACTTATAATGGCGACAGTGGAGTATCTGACTTTGCCCTTGCCCGCTACAACACCGATGGCACTCTTGATGCGAGCTTTGATGGTGTTTCAGAAACCTATACGCACACAGGCACTTCCGGCAATGACTTTGCTGATCTTTATACCATCAGTGGCAATACCAGCCTGCCCGGAAATGTGACCACCTATGTTTTTGACGGGATGGGTGGCACCGATACACTGACATTAAGCATGGATGGTGCCTATCTCGGTTGTTTCCTCAGCACCAATTTTGCAATTCCGGCAACTCCGAATGCTTCCGGTCGGTATGTGATATCGGGCACCATCATGTCGGATATCATCGTAACGCTCCAACTGACGAGCGTTGAGCAGTTGGTCTTTGCCGACAGGAGAGTTTCGCTGGATTATCCGTCATCTTTTGACGAGACTCCACCGACGGTTGTTACGTTCAACCCTTCTGGAATTTCGACCGACAGCCGTATCGGTGTCACCTTCAATGAGGAGATTCAGTGGGGAACCGGGTATGTTTACATTCGCGGTGATGGTGGTTACAGTGCTGAATATGACGTGGCGAACAGCCCCGACTTGACGATTTCGGGCAGTACGGTTTACATTCAGCCTCCCACTGCTCTGGAGACCAACAGCTCCTATACGGTACGATTTTCTGAAGGTTCGATACAGGATATGGCTGGAAATGGCTGCCTTCCCGCGACAGACTATCATTTCAATACCAATGTCAGTTCCTCTATCCCGCCATCCACCGCTCCGCAGGTTGGCTTCGGCAAGGTTGCTACCGATTTTGGTGGAGGTTATGATTTTGCGACTGGCGTAACTACACAAGCTGATGGTAAAATAATTGTGGCAGGCTCCAGTGTCAACTGTGGAAGTATGGATGTCGCTCTTGTGCGTTATAACGCCGATGGCAGTCTCGATAGCTCGTTTGGTGGCGCTCAAGGCAAAATTACCACAGATTTTGGATATGGGGATATTGGTGCGTGTGTGCCTCAACTTAGTGACGGCAAGATTCTTGTTATCGGGCAAAGTGTGATTAACTGGGGTAGTGACGGCAAAGGTATTCTGGCCCGTTACAATGCTGATGGCACTCTCGACACGAGTTTTGATGGTGACGGCAAAGTGATCACTATTCTCGATGGAATGTCGGGACTCTATTTTGGCAGTGGCATGGTGCAGGAGGATGGCAAGATCGTTGTTGTGGGGACGGTCTATGCAGCGGATTATGACAGCAACGCTTTTGTTGTGCTTCGATATAACAGTAACGGGAGCCTCGATACGGGCTTTGATGGTGATGGTGTTGTTGTTACCCCGATTTCTGGTTTCGATAGAGCGCAAAGTGTGGTTCAGCAGTCTGATGGTAACATTCTTGTTGCCGGGACGAGCTATAATGGTGTTGATAATGACATTGTGCTTGTACGGTATAACATGGATGGAAGTATTGAGAATTTCGTCATTACAGACTTTGAGGGTAACGAGCAGTTAGGAAACGGTGATGTGGGTGGTGGTGTGTCAGAGTTGTCTGACGGCAGGATTCTTGTTGTGGGGCGCTGTGACGGCAATGTTGCTCTTTTGCGCTATACGAGTGATTTGGTTCTTGATACATCGTTCTCTGATGATGGCAAGGTTGTTCTTGATTCAGGCGGTAATGTCCAACCTTATGGCTTGGCTGTGCTGCCCGACGGGAAGATTCTTGTGTCGGGATGCAGCGACACAGATGTGGTGCTTTTGCGCTTTAATGAGGACGGAACTCTTGATTCCACATTTGCTGGTGGTGGCAAGGTAATTGCGAATATTGGGCTGGCCAACGGAGGTATTTTTTCTGGAGCCATGACGCTGCAAGCCGATGGCAAAATCCTTCTCTCGGGCCAAAGCAACGGCGATATGGGCGTTGTCCGTTTCAATGCTGATGGCACTCTCGACACCACGTTCGGGTTATCTGTCAACACTGCGCCGGCGTTTTCAGAAAGTCGTGCAGGGACAATCACTACCGACTTTGGCGGAGAGGATACAGGCCGTAGCGTAATCGCGCAGCCTGATGGCAGAATTCTTGTGGCAGGGTATACTGATAATGGTGCCGCCAGCCATGATGTTGCACTTGCGCGATATATTGTTGACGGCACGCACACCATTCTCGATACCTCTTTTGGTATTGGAGGAAAGCTTGTGACCGATTTTGGCGGCAATGACTACGGTCTGAGTTTGGTACTCTCTGACGGCAAGATTCTTCTGACCGGGAGCACCACTGTCGCTAATGGCACTGCTGATTTTGTTCTTGCGCGTTTCAATTCCGATGGTACGCTTGATTCCACGTTTGCAACCAATGGCAAAGTCATAACCGATTTTACCAGTTCTGACGACACTGGTAACAGTATAAAGGTGCTCTCTGACGGAAAGATCCTTGTGGCAGGAACCAGCGGCAGCGATTTTGCTCTTGCACGCTATAACAGCAATGGCACACTTGATACCACTTTTTATGGAGGTGGACAGTTTACCACAGACTTTAGCGGTACTGAGTCAGGAATGAGCGTGACGGTGCAGAGCAATGGCAAAATTTTGGTGGCAGGCACCACTACCTTGCCTGGTGGCAATGCTGACTTTGCACTTGCCCGATACAACGCGGATGGCAGTCTCGACACCACCTTTCATGGAGAAGGAAAGCTTACAACGGATTTTGGTGGTACTGATTCTGCCCAAAGTGTGGTAGTGCAGAGCGATGGCAAGATTCTTGTGGCTGGTTCCAGTATTGCGATTATGGATGGCGTCGCAATGTTTAACAGCAATTTTGTGCTTGCCCGCTACAACGCTGATGGCAGCCTCGACACCACGTTTCATGGAGATGGTCGGCTTACCACTGACTTTGGAGCTACCGAAGCATCTGGTTGCAGCGTTATTCTGCAGAGTGACGGCAAAATTCTTGTTGCTGGCAGCAGCACCAACGCTGATGGTAAATCTGACTTTGCACTTGCCCGGTACAATACCGACGGCACTCTTGATGCTTCTTTTAGTGGAGATGGAAGGTTTACCATGGATTTTGGAGGCTCGTCAGATACCTGTTATAGCATCAGTGTGCAGTCCGATGGCAAGATACTTGTTGCTGGAACAAGCGATATTGATGGCAATGGTGACTTTGCCCTCGCACAGATTAACACGGACGGCACCCTTGATACCTCATTCGGCGGGCACACGGTAACTCCAATATATACCGAAACGCCGGTCGTACTTGACGGCGGCCTCCAGATCAATGATGCTGAACTTGCAACTATAGGGCACTTTGACGGAGCAACGCTCACGCTGATGCGCCATGATGGAGCGGTTGCTGAAGATCTTTTTTCGAATACAGGTACTCTTGGCGCTCTCACTGAGGGCGGCAGCCTTGTGGTTGGCACGTCTGCCATTGGTACGGTCAAGAGCAATTCTGACGGTATGCTCGAAGTCTGCTTCAATGCCGATGCAACGCCAAACCTCGTTAATGCTGTTTTGCAGCAGATCGCATACAGCAACTCTTCCCCTATACCGGAGGAGTCAGTGCCACTTGACTGGCTTTTCTCTGATGGCAATACTGGAAGTCAGGGGTCGGGCGGAGTTTTAAATACCCTGCATAGCACAACGGTTCAGATTGGTTCTGATACCGTAGCTCCAACAGTTACTGACTTCAATCCTGCTGATACGGCGCTCGATGTTGCTGTTGGCAGCGACATTGTTGTGACCTTCAGCGAAGCAATCCAGATGGGTGCGGGTACGATTGAAATCCATAGCGGAACGTCAGATGGGCTTGTTCTTGAGAGTTATGATGTGGCGACAAGCACTAATCTTACGATTGAGGACAATACACTTATCATTAATCCAACGGATAATCTGACGGGCAATACGCACTATTACGTGACGTTCGATGCAGGCTCAATCAAGGATATGGCGGGGAACAGCTATGTTGGGACTGGCAGTTACGATTTTACGACGGCCTCAATCGGCTCCGACGACTATGCTGACAGTGTGACCGACACAACTGCGCCCATGGGCAGCATTGGCATAGGCAGCAGTGTGACCGGTAATATCGAGAGTGCGGGTGACCATGACTTTTTCAGGATTAGTCTCATCGCTGGAACGACTTACACGATTAGATTAAGTGGTGCTGATAGTGAATTGGGTACCCTCGATGATCCCTATTTGCAGCTTTGTGACAGCGCCGGTTTGGAAGTTGCTTACAATGATGACGGTGGTACGGGGTATGATTCGCAGTTGTCTTTCACCCCGACCGTCAGCGGAACATACTATGTTGATGCCGCAGCTTACGACGATAGTGAAGTTGGTACCTATCAGGTTAGCGTCAGTGGAGAGAGTAACGGCAAGGTTATAACAGATTTTGGCGGTGATGACAGTGGCAATTCTATGGCCATACAGAGCGACGGTAAAATTTTGGTTGCCGGGTTTACAGAGAATGAAAATGGCGGTGATTTTGCTCTTGCTCGCTATAACAGCGATGGCACTCTCGATAATACGTTCTCTGTCGATGGCAAGATAATCACGGACTTTGGCGGGAATGATTATGGCTGGAGTGTGGTCATACAGAGCGACGGCAAAATTCTTGTTGCCGGGGATGCTTACAATGAAAGTAACAATGACTATGATTTTGCTGTTGTTCGCTACAACAGCGACGGCACTCTCGACCATACGTTCTCCGACGACGGAAAGGTTATAACTGATTTTGGTGGTGGTGGTGATTTTGGCAGATCTATGGTCATACAGAGCGACGGTAAAATTTTTGTTGCTGGTGACAGTGACGGAGATTTTGCGCTTGCCCGCTACAATAGCGACGGCACTCTCGACAATACGTTCTCCGGCGATGGTAAACTTACAACTGATTTCGGTGATGTTGATTCTTGCAAAACAATAGCCATACAGAGCGACGGCAAAATTCTCGTTGCCGGGTATGCTTACAATGGAAGTAACAATGACTATGATTTTGCTGTTGTTCGCTACAACAGCGACGGCACTCTCGACAATACGTTCTCCGACGACGGAAAGGTTGCAACCGATTTTGGCGGTAATTCTTATGGCAGATCTATGGTCATACAGAGCGACGGCAAAATTCTCGTTGCCGGGGATGCTTACAATGAAAGTAACAATGACTGGGATTTTGCTATTGTTCGCTACAACGCCGACGGCACTCTTGACAATACATTCTCCGACGACGGAAAGGTTACAACTGATTTCGGTGATGATGATTCTGGCTACTCTATAACCATACAGAGCGATGGCAAAATTCTGGTTGCCGGCGAGACTCATAATATCGGAGATGGCTGTGATTTTGCTGTTGTTCGCTACAACAGCGACGGCAGTCTCGACAATACGTTTTCCGAAGATGGAAAGGTTGTAACTGATTTTGGTGATGACAATTTTGCCTACTCTATAGCCATACAGAGCGACGGCAAAATTCTCGTTACAGGGAATGCTTACAATGAAAGTAACGATGAATTTGATTTTGCACTTGCTCGCTACAACACCGATGGCACTCTCGATACGAGCTTTGGCGAGAGTGCCAATGGTCTGGTGACCACTACGGCCGATAGTGGAACGGGTTCGCTGCGTTCGGCTATTGAATATCTCAACGCAAACGGTGCGATTGATTCCAATAGTATCACCTTTGCGGTCAGTGGTATTATTGATTTGGACAATCCACTTCCTGTCATAGCCAGACCGGTTTCATTCGATATGGGTGAAAACAATGTTGAGGTCAGGCTTGTCGGTGCTTCGGTTGTTGATGGTATGGCCACTCCGGCTCTTAGTGCTGACAACAAGATTGAAATCTTGATTCCCGCCAACTTGACCATTACTTCCGAGGGTAGCAGTACCGTTATTGCGGTGGGCTCTTCCGGAGATCTGGTAACTGGAGAAATTGCCGGGACGCTGAACGCTTTTGCTCTTACGGAAGGAGTTGATTATTCTGAGGCGATTGGTATGTGGTCAGGATATGATATCCATATCGAAGGCGATCTTTCCGGAACAGTTGCTGTCGAGGCTCGTGACGAGGCCATCGGATTGGGTGCCTTTGACCTCCAGATTTTTGGAGATGTTTCCGGTACGGTAACGGCTACTGCTTCGGCGGGTTTCGCACTGGGAATTATTGCCGCAGATCATCTGACCATTACGGGCCAGATTTCTGATACAGCGTTCCTTGACGTAACGGGCAGTTCGGTTGCTGTTGGTATTGTCGGGTTTACCGGAGCCGTAGATATTATTGGCGATATGGCTGGTAATGTTGTGGTAACTTCATCGAATGGAGTGGCTTATGGTATTTGCACCAGTACCGATGAAATCAACCTTGGAAGTTACTCTGGTGTGATTATGGCCACCGGCAACACAACGGTTGTCGGTATTGGCGCAGGGATTAATTCGTTGGAATTTGAGCCGTTTGAGCCTCTTCTGTCCGGCAATCTTACTATCCATGGTGATTTTTCCGGAGATGTGACAGTCACTTCTGTGCAGGGATATGCATTTGGGGTGATGGCTGCCAATAATCTTGCGATCGAGGGCGATGTAACCGATACGGCTGCAATCAGTGTTACTGTTACCGGGGAGTCACCAGATAATGGCGTCTGTATCATTGCGATAAATGATCTGGTGATCACTGGAGATATGGCCGGTACCCTTGAAACAAAGGCGACCGAGGCTGGCGGCATGGGCTCTATAAACGGAACGGTGACCCTTGGCGCACTTACAGGATCGGTTAATGTTGATGGTGATGATGTGGCTGTTGGTATAAGGGCACAATCGGTAACGATCAATGATACCCTGTCTGGAGATATTACGGTTGATGGCTCAAGAAGTGATGCGTACGGTATTGAAGCGCGATCTGGAGATGTGATCGTTGGCGGTGACTTGTCCGGTACGGTAACGGTGAGTGCCCTGAATTGGGCCTGCGGATTGAAGAGTAATCAATCAATGATGCTCGGCACTCTGTCTGGCGATATTTCGGCAGTTTCAAGTAACAGCTTTGCTTTGGGCGTGTGGGCAGCAGGTGAGATCAATGGTTGCACGCCATCAGCAAGGGTGGCGGCGCAACCACTCTCAATTTCCGGAACCATAAGCGCAGAAGGGGTAAATAGTGCTGCTATTGTGGCTGGCGGTCCGATGAACCTGACTATCAGCGGAACGGTTTCGGGAAGTGCAACCGCTTCGAGTGGATTGGCTTTTTCCATTCTATCTTTTACCTCCTTTAACCCTGACTGGACATTCAATTCGGCAGCAGTATCGGATCAGGTAACGGTTAC
This sequence comes from uncultured Chlorobiaceae bacterium, assembly GCA_903871235.1. GTDB lineage: Bacteria > Bacteroidota > Chlorobiia > Chlorobiales > Chlorobiaceae > Chlorobium. The sequence goes on from CAIQGA010000050.1 coordinate 9,299, forward strand.
GGGAACAGGTAAACTGACAGGCAACGTCAATCTCGGTGCCGGTGATGATATCATGACACTTCAGGATGGTGCCGATGTTTCCGGCGTGGCACTGCTTGATGGTGGAGCGGGTACTGACCGTCTTGTTCTCAGCGGTTCTGTTGCCATTGACTTGAGCGCGCTGTCCAGCAAGGTGCGGAATTTTGAGATCATTGATCTGTCTGACGGAGCGCATAACACGCTATCCATCTCCAGCACAAATGATATTGTTCTGGCGACTGATGTCGATCATGACCTTTATATTGTTGGCGATAGTTGCGACACGGTGAGATTCTCTTCTACAGGGGAAATTTTTACCACCAATGAAATTACGACTATTGATTGTGTTGAATATGCCCGTTATACCACCTTTGCCGATGCAACGGTTGACCTCTATGTGCAGAGCGATCTTGTTGTTGAGTTTGCTGATGTTACATCACCGACTGTTATCAACTTCAGCCCTGCCGATGCCGAAATGGGCGTTGCTGTTGACAGCGATATTGTCGTGACCTTCAGCGAGGATATTCAGTTTGGCAGCGGCACCATTGCCATCCATTCAGGTTCCCCTGAGGGCGATATTGTCGAAAGCTACGATGTCGCAACAAGTACCAACCTTACGATCAACGACACGGAGCTCACGATCAATCCAACAACAGATCTTGCACTCGATACGCAGTACTTTGTTACTTTTGCGAATGGTTCGGTAGAGGATTTAGCTGGAAACAGTTTTGCAGGTACGACGGCTTATGACTTTACGACAGAAGAAACAACAGCGCTCCACCACATCAACGGAACCGTGACCTTCTGGAAAACAGGCGCCTTTATTGCAGATGTTACCAGTACGCTCTCTTCTGCTTCGGTTGCTGCTGGCACGCAAGCCATTGAATTCAGGAACATACAGGTTGATGCAAATGGCACCAGAACAATAGAAATCTGGGAAACTTCGCAAAAGAGTAATATTAACAGCGTTGATTTGGAGTTTTCCCTGTCTGCCGGATCAGCCAGCACATGGCAGGATGCGTCAGGTTTGCCGTCGGGATGGATGTCTGTTGCCAATACCGGGATTTCGGGTAAGTTCATGCTCAGCGGTATAGGTTTGACCGCGTTGTCTGCCGGGCCGGTAAAGCTTGGAACGCTTACTCTGACTGAACCGACGAATGCGCAGCATTTTGATCTCACCATGACTTCAGGTGAATTGAATGGCGAGGCTCTTCCTGCGTTCGGGATATCGTCAGACAGTACGATCACTGGTATTGATGGTATCTACCAGCATAGCGATATGGCTAATGGCATGTACGAACTGACCACGGATAAAGTTGCTGGCGCGGCAGAATGCGACGCAGTTAAAGCAACTGACGCTCTCGCCGCACTGAAAATGGCTGTCGGTATGAATCCCAACACTGATGGAAGCGCTGTATCGCCGTACCAGTTCCTTGCGGCAGATATTAATCATGATGGCAAGGTCAAGTCCACAGACGCGCTCAATATCCTGAAGATGGCGGTACATCTCGATACGGCACCGGCAAGCGAATGGATATTTGTGCCGGAGAGCGTAGGCAGTGAAAGCATGACAAGAACCCATGTTGACTGGCCGGATGATCCGGTCGCGGTTACCTTTGGAATCGACCAGGAACTGGATCTGATCGGCATCGTCAAGGGAGATGTTGACGGCAGTTGGGCGGCGTAACGGTGGGGGCTCGGCATGGGAAGGGCACGTCATGCCGTGCCCCTACGCCAATTTCGATACCTCAAAAATTTCGCTGATTGCCTGCTGTATGGCGTCAACAACCATGCCGGAGGAGACCAGGCTGGCGACGTCGCTTGCGAGGTCTCCGGCCCTGCCGTGGAACCATGCTGCGGCTGCGGCGGCGTTGAGGGGGGAGGCCCCTTTTGCGGCGAGGGCGACAATCATGCCGGAGAGTACGTCGCCTGTTCCGGCGGTGGCAAGTGCCTCGGTGCCGCTGGTGTTGAGGAGTGCAGGCCCTTCAGCTCCAGTAATAACGGTGGGAGCTCCTTTCAGAAGAACGGTTACCCCATGGAGAGCAGCAAAGCCCCGTGCGCACTCAATCGGGTCGGCGGCGATCTCCTCAATTGGTTGCCCCGTCAGGCGGCTGAACTCTCCGTAATGCGGTGTGAGCAGAACCTCACGGCATTGGCTCAGCGCGTCTGCTATGCCGATAACCGAGAGGGCGTAGAGTGCATCAGCGTCAAGAATTAATTTTTTTGAAGCGACGATGGGGTTTGCCAGCAGCTCCCGGACAAGTTCAATGGCGGTCTCGTCGCGCCCGAGGCCGCAGCCGATCAAAATGGCATCAGCCCAGCGTGCTTTTTCGGTAATGGCGGCAAGATCCCGGCCAATCACCACCGCTTCCGGCACGGCAATGTGGATGACGGCGGCAAGCGAAATCGGCAAAGAGATGCAAACGTACCCGGCGCCGCTTTTCAGGGCCGCTCTGGCGGAGAGGATGGCGGCACCAACCATTGAGCTTTCGCCGCTTTGCGATCCGGCAATGATCAGTACCTTGCCGTTGGTATGCTTTGCGCTTGAGGGCTCTCTGAGGAGAAACTGTTCAGCCGCAAACTCCTGGTCGACAAGAAGGCAGGAGGAGGGCTCAGCGAGAAAGCGGGGGATGGAGATTTCCGCTACATGCAGCTCTCCGCAGCACTCCGGCCCCTCGTTCAGATAAAAGCCTCTTTTCAGGAAGGCCATGGTGACGGTCAGATCGGCCATGATCGCAGGGGTGGCCGAGTGGCCGGTGGTTGCATCAAGTCCTGATGGCAGATCAATGGCTATGAGCGGGGCACCTGTTCGGTCGCGGAGGGTGTTGAGCAGCTCAATGCCTTCCGCAAGGGGTGAGGCAAGCTCCATCCCTGGTTCGCTCAGGCGGAGGCCGGTGCCGGTCATGGCGTCGATAAGGGCATCGTAGCGGGTTTCGGCCACAAAGGGAAGTGCTTCGTCATGGCTGGCAAAGATGCGCAGCTCGCTGCCGTGCTCTCCGTAGGCCTCAAGAATGGCGAGCCCCTCCTTATTAACCCCTTGCAACTGCGATTCGGGATAGAGGAGCACGAGATCGACCGAGGCTTCAAGGTTGAGGAGGTGGCGGGCGAGCACAAAGCCGTCACCGCCATTGTTTCCCTTGCCGCAGAGCAGAAGAAAAGAGCTGCCGGCAAGTGACTCTATTTGCAGGTTCTCCCTGATAATGCGGAGGCATTCACGACCGGCAAGCTCCATAAGGCGGGTTTCGCCAATATGGAGTTGCTCAATTGCCGCCTTGTCGGCTCTTTGCATCTCTTGCGCAGTGACAACAGGCAGCATGACAGGGTTCCTTTTTATTCCCTCAACGGGAGGGGCTAGAGTTCGTCAAGATGGAGTGAGTGCTCAAGAGCGTGATAGTATGCTCCCGAGAATTCCTCAAGGGTGAAATGAAGCAGCTCCTCTCCGTTCATGGCGATGATGGCATCCTTTTCAACCACTTGTCCGATGACGCGAATGGGTACATGGCGCTCCATAGCCTCCGCTATCACCTCTTTTGCTTTGTCGGGGGAGATACTCACAATGACTCGTCCCTGCGCCTCTGAAAAGAGCTGCTGCTGGATGGAGTAAGGGGAGTGGTTTGTATTTTCCAGATCGACACTGAATCCGAGCGGGGCATCAGCGTTCATGATGGCTTTTTCGGCAAGTGCAACAAAGAGTCCGCCGTCGGAAATGTCGTGGGCGGAGTGCACCAGTTTTTTTGCTGCAAGCGCCACAAGCAGATCCTGGAGATTTTTTTCGTGTATCAGGTCGATTGACGGAGCATCCTGGCCGGGGGTGCAGTACTGCATGACGAGGTACTCTGAAGCGTCCAGCGTGAGTTCAGGATATCCAAGAAGAAGAATGGCGTCGCCCGAAGTAGTGAAGGTTGATCCGACAAGGTTGTCCATATCGTCCAGCAGACCAATCATGCCGATGGTCGGGGTAGGGTAGATGGCTGTGCGGAGTCCGCCAATGAAGGTTTCGTTATAGAAGCTCACGTTTCCGCCGGTGACCGGGGTATTGAAGGCCCGGCACGCTTCGCCCATGCCCTGAACGGCGGTTTTGAACTGGAAGTACACTTCCGGTTTGTAGGGGTTGCCAAAATTGAGGCAGTTGGTTATGGCCAGTGGCTGCGCTCCTGAACAGGCGATATTTCGGGCACATTCAGCAACGGCAATTTTGCCGCCAGCCAGAGGGTTCAGATAGACGTAACGGGCGTTGCAGTCGGTTTTCATGGCAAGCCCCTTGCGAGATCCCTTGATACGGATCACAGCCGCATCGGTATGGCCTACCGGCGTGACGGTGTTGGTCTGCACCATGGAGTCATACTGGCGATAGACCCACTGCTTGCTTGCAATATTGGGGCGTGAGAGCAGCTCAAGGCTGATGGCATGGAAATCGAGAGTAGTGTCGGCTTCAAGCTGCGCAATTGGGGTGTCCGGCTTTTTTTCGATGGCTTCGCGGATATAGACCGGTGCGCCTCCTCCAAGTACCAGCGTTTCGGCTGGAATTTCGGCAACAACGGCGCCGTGCTGTGAGACCCTCAGCATGTTATCGTTCGTTACTCGCCCAATGACAACGGCGAGCACATCCCATTTGCGGTAAACCTCCATGATATTCTCTTCAAATCCCTTTTCGGCTACAATCAGCATCCGTTCCTGTGATTCGGAGAGCATGATTTCGTAGGCGCTCATTCCTGCTTCGCGAATCGGGACAAGGTCAAGGTCAATCTCTATGCCGCCCGATCCTGTTTTTTCGATCCCGCGAGCGCTCATTTCGGAGGTTGAACTGGTGATTCCGGCGGCTCCCATATCCTGTAAACCGACAATGTAGCCGGTGGCAATGGCTTCAAGGGTCGCTTCGAGAAGCAGTTTTTCGGCAAATGGGTCGCCAACCTGTACGCTTGGCCGTTTGTCTTCGGAGGCTTCGCTGAGATCTTCGGAAGCGAAGGTTGCGCCGTGAATGCCGTCCCGTCCAGTCGAGGAGCCGACAATCAGCACGGGGTTGCCTTCACCGAGGGCGGTAGCGCTGACGGTTTTGTGGTGCTCAACGATGCCGACCGACATGGCATTGACCAGCGGGTTGCCGGTATAGCCCTCTTCAAAATAGATTTCGCCTCCAACGGTCGGCACGCCGAATGAGTTGCCGTAATCGCCGATACCACGCACCACGCCGTCAACAAGGTAGCGGACACGGGGGTCTTTCGGCGAGCCGAAGCGGAGTGAGTTGAGTGATGCCACCGGGCGTGCACCCATGGTGAAAATGTCGCGATGAATGCCGCCAACGCCGGTCGCTGCTCCCTGGTAGGGTTCGACGGCGGAGGGGTGGTTGTGTGATTCGATTTTAAAGGCGACGGCCATGTTGTCGCCGATATCAACCAGACCGGCGTTTTCTTCACCGGCACTGGTTAAAAGGGCTCCGCCATCGCGGGGCAGGGTCTTGAGCACCGCAATGGAATTTTTGTAACTACAGTGTTCTGACCACATGACGGAAAAAATCCCGAGTTCGGTAAAAGAGGGGACTCTTCCGAGAATGGTACATATTTTACCGTACTCTTCACTGTTCAGGCCATGTTCTGCGGCAAGGGCAAGGGTGACTTCAACTTCAGTATGTTTCATAGCTCCTTTCGGGGTGGTTCATTTCAAGGTGAATCATGATGGTTCAAGCCTGCTGGCCGCAACAGTTTTTATATTTTTTTCCGCTTCCACAAGAGCAGTCGTCATTGCGGCCGGGCCTGTTTTCGGCTACGGCTGGCTGCTGAACCTTGGCTGCTTCCGGTTCCTCATCCTGATTGACGATGGTATAGACGCTTTCGGCAGCGAGATGCTGTGCAACGAGCCGTTCTTGACGGCCAGCAGCTTTTCGTTGGCGCTCTTCCATCTCACGCGCCTCATTGGGGTCGACGGGGAAGAGTTTGAAGGCAAGCGAGAGGGTTTCGAGCTCTATTTCGTGCAAGAGATCAATGAAGAGACGGAATGCCTCCTGCTTGTATTCGAGCAATGGGTCTTTCTGGCCATAAGCACGCAGATTGATTCCTTCACGCAGAGAGTCGATTTCGCGAAGGTGCTCTCTCCAGCGAAGGTCAATAACGCTTAAAACGGCATATTTTTCAATCTGCTGCATAATCTCTTCCGGTACAGCCGCCTCTTTTCGGCGGTAGAAGTCGAGGGCGGTCTGGTAGAGCTTTTCAGCGGTTGCATCAACTCCTTCATGCTCAAAACTGTCTCGTTCAGGCTTGAATTCAATGGAGAGTTCGCGCATGAGCTCTTCTTCAATGGCGTCAACATTGAACTGGCGGTGGTGTTTTTTGATCACCAGCATACTGTAATCTCTGAGCAGGTCCAGAATGTCACTGGTCAGCCGCTCCTTGAGCAGGCCGTTGCGGCGGCGTGAATAGATCACCTCGCGCTGCTGGCTCAACACATCGTCATATTCAAGCAGCCGTTTACGGATTGCAAAGTTCTGTTCTTCAACCTTTTTCTGTGCGCGCTCGATTGATTTGGTAATCATGGAGTGCTCAATCACATCACCTTCCTCGTGGCCAAGGCGATCCATTACCGCGATGACCCGGTCAGAGCCAAAGAGGCGCATCAGTTCATCTTCAAGAGAGACAAAAAAGACCGATTCTCCCGGGTCGCCCTGCCGTCCGGCGCGTCCACGGAGCTGACGGTCGATGCGGCGTGACTCATGGCGCTCGGAACCAAGAATAAAGAGCCCGCCCAATTCACGGACACCGGCACCAAGCTTGATATCAGTTCCACGTCCAGCCATGTTGGTAGCGATGGTGACCGCATTTTTCTGACCCGCTTCGGCAACAATGTCCGCTTCACGGTCGTTTTGCCGGGCGTTGAGCACGTTGTGGACAATTTTTCTGGCGCGAAGCATTCTGGAAAGAGTCTCCGATACCTCGACGCTCGTGGTACCGACAAGTACCGGCTGCCCCTTTTTCTGCAACTCCTCAACCTTGAGGACGACGGCATTATATTTTTCGCGGCGGGTTTTATAGACAAGATCGTCCGTATCCCTGCGGATAATGCTTGCGTTGGTCGGAATGACAACAACATCGAGTTTGTAGATTTCGTAGAACTCCGAAGCTTCGGTTTCTGCCGTACCGGTCATGCCGGCAAGTTTTTTATAAAGGCGGAAAAAGTTCTGGATGGTGATGGTCGCCATGGTCTGCGTTTCACCCTCAATTTTGACATTCTCCTTGGCCTCTATGGCCTGGTGCAGTCCGTCGCTGTAGCGGCGACCGGGAAGGATGCGTCCGGTAAATTCATCGACAATCATCACCTGTCCGTTCTGTACCACATATTCATCGTCGCGCTCAAAGAGTGAATAGGCTTTCAGCAACTGGCTGATATTATGCAGCCGCTCTGAACGGTCGGCAAAAAGGCGGTAGACCGCATCTTTTTTCTGGATTTTATCGGCAGCGGTGATCGAAGCATCACTTTCAATGATGGCCACTTCAGAACCGACATCAGGGAGCATGAAGATGTCACTGTCCTGATGGCTGAGCTTGCTGAGAAATTCGCGTCCTTTGTCGGTCAGGTCAATGGTGCCCCCTTTTTCATCAACAGCGTAATAGAGTTCATCATCAACCTCCTGCATCCGGCTTGAATTATCTTTCAGATATTCGTTCTCGGTTGCCTGCACCAGTTTTGCGACACCTGCCTGAGAGAGCATCTTGATGTAGCGGGTGTTTTTTGGTTGGCCGCGTTTGACACGAAGCAGTGCAAGACCGGCCTCAGCATCGCCTGGTTTTGTTTTAAGAAGTTTTTCGGCATTGCCGAGGGCTATGGCCACGAGCTGCTGCTGGGCACGGACCAATTGCTCAATCCAGGGTTTGATCTTTTGGAAATTACTGTTGTCTGCATTGGGCACAGGTCCTGAAATGATCAGCGGCGTTCTGGCCTCATCAATCAGTACACTATCCACCTCATCAACGATGGCGTAGTAGAAGTTCCGCTGGACCATCTCTTCCGGCGTTCCGGCCATATTGTCGCGCAGATAGTCGAAGCCGAACTCGTTGTTGGTGCCGTAGGTAATATCACATGCGTACTGCTCCCGTCGCTCCTCGGGCCTCATGGTGTTGAGAATAACACCGACCGAAATATTGTGAAAGGCAAAAACCGGGTTCATCCACTCTTTGTCTCTCTGGGCAAGATAGTCATTGACGGTCACTACATGCACGCCTCTGCCGGTCAGTGCATTTAAAAAGACAGGAAGCGTTGAAACGAGGGTTTTTCCTTCACCGGTGGCCATTTCAGAGATCTTGCCTGAATGGAGTACAATTCCGCCGATAAGCTGAACATTGTAAGGCACCATATCCCAGACCATTTCCCTTCCCATAACCAGGTAGGAGAGTCCTTTAAGGCGCACACACGTCTCTTTGACGAGTGCAAAGGTTTCGGGCAGAAGCTCCTCAAGTACGGTGGCTGTTGCCTGTTCATACTCCTCGGCCAGGGCATCAAGCCGGGCGTTGATGGTTTCAGCCTCCTCAAGGTTGATATTCGGGTTGTCGAGTTTCAGGGAGAGTGTTTTTTTCTCCAGTTCAAGAGGCTCAAGCGCTGCCCGAACTTTCAGTTTCAGCGCTCTTCCCCGTTCCCGGAGTTGCTCGTCACTGAGTGATGCCATGGTAACCTGCAGTTCATTGATGCTGCTGATTATGGGCTGGATTTTTTTGACGTCCTTTTCGTGTTTGGAGCCGAAGATCTTTTCAAAAATTTTCAACATGTACAGGCCTTTGTGCTCTCTATGGGGTTTCAGATAGTATGTCCAATTGATGCACAAGGTATTGAATTAGACATTGAGAAAAAAGCGGGATGCTTTGAAAAAAAACAGTGCCGGGAAATGGCCCTGATTTCCCGCTCAATTGTACGAGGCCAAGTGGCCTCAGCCCCTATGGTTTTCGGGCAGCAAGTTCAGCAAAAAACTCTTTCAGGTGACGGGTGCCGCAAGCTGGTGCGACATGGTCGAATTTGAGCGCTTCAACGGCAAAAGAGAGGAGATCGGCCAGATTACGGTTGAAGAGCCCTGTTACCATGAGACCACCTTCAGCAAGCCACATCGGCAGGGGAGTGATCCACGGGTTTTTGCCGCAGGCATGGAAGGCAAGCTCCATAACTTCGCGGAAGGTGTAGATGTCGGGTCCGCCAACAGCAATTTCCCGACTTTCGCCCTCCGCTGCGTCCGCAGAGATTTTGGCAAGGTCGGCACCGTGAACGGGATTGATTTTTTTCTCCCCTTCGCCCACCATGAAGATATGGCCGCTTTGTGCCATGGAGAAAAATCGTCCCATATCTGAAAAGTAGCCGTTGGGGCGTATGACAGCCCAGGAGAGTCCGGATTTTTTGAGATCTGCCACAAAAAGCTCGTGCGCCTTGATGGAGAGGATCTCGGCCATTTTATCCTGGTTGAAGACCGATATATAAATAAAACGCGCAACATGCTCTTCAACGGCTTGATCAAGAATGCCTTTGTTGCCGAGGTAATCGACATCATAACTGGTCAGCCTGGGGTCAGGAGAGGTCAGGCCGAGTGAGGAAAAAACAAGATCGATCCCCTTGCAGATTCCTTTGATGCTTTCGGGATTGGTGACATCGCCGACAATAATTTCATCGACAAGATCGTAGACTGCCGGCTCCAGGTGCGGACCGGTCGCTTTGAGTTTTTCAGGATCCCTCACCAGAGCGCGGACGTAAAAACCTCGCTCCTTGAACTCTTTGACAGCGTATCTGCCAAGATAGCCGGAGGCTCCGGCAACCAGTACTTTTTTTGTGACGCTCATTTTTTTGTGACTCCTCATTTCAGGGGTTGACTTGAATCAGGTAGAGTGAAGCATTTTTTCGGCTAAAACGTTCGAAGCCCTTTTACCTCCTTGCGCCAGCAGTGAAAGAGGAGGTGGCCAGCATAGCCTGCAAGATCCGGGTTCAAAAAAGTACGGGCCTCTTTGTCGAGGGCAAAGTAGGTGGTCGGGCTTAGTGGGCGACGGGCGGTTGCGCTGTTGAACCACTCTCCGAGGTATTGTTTGACATGGGTGTCGATAGGGAATGCATCGAAACGACCGAGACTGAAGAGCGCAATGCAGTCTGCAATTTTATAGCCGATCCCCCCATTTTGGCAGAGCGTGTTGCGCAATTCTGAGAGGGGGAGTGCCGGGTCGCAAAGTGCATTGAAATCCATCCGGCCTTCTGCCACGCACTGGGCTGCAAGAATAATATTGCGGGCCCTGACGCGATTATTGTTGGTGCAACGGCTGAGTAGAGCGGGGTCTGCTGCAGCAAGTTTTTCAGGAGTGGGGAAGTGGTGCAGCACAACCTCCTTGCTACGGTATAAAACACTCCTCGCTTCACCATAGCTTTCGCGAAGCATTGTTACCTGTTTTCTGATCAGGTGCATTCCGATACCTTGGGCACACATAAACGAGATCATGGTTTCGAACGGATCCTGCCTCATAATGCGCAGTGAAAAATAGGGCGCGAGGCGTTGCCATAGCTCTGGATACAATCGGCTGAAATTTTCAGGAAACGCGAGTTCACTGTTGATATCAAGCGTAAAGTAGCGGTTGATAAACTCTGGTAATGGGACACCATCAACAGAGTTTTGTGTAGAATAAATTTCAAATTCGTGCTCAGATATCTCGCAAAGAATAATGGGTATTGATTTTATTATTGATGAGTAATATGGAGTGCTATCATTACCTTTTTCCCACAAAAAAGACTGGCCACTGAAGAGTGATTGGCTGATATTTATAAGACTCTCTGTCTTTATTTCGTATTGGTATTTCACGGTTTTTGTTTTTTGTTTTGTGTAGTTATAATTATGCGATATTTACTTAAAGTTATTTGTCTTTTTGTAACTCTTAGATTCTTTTAATGGAAGGAGATAACCTTTGTTGCTTAAAGTTTTTATATTATCCTTCTTCGATAGTTTTCCTTGGTTTAATTGCTGTCATAACTTAATTTATTTTTCTTTTTATTGTTAAGCTATTGCTTTTAAGTGGTGTTTTTTTTCGTTCTTATCTTTTTTTTATTAGTTTTTTATTTTGTTTCTTTCGTTTGTTGGATTTATTATTTTTTCGTTATAGATAGTTGTTTTTAGTTGTTTTTTTTCTTTCTCCTGTAATAAAGAGTTGTTTATAAATTTATAGTAATTTTTTTTTATTTTTTAAAAAAATGATGACATACTCCCTGCTTATTATGATGAATAACTTGTTCTTGAAATCACGGTAATTGCGTGTGAAGCCCCCTGGGAAGCCGGTAAGAATAACCGGATTCCAGGAGGTTCTTGTTTGTTGAAGGGAAAATTCAGGATTGGGTCAGCTTGAAAAAGTGGCTGAGTGAGGAGTGTGGAGTCGCTTCAGACTGTATCAGTTCGAAGGTGAGATTGTGCGCTTCGGGGGTAAAAAGGGAGATGACGGCTGCTTCTGCGACGTCACTTCGGTCGATAATTCCGGTAGTGATTCTGTCTCCGGTATCAAAAACAAGGGTGTGCATCAGCGGTGGACCGTCAATCAGACCCCCTGGTCGGAGGACAGTATATGAGTATTCCTCTTCTGAGTAGAGTCGGCGAAGCTCATTTTCACCCTCAAGTTTCATGGTGAGTACCTGGCCATATTTGTTCATCGGGTGCTCTGGTTTGGTCACTGCAAGAGAGCTGATGAGGACGAACTTTTTGATGCCACGCTCTTTGGCAAGTGCCGCAACTCGCGCTACTCCGTCACGGTCGATGGCCGATGGAGGCGGTGCATCAGGATCGGTTACCTTGCCGCCAATGGTGCAGATCACACCGTCAGCATGGCTCAGGGCAGCCCTGATCTCGTCAGGATTTTCGACGGAGCCAACGGTCAGTTTGTCGATAATTTCAGGGCCAAAAAGCTCGATTGCCTTTGGCGCGGAACGGACAAAAAGGTGGTATTTAATGTTATGGCTTTGCAGGCGTTTGACCACCCAGAGGCCTGTTCTGCCGGTAGCCCCGACAACCAGAACGGTTCCGTCAAATGATTTCATGGATCTCTGTCAGTTTAGATTATGGTTTTATGGCACCCTGAACGACCATTCTGCGGTGTTTTTCAGGGTGCCACGAGTGAGGGATATGTTGGGGGCAGGGGGCACCAACATGGTAAAAGTGTTCAGTTGAAGAGTGAAAACCGGACGTTGCAGACCATGGTCAAATCGACCAGTGCGTGGAGGACGATGACGGTTCTGATGTCGCGATACCAGAAAAAACTGAGGGCCCAACTGCCGGCAATCAAGAGTTGAATTGGCATGAAAAAGGGTTTGTAAGGGCTTGTTTGTACAACATGCTCTGGCAGGATATTGATCCAGAAGAGGCCGTGAATAAGGCCGCTGTAAATGATAAAAAAGAGAAAACCGGTGATAAAGAGCGCCCAGGAGTTTTGTGTGAAGCGACCGGCAAGCAGTTCGCCGAGACGGAACACCGCATAAAACATGAAGGTTTCGGCGATGCCGTTACCAATGGTGAAGACGAGGACGGTCAGGGGGTCGAGCGCACGTCCGCCATCGGTGGTAGAGTGGGTGTAGACCCAGGCATTGATTGCAACAACGATGAGAGAGGTTGCCAGCAGGGCGATTCTTCTGCTGTCAAATTCGCGGTTGAATGCAAGGATATCTTTCTTGAAAAAGAGGATTCCAACAAGAAAAGCAAAGGCCCAGTAGGCATAAATCATCATCGGTACGGAGAGTTCCATGTGGCTCAGGGGTTGTTTAGTGGGTTAAAAAACAGTTTCCGGCTTGGTTGTCAATGCTTCGGCATGATAGGAGCTTCGGACAAAAGGGCCGGATTGCACATTGCGGAAGCCTGCTTTTTCGGCAACGCTTCGGTAGTGCTCAAACTCCTCCGGGGTGATGTAGCGCTCGACCGGCAGATGCGCGGCAGAGGGCTGGAGATACTGGCCGATGGTCACCATATCGCAGCCATGACCGGCGAGGTCGCTGAGCGAGAGCGCAATCTCCTCCGCAGTCTCACCCATGCCCACCATCAGCCCCGACTTTGTGGTCAGGCCGTGCTGCTGCTTTGCCCGCTCTAAAAGCTTCAGCGATGCCCGGTAGCTTGCCTGTGGTCGAACTTTTGCGTAGAGGGAGGGGACGGTTTCAATGTTGTGGTTCAGCACTTCAGGCGCCTCCGCCATGACATGGTCGAGGGCGTTTTCATTACCCTGAAAATCAGGGATCAAGCATTCGATGGTTACCAAAGGGGTGAGGGAACGGATGGCCCTTATGCTTTTTACCCAGTGTTCTGCGCCTCCGTCGTGGAGGTCGTCACGGGTGACACTGGTCAGAACAGCGTGTTTCAGACGCATTGACTGAACCGCAAGTGCGATTTTTTCCGGTTCAAGAGGGTTGGGGTCTGGCGGGTTTGCGGCTTTGCCAACCGCGCAGAAGCTGCAACTTCTCGTGCAGACAGTGCCGAGTAAAAGAAAGGTTGCCGTCCCGCGTGACCAGCACTCCTGAAGGTTCGGGCACATCGCTGACCGGCAGACGGTGTGCAGGCTGTGACGGTCGAGCAGTTGCCTTGTAGCCGCAAACGATGCGCCGCCAGTCAGTCGTATCTTCAGCCAGTCCGGTTTTTTTCCGGGTCCACGTTTCATGAGGGTCTGCTGCGTGAAAGTTAATGATTTCAAGGGCTCAATATAGCGAATCAGGGGAGGTAAAAAAAAGTCCACCCCTGTTCTGTGGTGGACTTACATGGTAATGCAGGAAACAACGGATTACGATTATCCGCCAATTTCATCTTTCAGGCCTTTCCCTGGTTTAAACTTGACAACTTTTTTTGCGGCAATGGTAATGGTCGCACCAGTCATGGGGTTACGTCCTTCCCGTTCAGCCCTGTCGACGATGGTGAATGTTCCGAATCCTGCCAGGGGAACATCAACTCCCTCTTTTAACGATTCTGAAACGACAGTGATAAAGGCTTTAAGGGCGCGATCAGCATCAATTTTGGTCAGATTGGCCTGTTCGGCAATCTTCTCGATTAAAGCAGCTTTTGACATAATTCAGATTGTTTATGTTGTTGAAAAGAGTGTTGATGAAAATGGTTATTGCGGTATAATTACGGTATTTTATACCGTTTACTGCAAGTTTGTTAAAAGGTAACCGGAATACCGTCTCTCTGTCGCCGCTGAAAAGAAGAACAGTAAAGAGAGAAGAGCCTTTCTGCGTCAGTAAGGCTTCTTGCTGTATGTTACCGGATTATGACATTTCTTTTTTAATAAAACACAATAATTCCATGTTTCCCAAGTTTCTACAGTAATTCTGTCATTCCTGTAAGATTTCTCTTTTTATTTGTGCTGTTTTTCGCAACGTTTAAGGGTGTCCGTTCATGATCTCCTGCTTCGAAATCGACGAGGGGATATACCGGTGATGCAGATAATTTCACACATCGCACAATAAAGCTCTTCAAACGGTTGGGTTTCAGCAGATCATCATTTTTTTTTGCTACGTTTCAGAGTCGTCATCAACGGTAATGAATGGAAACCATTCACGGTGACCGCATTGAGCAATGAGAGCGAGAGACGGGTTGTTATGATGAAAAAAAAGAGGTTTACGGTGAAATGGCCATTGATGCTCCCGCCCGGTTATCTTGCTGGATTGTTTTTTTTGCTGGTTGCGATTTTTCTTGGCTCAACACTTTTCGAATATCACTACCGGAAATCAGAGATTGAGCATCTCATGCGTGAAGAGGCGGCTGTGCTTGTTCACGCATTGAGCGAGGGGGCAGATAATGCAATTTCGGGGTACAATGAGAATAGCTCATTGCTCACAGGCAGCCTCTTCAGCCAACTGCGTCTTCTTGACCGCATCGATAAAAGAAGTGCGCTGACCTCTGCCGATCTCACCGAAATTGCTGGATTGGGGACGATGTATCGCATCAATATTTTTGACCGTCATGGAAAAAGAATTGCATACAATACTCCGCCCGATCATAAGCCCATGGCTCAGCAGTTCGATCCAACATTGCAGTTGCAGCCGATTTTTTCACGCCAAACCGACTCCCTTGTTGTCGGGATTAGAGAGAGTGTATCCGGGAGGGGACCACGGCTGGTTGTCGCTATTGCCCGGAGTAGGGGAGGTGCGATTACCGGCAACATTAATGCCTCAAGGTTAATTAATCTCCGCCGTCAACTTGGTGTGGGGCGCCTCATTCAGCGCATCGGAGCGGATACGACAGGAATTGATTATATTTTCTGGCAGGATACGACGGCCATTCTGGCAGCCACCCCAAATATTACGGGAGCAGCACCACTTCTTTCCGACACGCTTCTTGCCAGGGCACTCTTACAGCGAAAGCCAACAACGCGATTGACAACCTTTGACGGGCGCAAGGTTTTTGAAGTTGTCAAGCCATTTATTTATAAAGGCACCAATCTTGGATTGCTGCGCATAGGTCTCAAAACCGATCATTTTACCGTTGCACTGGCCAAACTGCGTACCCGATTTATTCTGCTTGCCTTTCTGGCCTGTTTTGGTGGCCTCGTCATGCTCAGTCTGGTGATGACCCGCAGGAGTGAGGCTCGTATGGCTCGTGCCTGCCTGCGAGCCGAGACCTTTTCATCAACCATACTGGAGAGTATGGCCGACGCAGTTGTGGCGGTCAATGCGGATGGCCGCCTTACCCTGATGAATGGCGCGGCGGAGAGGCTTTTTGTTCTTTCATCCCTCAATGCGCTTGGCAAAGAGGTCAAGCTTCTCTTGCCTGACTGTTCAGAGTTTTTTTCGTTTATCATGGAAGAAAAAAGGGCATCACTCCACAGGGAGTTTGAGTGCACTGCCAGCAGAAAGAGCCTCACCCTGGCAGGAAGTTTCACGCTCATAACGGGCGCTAACCAGCGTATCGAAGGAGCTTTGGGTGTTTTGCGGGATTTGAGTGAGCAGCGCTCAATGCAGCGGGTTATCAATCGGCAGGAAAAGCTCAGCGCAATGGGGGAGCTTGCATCAGGAGTTGCCCATGAAATCAGAAACCCTCTCAATGCAATAGGAGTTCTTGCCCAGCGTCTCGATATTGAGTTCTCACCAACTGCGGATGAGATCGAATATCGCCAGCTTGTGCGTGCCGTGGTCTCCGAGGTGCATCGTGTCAATGCCATTATCCAGCGATTTTTGAAATTCGCCCGTCCGCCCCAGCTCGTCATGGTCAAAAGCAATCTGGATGATTTCATGACCGGCTATCGTCCGATCCTGCAGGGGGAAGCTGATGCAAAAGGGATCCTTTTTACCCTTCAGACCGGAAGTGATGCAACGGTACTTCTTGACCGGGGTCAGATGCAGCAGGCGCTGCTCAACATTGTGCAAAATGGTGTTGAGGCCACTGAGCCAGGGGGGATGATGACGATTGCTCTCTCCAGCCATGCAGATCGTGCGATTATCGAGATTACCGATACCGGGAGAGGAATTCCTGAAAAAGAGAGAGCCCGGATATTCAACCTCTATTATACCACAAAGGATGATGGAACCGGTATGGGACTGAGTATTGCCAACCAGATTGTTCAGTCACATGGCGGTATGATCGAGCTTGAGCCGAGAGAGCCTCAGGGGAGCTGCTTCAGGATTATCTTGCCTTTGGCATAAAGTGCCTGGCAAAAAGTCATACCGTAACTGAATAAAGGATTGAATACATGAGTCACACGATTCTTGTTGTTGAAGATGAACTGGTGCAACTAAAGGCTGTATCTGGCTTTTTAAGCAAACAGGGTTACGAGGTGCTGCAGTCGGCCCTACCGGTTGAGGCACTTGCTCTGGCAAGGGAACATGCGGTCGATCTGGTACTGACCGACTTCAAAATGCCTGCAATGAGCGGTGTGGAGCTGCTTGAAGCGCTCAAAAAAATGAATCCGGCCATTGAGGTGATCATCATGACCGCCTACGGAAGTGTGGAGTCGGCGACAGAGGCGATGAAACTTGGAGCGGTGGACTATATCACCAAACCCATTGATCTCCGTCAACTGCAGCTCATGATCCGTAATACGCTTGAACGGAAGCTCCTTGTCAGCGAAAACCGCCAACTGCGCCAGCAGCTTTCAGAGCGGTTCAGTTTTGAGGGCATTGTATCGCAATCAACCGCCATGAGCCAGGTGCTCAATATTGCCGGGCGGGTAGCCTCCAGCAACGCTCCCGTACTTATTACAGGCGAAACTGGCACCGGCAAGGAGCTTGTTGCCAAAGCGGTTCATTTTGCAGGCTCCCGTCGTGAAAAGCCCTTTGTAGCTGTCAATTGCGCCGCACTCTCTGAAAATCTCCTTGAAAGTGAACTTTTTGGCCATGAAAAGGGAGCTTTTACGGGAGCTGACCGTCAACGCAAGGGACGTTTTGAAACTGCGGAAGGCGGGACACTCTTTCTTGATGAGGTCGGTGAAATTCCGCTTGCCTTGCAGGTGAAACTGCTCAGGGTCTTGCAGGAAAAAACCTGCGAGCGTGTCGGAAGCTCTCACCCTCTCCCGACAAATGTGCGCATTGTGGCGGCAACCAACCGTGATCTGGAAGCGATGGTGCGTGAAGGGAAATTCCGTGAAGATCTCTTTTATCGCTTGAACGTTGTTGCCATCCGTATCCCCCCCCTGCGGGAGCGCCGTGAAGATATTCCGCCGCTTATTGACGCCTTTATTGAGCGTTTTGCCTCTGAAAACAGTAAAAAAATTACCGGTATTTCAAGGGAGGCTATGGATCTGCTTATGAAGCACTCCTATCCCGGCAATGTTCGTGAGCTTGAAAATATTATGCAGCAATCCATTGTACTGTGCCGTGGCGAGATGCTTGTCAGTGAGGATCTTCCGTTGAGAGTGCATGAACCCTTTTCTGAAAAGATCTCCCTTATGGAAATGGAGGGAACATTTACCGAAAAGGTGGAGGCTTTTGAGAAATCATTGATTCTTGCTGCATTGCAATCGGCGGGTAATGTGCAGACTCGTGCCTCTGAACAACTGGGAATAGGCGAACGCCACTTGAGATACAAGCTGAAAAAATACGGGCTGAAATAATCTGCCTGGCGATGGGGGCGTTTTGAAGAGAGTGGCGACGATATGGTCGAATCAGCGACCGGCTGGTCGAGATTTGGGAGGAGATGGTCACAAAAAGTAATACCTGTTAAAACGGTAACTTGCTATATAATATGTTTTTATTTGTATGTTTTTATTTGTGGCACGCAATTTGATGTTATGAGTAGTGATGGCGGAAGGATTGTTACTTTGCCGCTGACGCTCGAAATGACAGAATACCAAGGAGCTCATTATTCAAGCGATGCTTACTCATTTAAAAACAGGAAGAGTTATGAAAAAGATTATTGGTATGGTTGTTGCAGCCAGTGTGGTATTTGTTCTCTCACAGGCAACTCCGGTTCATGCGAAAGGGCCACAGAATCAGGGTATGAATATGCTCGGCGGGGGCGGCTTGGGTACTTTTGTTGATCTCAATGGCGATGGCATCAATGACAGGGCACTTGATACTGATGGTGATGGAATTATCAATCACCTTGATCCTGATTATGTCCGTCCACAGGATGGTACAGGAAGTGGTCGCGGAGCTGTTTTGGGCACAGGAACAGGTACCCCGGTTCTTGATGGCACAGGCCCTCATGGCGCGGGAAGACCAACTCGTTGATGTAACTATTTTTTCAGGTATGGGAGTTTTTCGCTGAAAGCTCCTCTGCCTGGAATAATTTTAAAGACCGGACATTTTATGTGTGTTGCCAAAACAGTTATTTTTGTTGCCTTTTGTCTCTTCTATTCGGGCAGTTTTGTCGGAGAGGCATTTGCCGAAGCGCCAGTAACCATTAATCAGAAGCAGCAAGGGCTGGTTGATGGTTGCAGGGGAGATGGGCCGCAAAAAAATGTCAGGTTTCTTGATAAAAATGGCGATGGTCTCAATGATCTGCTTCAGGACAGTGACGGTGATGGTATTCCTGATGGAAGGATGTGTAACGGTTCAGGATATGGTGCTGGTCGTGGAGCATTTTACCGGCAGGGAGGCGGCATGATGATTCAAGGCGCAGGGAGAGGGTTTGGTAATGGGTTTCGTCAGGGACGAGGAAGAAGATAGGGGCGTGACCCAACAACTTAAATAGTATAAAAATGAAACGATTGTTCTTGATGGTGGGTATGGGGTTGCTGTTCAACACTGCAGCAACTGCAGCAACGAAAGCTCTGGATGGCCGGGCAATTTTTGACAGGAACTGCACGGTCTGTCATGCAATGAATCCTCCGCCAAAATCAGCTCCCCCGATAATTGGGGTTATCTCACAATATCATACCAGATTTCAGACAAAAGAGGATGGAGTCAATCACCTTGTTGCCTATCTGAAATTACCCAGGAAGCAAAATGCAGTTGAACCCCAAGCAATTACACGGTTTGGCCTTATGCCTCCATCACCCCTTTCGGAACCGGAACTGAGAGCCGTAGCCGGATGGATATGGGATCAGTATGACCCGGCAATGGGCGCGTGCGGAGGTTTCAGAGGGCAGGGAAGAGGGCAGGGAAGAAGGGGCGGATACTAACATCACACAGGGAACTCCAATGAAAAAAGCATTCAGGTGGCGGGTCTTTATAAGTTTCGGGCTTTTTATCGCACTCTTCATGATGCTCGTTTCGGGCGTCATCCTCTATATCTCACCTCCCGGAAGGGTTGCAAACTGGACGGATTGGCGATTGATCGGTCTTACAAAAACAGGTTGGCGAAATCAGCATCTTATTTTTGGATTTGCCTTCACTCTGCTCTCGCTTTTTCATCTTTTTCTGGTCAACTGGAAGGCCTTTTTGTGCTATCTCAAAACAAAAACAGCGGAAGGCGTCAGGTCTCCAAAAGAGTTAGTGGCCATTCTGCTCTTCTCATCGTTTTTCGGAGTTGGAACCTATTATGGGCTCGAACCCTTTTCAGCAATCATACAGTTTGGCAACAGGATCTCCAGCTCATGGGAGAGCCAGGAGAAGAGAGCGCCCATTCCTCATGCCGAACTTATGACCTTGACAGAGCTCTCGCAGCAACAGGGTATGGGTGGTGATCCTGAAGCACTGAAAGCAAAACTTGAAAAAGCGGGATTAAGGGTAGCCTCTTCAAAAGAGACGCTTGCGGCAATTGCCGAGGCGAATGGTATGGCGGCAGAAAAGGTTTATGAGATGCTTGCGCCAGAAGAACATGGGGGGGCGAAATTGGACGGAAAGGGTTTTGGGCGAAGAACCTTGCAACAGATAGCGGGTGAGGCCAATGTTTCAGCCACCTCACTGCAACTTGCACTTCGTCAGAAGGGGATAGAGGCAAAAACTGATATGCCGCTCAAAACAATTGCAGAAGAGAACGGTGTGGAGATGCGAGAACTACGTCAACTGCTTGAGACGATGATCAGTCGGTAATGAATCCCTGCCGAATCATACGGTGCGTAATGTTGTTCATGCTCATCAGGGGGAAGGGGAGATTGACCTTGTTGACTCTGATGAGCGTATGAACGCCCGGTTGTCGGTTTCTCAACGTTCGTGACTGATCGTGCGATAACGACCCTACGGCAATAATAGCTTTACATAATATATGAAAGTCGAAGGTTTGGCGCGACGATAGTGCAACAACTGCTATGCTATAGGCTCAGCTTTACATAATACATGAATGACGACTGTTTTGCGCGGCGCTTATCTTGTGGCCACTATTTTTCAATACAGGCAAGAAAAAAAGGTCATCGGCCTGCTCAATTATTGATATAAGCTTATAATTAATCTTTACCGTTACAATAACCATTCACAAGTCTACGACTCATCATGAAAAATGACATGATCATCACGATAGGGGAGGGAAAAAAGGTTGACGCAGAGTTCAATGGCTTTTCCATTCATACGGACCAGGCTATAGAGGCTGGGGGAGAGGGCTCTGCACCTGAGCCCTTCACCCTTTTTCTTGCCTCCATCGGCACCTGTGCAGGCATCTTTGTCTCTACATTCTGTCAGCGCCGGGGAATTCCTTCAGAGGGGATACGTCTCGTTCAGTCCCATTTCTTCAACGAGTCGGGTCATGGTGTCGAGAAAATAGAGCTTGCCATTGAACTCCCTCCGGATTTCCCGGAAAAATACAAGGATGCTGTTATCAGCGCCGCCAATCTCTGTACGGTTAAAAAGCACATCCTCAATCCGCCGGAATTTGTTGTTACAGCGCGATGAAAAACAATTCCAAAGGTAGCCTTGCAGGGAGAAGTCTTTCCAAAATTGCGGCATATCCCTGAAACGTAAGGGTGGCTAACTTTTAACTTTTTTTCATTATGACTGATACATGGAACAGTGCGGATAAATTTAATCGCGAGGCGTCGCAATGGGATGAAAATCCGCAGCGAAGAGCGGTTGCCCTTGGTGTTGCGCAGGCAATCATAGCGGCTGTAAAGCCCGCAGAAACCATGCGTGCTTTGGAGTTTGGGTGCGGTACCGGTCTGGTCAGCATGGAAATTGCACCGCTTGTCAAAACGCTTTCAGCAGTTGATACCTCCCCGGAGATGCTTGCGGTGCTTCAGGAGAAAATCGGCACTTTTGGAATAACGAATATCGAAACGAGCTGTACCAATCTTTCAGCATCTACCGAAAGCGCATTCAATGAACAACAGTTTGAGCTGATTTACAGCAGCATGACGCTTCACCATATTGATGATACCGCAGCGTTTTTAAACAGCATCTCCGCTCTTCTTTCTTCAGGAGGCATTGTCGCCCTTGCGGATCTTGATCTGGAAGATGGCTTGTTTCATGACGACCCGAATGAAAAGGTGCATTATGGATTTGACCGCAGTGAGCTTGCCGCCTTGCTGAATGGTGCCGGGTTGCTGGTAACGTCGTTTGAGACTATTTACACGTTTAACAAAAAAAACAGGGCAGGCATAAACGCAGCGTATCCGCTCTTTCTGGTGACGGCCACAAAAAAACAGTCAGTAACTTCTTTTTAACCTTTATCACTTCTTGCCATGAATATTGATCGCGTTGTTTTTGCAATTGCAGGCGTTGTCGTGCTTTCAAGTGTGTTGCTCTCAGTTTATCACAACCAGAACTGGCTCTGGCTTACTGGCATTGTGGGAGCAAATCTTCTTCAGGCGTCATTTACAGGATTTTGCCCGGCAGTTAAAATTCTCAAGGCTCTTGGTGTTGAGCCTGGTAATGCGTTAAAATAGGGAGAAGTTATTCGTTTGATGTGCCAGGTTTACTTGAACGCATACAGGCAGCAACCTTTGCATTGACGCTTGAAAGGTTGCTGCCTGTTGTATTCTTGTAGCGGAATCGAATCATGAGTACTTCAAGCGCAAGTGAACTGCTTTTGGCACTCTTTTTCTGGCGCACACATCTCTTCGGTGTTGAAAAATTCAGATGGAGAAAAAAGTGAACTCAGAAGAGATTACTTGCTCTGCTGAACCATATAGGCGGTTGCATTGCCGATCTGAAGAGGTGTAAGTTTTACATTCCCTCCTTTTGGTGGCATAATCCCTTTTGGGCCCTTGAAGCCTGCGATAGATTTACTGACAAGTTTAGCTTCACCCTGAGCGATACGAGGGGCCCATGCCACCTTGTCGCCCAATTTTGGAGCGCCCATGGTGCCAGCTTTGTGGCATACATGACAACCGGCATCATACACCGCTTTGCCTGCGGCGGCATTATAGGCAGCCTTGGCTTCGGCTGATCCAACTGAAACAACAAAGAGGGCGCAAAGGGCTGCTGAAACAAAACGGGACATAATCGGGTTCTCCTTAACTCTTGATTTTGGTTTACGGGAAGGTTTTTTCAGGTACAAACGACCCGTATTTTAACATTAAAACGCCGTTAATCAAAATGGTGGTTTCTGCAGAACCTTTTCTCTAACACGACACTCATTTTTGTGATGGATTTATACTTTTTTAAAATACGTAATCCTGTCATTTCGAGCGTCAGCGAGAAATCTTGACTCACCATCAACACTGTATTGTCGTGACCTGTGACGTTAACGAGCAATTTGCGGTTTTCCGTTTTTGGCAAAAAAGTCGTTCAGCGCCTCTCCGACCATCTGCTGGATAGACATATCCTTGTCAAGACCGATCATTTTCAGTTGCTTTAAAACATCTGCTTCGAACCAGCCGGTGATCGACTTTTTTCCCAATCGGTTTGACGGTGTCGCCGTCCGCGTTTTCTCTACCGGTTGTGGTGTGGCTTTATCGACCACGATACTCTCTTTTTGATTATCTGACGACTGCCGCAACGCTGAAGCAAGGCTTGTTTTTTTTTGCATGGTATCTCTCCGTTCGCTGTGAATTATTTTTTGATATCGATATGGCGGCAAATCCACCGATAGACTCCCAGTACCTCCTGGGCCGCTTTTCCTGCTGGCTCATATTCAATCACACCCTGTCCAACCGTTAACGAGTGCACAAAAGCCGCTCGTTGACCCAGATACTCAGGAATGATTTTCAGATCGTAACTTTTTATTGCCTCAAGAGCCTCCTCGGTAAGCGAGCCTCTTGGAGGAACTGAATTCAAAATGGCCACGGCTGGTTTTTTTGCCATGGCGGCAATATCGACTGACGTTGCAATGGCCCTAAGATCAAGAATAGAGGGCTTGCAGGGAATTACCACTAAATCGGCAACCCTTGCCACCTGCAATGCCGCAGCATCTGAGTGAGGCGCAGTATCAATAATAACAAGATCAGCCCCATGCTCACGGGCCGTCTCAAGGATGGCATTAATGCGTATCGGCTGAGCAGAAATAACGACAGGGCTCTCTTTTGCGCGGGTGTCTTGCCATCCCATCGCACTGCCCTGAGGGTCGATATCAATAATAACGCACGAATGCCCACGGCTCTCAGCCGCAACGGCAAGGTTGATTGCCAGCGTCGTTTTGCCCGCGCCACCCTTCTGCGATATCATGGCAATTATTTTCATGGAGTCCTGAATGATTGTGTTCCTGAATGAATGCTGGAGTGTAAACTGTTGAACATAACACCATTACACCAATATTGCAACACGGTAGTCATACAAGACACTCTTCTGTCATGATGCAAGTACGTTGTTCTGTAAATACTCCAATAAGTATAGAAAACTTGGTTTCATTACATTATTACTTCTTAATGGATTGTCGTAAAATAAAGTAAATCAATTAAATAAAAGCAGTTAATAATTGTATCTATCCCGGGAAAACGCGAGTTTTTTGCTTTTTCAAGCAACATGTGACGTGCCATGAAAGGGGATATTGCAGAAACCGCAGAGGGGTTGATGAAGGGATTTTTGGAAGTTTTTTTGATTTTTCCAGAAAACATGCCAAAGCATTCAGCAGTTTTTAATCCGCGCAGCCTTGATGAGTTCGCGCTTCGCGCACTCTTCGGAACGGTTACCATCAAGAGAACTGTGATACACAAGGCATCATCCGGGAGCGCCGAGCTCCGGCTCGGCATATTGATGTGTTGTTCGTGTTATCTTTCTTGTAATATTGCAATCATTATATTTTTACATAATAATATTAATACATATTGTTTTAACTCTTGGCCCTTCGCGGAATTTAATGGAAAAGAATTTTCATTTTACAGCACCGTTAGATTATCATATCCAGTTTCCCACAGTAAAAGAGGATCCTTGTTCGATAGCTTTCGAATCTTCGAAAGCCTCGAGCAGTCGCCTTTAGCAACTGGATTTTGCTGTTAATCTCCCACCAAGATGGCAGGAAATCCCAGTAATTGCTGGTAATGTTCGGTTAGTTTTTGTATACCTGATGTTTGGGTTGAAATACAGCAGTCTACGATTTTATCCCATCACTCCACTACATTATGCGGAGACTCTTACTGATTAATACTTATATATTGAGCGTTTAGACCCCGTAACTGTGAACTGTATTCCGGATGCCGTGCGTTTTTTTCATGATGTTGATAACGATTTGATTCTGATTGATTTGAAAACGAGCGGTTTGATGCCATTCAACAATCTGAGTGATGGTTACCGCAATATGGTGGGAATGGTAGCGGACATTGCGCATCGAGCTTCACGCCTGAATCCTCAGTATGGAGCAGATGCGGCAAGGGAAACATCCTGTGTCGTTCTGATAGACGAAATCGATTTGCATCTGCATCTTTCCTGGCAGCGTCGTGTCGTTGGTGACTTGCAGAAAGCATTTCCGAAACTCCAATTCATTGCCACCATACACTCCCCCTTTATCTTGCAATCGATTGTAATCGACCTTGATCAGGCCAATGACCTTCAGCGGATAGCAGCAGCTCCGGCAGGTATCGCTGCTCCCGGGCCGGGCCACGACTTCAGCAGTCGTCCGATTGATGACAAATACTGCAGGGACTTTTTATCTTCAACTCTCCTCTCCACTCGTTCACAAAGAATTACTCCGCTCTTTCAATGATATTGCTTGTGAACAGAACAAAAAGAGTACAAAGCAGCAAGCAAAAGAGCCACCTTTCCAGGTAGCCCTTTTGCTTGCTGCACTTTCCGTTTGAGGCAGCCTCATTCCATAGTTTGAATAAGGGCTGTCTGAATTGAATGATCAGAAGTTGTAAGCAACTCCGATTTTGAAGGTATTGATTTCCGGTTTTGCGTAGAAGGAATCACCCCAGTCATCATCACCCATACCGGCTGTTGAGAATTCGTCGGCAACATACTCAGCCCTGAGTCTGACGTGATCAGAAGCAGCAAACTCTAAACCGGCAGTCAATGATGTGCCGAACAAGATATCCTCTTTTTTATCATTGTTATCACCTGGATATACGTCGTGCGTGAAGCCACCAACAGCTATTCCAAGGCCAACGTAGGGTAAAAAGCGTCCGGCAATGTATCCCAACCTTAATTTCGCATGCCCGAGAAAGGTCGCTTCGCCAGTAGCATCTACATAATCGGAATAGTTTTTAGCAGTTCCTGTGCCCAAATCCGCTTCGAAACCATACAGTAGCTGGTCTTTGAAAACAGTATTGGTACCCAGAAAAACGCTTGCGGCAATAGAGCTTTTCCTGCCGGAATTTATATTATTAGAAAACTCTTCATCAGATGACCATCTTTCACGCAAGCTGTTATCGTTGAGTGAAACGCCAATATAAGGACCGGACCATGATGGGTTGTCTTGAGCATTGGCAACGCCAACAATCGTACTCAAGGCAAAAGCGCCAACTAAAATCTTTTTAATCATAAGGGCTCCTGTTAAATTAAATTCAATCAAAAATTTCTCTCATAGGGTAATTATACAAAATCCCAGACTATTTCACAGGGTAATTACACAAAAACCCAAACTATTCAAAGTGTGGCTCTCCGCAGGTGTGCGCTGTAAATCAGCAATGTAAGGAATGAGGGTAGGTCCCTCGCAATCGGCGTGCAGGCGCAGGTTGCAAACCACCGTAAGCGGCATTGGTCAAAAGCCCTTCTCAGTTCCAGACCCTTTTTTCATTAACTCCTTATAAGCCGTATTTTTACAAGGAAAATTGGCGAAAAATGTAGTCACTAAAATATTTGGAAAATTAATTTTTATATCATATTCTTAAACAGGTAATAAAACTATGATATAGTCACAATGTATATCGACACCAGCAAGACCACCATCAACGGAAAAACCTACCAGCGACATCTTTTTCGCGAATCCTATCGTGAAGATGGCAAGGTGAAGAATCGCACTCTGGGCAAAATCTCAAAATGTTCAGAAGGTGAAATTGCTGCCATTAAACTTGCTCTGAAGTACAAAGACAACCTGGCGGCCCTGTTGCATATCGAAGATGTTGAACTTCATGAAGGTCTTCGGGTTGGCGTGGTGTTTGCGCTCAAAATGCTTGCCGAAAGGCTCGGTATCAGTAAGGCGCTGGGCAGTACCCGCCAGGGAATGCTTGCCTTGTGGCAGATCATGGCTCGACTGATCGGGCAAGGTTCACGCTTGGGTGCGGTCAGGATGGCTGCAAGCTATGGCGCCTGTGATGTGCTTGAATTAGAAAGTTTTACGGAGGATGACCTGTACGCCAACCTGGCATGGTTGATGGAGAATCAGGAGCGCATTGAGAAGCAGTTATTCAAGCATAATTCAGCGAATGCTGGACCGGAATTACTGCTCTATGATGTTACATCATCATATCTTGAAGGGATGGAGAATGTACTTGCTGCTTTTGGTTACAACCGGGATGGCAAAAAGGGGAAGAAACAGATTGTCATTGGCTTGTTGTGTACCGCAGATGGTGATCCGGTTGCCGTTCGGGTTTTTGCAGGCAATACCGGTGACAAGTCAACCGTTGCAGAGAAGATTCGCACCATTGCCAACACCTTTGGAATTGAAGAGATAACGATGGTTGGCGATAAGGGCATGATCAAAACGCCGCAAGCCAAAGAGTTGACCGAGGCTGGATTTCATTACATCACCTCACTTTCGAAACCGGAAATCAGAACCCTGCTGAAAGCAGAGGTACTGCAAATGGATTTTTTTGATAACGATCTGTATGAGGTTGAAAATAAAACCGATGGCGTTCGATATGTGCTGAGAAGGAATCCTGTTCGAGAGGCAGAGATGGCAAAGAATCGTCAAGAACGGGTCAAAAAAATCCATCGTTTTGTTGAGGAGAAAAACAGCTACCTCGCCGGTTCCCTCAAGCGTAGCAAGGATGTTGCACAACGCTCTCTTCAGAAAAAGATCAACCAGTACAAGTTGACCGATGTGCTGGAACTGACCAATGAAGAGAGGGTGTTCAAAGTGACGGTTAATGAAGAGATATTGAAAGGAGCCGCTCTGCTGGACGGCTGTTATGTGATCAAAACTGATGTGAAGAAAGAGCTTCTTTCGACCAAAGAAGTTCATGATCGGTACAAAGATCTGGCAAAAGTGGAGCATGCTTTCCGGACATTCAAACAAAGTCATCTGGAAATCAGGCCGGTTCATGTACGAACCGAAGCCAGTACCCGTGGTCATGTTTTTGCGGTCATGCTTGCCTATAAAATCGAGAGGTTGCTATCAGAACTCTGGAAAAACTGTGAATGCACCGTGCCGGAGGGAATTGATGAACTTGGGGCAATACGCAGCACAATCGTCACCCTCAAAGAGTCAAGCTGTCAGAAAATTCTTCAGTCGAAAGGACTTGCCGGGGAGTTGCTGGCCGCTGCCGGAATTACGCTTCCAGCGATTATTGATGCCAAAAATGTCGATGTAGTCACAAGAAAAAAACTGGCGCCAAAGCGTAAATAAAATTGGAATAATGTGTTATAGGGATTTCTCGTTCTTTTTCTTCTGGAACTTCCGTTCTATACTGTAATAGTGATTGATTGTTGCAATAATATGTATATGCTGTTACTACAGTAAGATTTGTAATTAAAATTTATTGTAAGAAAGATTTCTGCAAGGGGAGTTGCGTAGTTCAGGCGAATCCCTTCAATCCATTCTATTTCAATGCTGATTGTGTCTCATTTTTACGAACGCGGTGAAGAGAAGAGGAGCTTCGTCGGCAGGGTACACTTGATTTCTGAAAAAAATGAGCAACATCACTTCCTGAAAGCCATAATATTGGCCTTATTAATGTGATCATGACTTAAAGACAATATTATGGCTTTTAAAGGATATGATTTTTCATCAGATGAATGGGAGCTTGTCATTGGCGATCAGTTCCGTGCCCTGCGTATCCGGGCTAATCTGGAGCAGACCGAACTTGCGGCTCTGGCGTCCATCAGTGTTGGTGCACTGAAAAATCTTGAAGGGGGCAAGGGTTCATCGCTCAAAACAATTGTCAAGGTCTCGAGAGTTCTTGGTCGGACTGACTGGTTGAATGCCTTGGCACCCAAGGTTTCGGTCAGCCCCATGCAATTGCTGAAAGGGCAACGTAAAGACGTTGTTCGACAAAAGGTATCTCGCCCACGAAAAACAAGAACAGAGCAAGAGCACCTGCACCTCCGTTAATCGGTACTGTGTACTTCCGGAAACATGGTGTATATTGAACGTCTGCGTATCGTTACGATCAAAGCAACACGCCTATACACCATGAAAAACGAGCAGCAAACCCGCGTCGAATTGATTGACAAGCTGTTGCTGCAGGCAGGCTGGAATGTGAACGATCCGGCCCAGGTTGTGGAGGAGTTCGATATTCTTGTCGGCTTGCCCGAAGGCGTGCAGGAGCCCCGAACCCCTTACGAAGGCCATCAGTTCAGCGACTATGTGCTGCTTGGAAGGGATGGCAGGCCAATTGCCGTGGTTGAGGCAAAAAAAACAAGTCGGGATGCGGCCATTGGTCGTGAACAGGCCAAGCAGTATTGCGGCAATATCCAAAAACAGTTGGGCATCGAGCCTCCATTCTGCTTCTATACCAACGGTCTTGAAACCTTTTTCTGGGATATTGGCAACTACCCTCCACGCAAGGTTCTCGGCTTTCCCACCCGTGACGACCTTGAGCGCTTCCTCTACATCCGCCGGAACCGCAAGCCTCTCACCGGGGAGCTGATCAACACCGCCATTGCCGGACGCGACTATCAGCTTCGCGCCATTCGCTCTGTCCTCGAAGCCATCGAGCAGAAAAAGCGGGAGTTTCTGCTCGTTATGGCCACCGGTACCGGCAAAACCCGCACCGCCATTGCCCTCGTCGATGCCCTCATGCGTGGCGGACATGCCGAAAAAGTGCTCTTTCTGGTTGACCGCATTGCCTTGCGGGAGCAGGCACTTTCAGCCTTCAAGGAGCATCTGCCCCACGAACCCCGCTGGCCCAACAGTGGCGAAAAGCTCTTTGCAAAAGATCGCCGCATCTACATTGCCACCTGTCCCGCGATGCTCAATCTCATCAGGGATGAATCGCACTCCATTTCGCCCTCGTTCTTCGACTTCATTGTCGTAGACGAGAGCCATCGCTCCATCTACAACACCTGGGGCGAAATTCTCGAATACTTCAAAACCATTACCCTTGGGTTGACGGCCACCCCTACCGATATTCTTGACCACAACACCTTCAATCTCTTTCACTGCGAGGATGGTCTGCCCACCTTTGCCTACACCTACGAAGAGGCGGTGAACAACACTCCGCCCTTTCTGAGCAGTTTTCAGGTGATGAAGATCCAGACGAAATTTCAGATGGAGGGGATCAGCAAGCGAACCATCTCCCTTGAAGATCAAAAAAAGCTTATTCTTGAAGGCAAGGATATCGAAGAGATCAACTTCGAAGGCACGCAACTCGAAAAGCAGGTGATCAATCGGGGGACGAACAGTCTCATTGTCAAGGAGTTCATGGAAGAGTGCATCAAAGACCAGAACGGCGTTCTTCCCGGAAAAACCATCTTCTTCTGCGCCACCATAGCCCACGCCCGCAGAATTGAGGAGATCTTTGACCGCCTCTACCCAGAGTACAAAGGCGAACTGGCCAAGGTTCTGGTCTCCGACGACCCCCGCGTCTACGGAAAGGGAGGCTTGCTCGATCAGTTCAAGAACAGCGATATGCCCCGCATTGCCCTCAGTGTTGACATGCTCGACACCGGCATTGACATCCGCGAACTGGTCAATCTCGTCTTCGCCAAGCCAGTCTACTCCTACACAAAATTCTGGCAGATGATTGGTCGGGGCACCCGGCTCCTTGAACTCCTTAAAATCAAGCCCTGGTGCACCCAAAAAGAGCTTTTCCTGATTTTGGACTGCTGGGACAACTTCGAATACTTCAAGCTTCAGCCCAAGGGCAAAGAGCTGAAGGTGCAACTTCCTCTTCCCGTGAAACTCTTCGGGCTGCGGCTTGATAAAATTGAGTCTGCCCTCTCAATTGGCAACACCGCCATAGCGGAGCGGGAGAGTGTAAAACTCCGCAAGCAGATTGCCGCGCTTCCCGGCAGCTCCGTGGTGATCAAAGAGGCTGCATCCCTTCTTCATCCTCTTGAAGAGGAGAACTTCTGGGTTACGCTCTCCCCGCAAAAGCTCGACTATCTGCGTAACCAGGTTAAACCACTCTTCAGAACCGTCTCCGACGCCGACTTTAAGGCGATGCGTTTTGAGCGCGACATCCTTGAAAGCTCACTGGCACAACTGCGCAACCAAAAAGAGAGGTACGACACCCTCAACGACGCTCTTATCGAGCAGATCAGCCAGCTCCCGCTGAGCATCGGCTTTGTGCAACAGCAGGAGCTTTTGATCAGGGAGGCTCAAACCAGCCACTTCTGGAACCAGGCCACCGAAGAGAGCTTCGACGAGTTGATTGAAAAGCTCTCACCACTGATGAAATTTCGCGAGCCTGAGCGCGGCGCTATCGGTCAAGTGCATCTGAACTTGCAGGATCTGCTCCACCACAAAGAGATGGTGGAATTCGGCCCCCAAAATGAGGCCGTCAGCATTGCTCGCTACCGCGAAATGGTTGAATCGCTCATTACCGAACTGACAAAACAGAACCCGATTCTCAGCAAAATCAAGGAGGGCAAAGCAATTTCGCCCGAAGAGGCCACTGAGCTTGCCGAGCTGCTCAACGAAGAGCACCCGCACATTACCGAGGCTCTCTTGCGTGCCGTCTATCAAAACCGCAAGGCCCACTTCATCCAGTTTATCCGCCATATTCTCGGCCTCGAACTCCTCAAAAGTTTTCCCGAAACGGTTGCCGAGGCTTTCGACCACTTTCTCAAAGAGCACACAACCTTTTCCAGTCGCCAACTCGACTTTTTAAACCTCCTCAAAAACGTTATTGTAGAGCGTGAAAAAGTAGAAAAGAGAGACCTCATCAACGCCCCCTTTACGGTCATCCACCCAAAAGGCATTCGCGGGGTCTTTTCCCCGGCTGAAATCAATGAAATTTTGGCACTGGCCAAAAAACTGGCAGCATAACATGACAGAAAATAACCGCATCGAATACAAGCGCGAGCTGACCGACGGACTTGAGAAAGAGGTCGTCGCATTTTTGAACTATCATGACGGCGGCATTATCTGGATTGGTATTGACAAGCATGGAGCTGTCTATGGCGTTTCGGAGTGCGACGCTCTGCAGCTTGCCATCAAGGATCGCCTCAAAAATAATATTCAGCCCTCATGCCTTGGCTTGTTCGATGTCATTCATGAAACCCGTGATGGCAAAGATGTTATTAAACTCATCGTTGCAAGTGGCTCCGAAAAGCCCTACTACCTGCGCAGGTTCGGTATGTCGGACAAAGGGTGTTTCATTCGTATCGGCAGCGCCAGTGAACCCATGTCGCTGCGTATGATTGAAGAGCTCTTTGCCCGACGTACGCGTAATTCAATCGCCCGTATCCGTTCTCTGCGGCAGGATCTCACCTTTGAGCAGCTTAAAATCTACTATCAGGAGGCTGGTCTCACGCTTGGTGATAAATTCGCTGCGAATCTTGAACTGCTCACCGAGGATGGTGTTTACAATTATGCCGCCTACCTGCTGGCAGACCAGAATGGCAATTCGGTGCAGGTAGCCAAATATGCCAGCACGGACAGGGTTGATCTGCATGAGAGCAAGGACTACGGCTTCTGTTGTCTGGTTAAAACCTGCAAGCAGATACTCGATCGTCTGGAGGGAGTCGAGAACCGTGTCATCAATAAAATAACTCCCCGTGAGCGTATCAGCCGAAGCCTTTGGAACAAGGTCGCCCTTCGTGAGGCTGTGATCAACGCCATTATTCATAACGACTACAGTACCGAACTGGTACCAAAGTTTGAAATTTTTACTGACCGGCTTGAAATTACCTCGGCAGGTGCCGTTCACCCTGGCACTGAGCAGGATGATTTTTTTGCCGGATACTCCATGCCCCGCAACAAAACCCTGATGCGAGTTTTCAAGGATCTTGCTATGGTCGAATACCTTGGCTCCGGAATGCCCCGGATTCTCAAAGCTTATCCTCGTGAAGCCTACACCTTTTCGACACATTTCATTCGGACGACCTTTCCTGTATCCTTGGAAGCCCTTGCGCTGGAAGAAGAGGTGCTGAAAGGTGAAGCAAAAACTTCGGGGGTAGAGTCAGTTCAGTCGGGGGCCCAGTCGGGGGCCCAGTCGGGGGCCCAGTCGGGGGCCCAGTCGGGGGCCCAGTCAAGGGCCCAGTCGGAAGCTGTTCTGATTGCATTGACCTATCTACCCCGCTCCGCCATGGAGCTTATCGAAATACTTGGTCTTGATACCAAAACAGGGGCGTTCAAGCGAGCCATAAAGGAGTTGCTTGATCGGGAGCTTATTGCCTATAC
>CAIQGA010000051.1 GCA_903871235.1 uncultured Chlorobiaceae bacterium
ATAAAAATATCTTTATATCTTTGAGTAAGACAATTACCGGAAATATACGAAATAATACTGTTTGATACTCAAAATATTACGAAAGTCAAATTTTAAACACCAATGAATTCAAGGTGTACGGGCCAAATCTGGAATTGCTGGGATATCACTAGAAAAAGAAATGTTGGGCTTCATGGTTGACTTGTGCGGCAAATCTTTTCATAGTTACAAGCATCTTAAAAAAAAAGAGAACCATTTTGGCGAATAGGAATTGACGATTTCGACATTATTAGAAAAGCAGCATACCGATACGCCGGATTAGGACGCATTAAAAAATACTTTGATCAGTCCCTAAATGATAATATAGCCTACGACATCCAAAGCATAATAAAACAAACGGATATAAAAGCCACAGAAAAAGAAAGTTTAATCCAGTGCAGAATTGGTCAGGGCAAATTTAGAGAAAACCTCATAAATATATGGCAGGGTTGTTCTGTTACTGGAGTTGAAATTATTTCATTGCTTGTGGCTTCGCATATCAAGCCTTGGGCCTATTCAGATAACAAAGAGCGTCTTGATCCATTCAATGGATTGCTATTACTACCAAATATAGATAAGGCGTTCGATATGGGTTATGTTTCTTTTGATGAAACGGGTAAGATTTTAATTTCAGATGATTTCGGCGATTTCGGCTTACTCGGAATAAAAAGAGGCATGCAAATCAATATCAAAGATAAAAATATGCCATATTTAGAGTATCATCGTACCCAAGTATTCAAAGGCTAACAAAAGCATAGTGAGGGATTCTCCCGTTGCTCAAGTCAAAGTCGCTTATGCCAGAGTTATTGCCGCCGCCGCTTCTCATTTCTTCCACCTCACCCACCACCTCCAGAACTAACAGAACCCCCCGCAAGTAATTCCCCCTCAACCACCTCCAGCACATCATCCCGCTCCAGCACCACCCGCGCCAACTGCCGGTCAATCTCCCGCTGCAACGTCGGCGCCCCGATCTTCGCCATCACCTCCTTCGCCAGCAGCGTATTCAAAATCTGAAACTCAGTCTCAATCGCCACCCCCGAGGCCACCGCCGACCGATACGTCCGCACCGGCGTCAAATGCGCCATCCGGTTCATCCCAACGTCATCTCAATCGCCTTAAAGTATTTCGCTTTTACCCATCGGGCAGATTTGTTTGGACGTGGTTGTTTGGCCAATCGCTACAAAAGTGCTGACCAGACTTGAGCCATGGCAAGTAATTGGCCGAAGCCCCAATAGGACGGAAGAGTTCGTAAAGTTTTGCTCAGTGAAAGCCATCGTTTGTGGCTCCACCAGGTTATGCAATCGGGTGGAAGGGAGTCTCCATGAGGAGAGCGAAAGTGTTTTTTATTTTTTATGACAAGGGCACACCCCTTTGTTTTCATCAGTGTGCCAAGGGTCAGCCCATAAAATCCTGCATAACTTTCGGTCCCTGATACCGTAAAACCTGATTTTTCCGGTCACATGAAATGATACCAGAGTATCCATATCAAGATCGAGTGTCAGATTTTCACATCGTTTTATCGCTTTCTCTGATAAAGATTCAGGGCTGATGTTATGGTTTCGTGTCTTGTCTTTTATGAACTCGTTCCATGTCATTGACTGATAAGATTCGATCTTACTGAAAAATTCATGCCACGAAGACTCTTGCAATGCACCAAGCCCCCATGGGCCGTCAATGTCGAATGAGGTGAAGATAAAAACAATAGGGCTCTCGCCCCATTGGTCAGCCCCTTCCTTTTGTCGAACTTCACCAGTAGCTTTAAGTTCCGCTTTATGTTTCGGGTTTTGATTTTTTCTTTTGGCCATAGGTCAAGGTGTTAAAGGCTGCCATAATATTCGGCCAGACTCTCCTTGGTGATTTCCACTTTGCCTCGCTCATTGTATGCCATACCCTCTCGAGCTTTCATCCACGGAGTTTCTGCATGTGTGAGGTCGCTCAGTTGTTGACCGTTATATTGCTGGTAATAAGCTATAACTTTGTCAACCGTTTCACGTTCATCTTCCGTAAGCAATTCTGAATTGCCACACTGTATGTTTGATACTGTAAAACACCCCTTGTGCTTTTCGTAAAGAGATGGCGAGACAGGTCCGTTTGCCCAGGCTTCTATCGTCTCCTCAAAAAGTGGTTTATCAGCCCAAACCAAGTGCCAGGCCTGACTATAGTAAACCAGTTTTTGCAGCTTCCACGTTGATATATCCCCTGCATGATCAAGGATATACTGCGCAACATCATGTACCGTTGCCATGAATATTCCTCCCGTTGTTTTAAATTTTGAACTAATATAATATAAATGCAAAGATGATTTTTAAACTATTTTTACGCATTTACTCTTTATAACTGCGTTATAAGCTTCAATTCATTCACGTTATAGATCCTTGAACTTTGCAGTGCCATACCCATACTGTTAGTGCTGTCACCTTGCATTGTCGCTAAAAACTTAACGATATTATTGACTTATGTGAGTTGCAGGATTGAAATCCTTTAACCGCAGGCGCTGCTCTCCGCTTCGCTCCGTTTGCGCAACCCGGCCGGGCGCACAGGCCAACTGACGCTGGCCCGCACTGCTCTCATTACCGCCAGCACCCGAAACCATGTGAAACATCGTAGCTCTACACTCCCGCTCTTCACCGCCGAAGCCGCCACCGTCACCATACCCCGCTACGGCATCCGCCTCGTCCGCGAATCCCAAATCATCTACACCAAAAACATCACCGGAGCCGAAATGGTCGTAGACCTCTGCCTCACCATCGGCCTCCAGGAACGCGCCAGCGAAGAACTCCACGTCTTCTACCTCAACACCAAAAACGACGTCATCGGCATGGAACTCGTCAGCAAAGGCACCCTCAACGCCTCACTCGTCC
>CAIQGA010000052.1 GCA_903871235.1 uncultured Chlorobiaceae bacterium
ATCTACACAGGCGAAGACACTCTTTCCCTACACGACGCCTTCCGATCTGATTGTTCAGTATATCAGAGTTAGCAGGATTGATTTTGAGCGCCCGGTCAAATAACACAATGGCCTCTTCAGAGCGCTTTTTTTGTGCTGCAACTATTGCAAGAAACTGCAACGCGTCGAAATGTTCCGGCTGGTCGCGCAAGACCTCCTGATAGAACACTTCGGCCTCATCCCAATGACCTTGCTGATGCAAAACCAGTGCAAATTGTAACTGAGCAGCATGATCATTCCTGGCTGGCATCTCTTTTCGACCGCTCTTGTCATGCATAGAAGAGTATTCGATAACCAAATGGTCTGGCCGCAGATCAGCCTGATATCGCTCGTACATTTTCGTATAGGCCGTTTCAATATGCCTGGCAAAGCGTTGCGTATCAAACAGAGGTGTTGTCAAGCGGTTTTGCTCCAGCTTACGACAAATCTGCGCCAACTTTTGCGGATGACGCGCAAGCTCAATCGCAAGAGCCTCATACTCCTCCCGTGTGGAAGTAATAAGTTCCGGCAACTGAATGGCGTGAAGCAGACTTGCCGCCACCCGCCCAGCAAAGGCTTCGCCCATGCATGTCAAAACTGGCAAACCCGCCCACAGGGCATCGCTTGCCGTCGTATGAGCATTACAGGGCAACGTATCCAAAAACAGGTCGGCTTGGCAATGCCTCGCAAGATGCTCCGCAGGAGCCATACGCGGTGCAAAAATCAGCCTCTCGGCAGTAACACCCCTTACAGAAGCTTCAAACAGCAAATTACCAGCCGCCTTGGGGTTATCCTCAAGGAGCCAGAGCACACTCTCCGGCACCTCTTTAAGTATCCGCATCCAACTGTCAAAGGTTGATGGGGTAATTTTGTAGTTATTGTTGAAACAGCAAAAAACGAACCCATTTTCTGGCAAGCCACACTCATTCCGGGTAAAAATCCTCTCTGCTATGCGACGCGTTCTGTCGTTGACTTGATAGCTATCGGGGAGGTAAACAATTTTTTCAGTGTAACCATACTGGCTGCTTTCAGGTATCAGTGTTCGGTCAGCAATAAGATAGTCAATATACTCCGCACCCATGGTACCAGGATAGCCAAGATAATTGACCTGTACCGGTGCTGCCCGCAAGGCAAATATCCCGGTGCGCGAGTCTAAAGTAAAGCCTTTCAAATCAATCGCAATATCGATTTCCAGTTTCCTTGAAAGCGTAGCTACATCGTTGTCTGACTGGTTCCGCACATCAAAAAAGCGGTCAAATGAGGCTGCAACCCGCTTTTTCATTTCATCTTGCTTGTCAATACCGAATGAAAAAGCAATAAGCTCAAACCGCGTTCGATCATGTGCCTCAAAAAGCTCAACCATCAAACGAGTCGTTGCGTGATCATGGAAATCAGCCGAATAATAGCCAATCCGGATTCTCTCATGCTTGCCACGCTTGTGAATGTTTGGAAGTGCCTGATTTACAGGACATTTTTCCTGCACAAAAATCCTGGCCGCCTCTTTTTGCAAAGAGAGCGAATCTACTACGGCGAGAAGAGAAAATGGCGCCGATACCTTTTCGTGTCGCTCTATTTTTTCGAAAAGCTGATGCATCTGATTACCAAAAACCTGCCAGTCACAAATCTGCATCTTCGTCTGCAAATGCAATCCGAATAAAAAATCATAACCAGGCTTGAGTACAAGAGCCTTCTCATATCGTTCAAGTGCCTCTTCATAGCGCTTTAACCTGGTAAAAAGAATACCGAGATTGTAGTAAATCTCAGCACAACCCGGCTTGAGAACAAGAGCCTGCTCAAAACTTTCAAAAGCCTCTTCATATCGCTGTAACTGCGTCAGTACAACACCGCGATTACAATGCGCCTGGAAATTATCAGGTTTGAATGCAAATACCTTCTGATAACTGTCGAGTGCCTCTTCATAGCGCTGCAACTCTGTGAACACATTACCAATCTTATTGTAAGTCTCGGCAGCATCTGACCTGAGTGCAAGAGCCTTCTCATAACTGACAAGAGCATCTTCATTTCGCTTCACTCTCTGCAGCGCAATACCACGATTAAAGTGAGCTGCAGTATCGTCGGGCTTGAGTGCAATAACCCTGTCATAACTCAACAAGGCCTCCTCGTATCGATTCAACTCGAGCAATGTATTCCCTCGATTATACCAGGCATCCGCATAATCAGCATTGAGCGCAATTGCCTCATCATAACTCTTTATCGCATCTTCATACCGCATCAGCTTTTTCAAGACAAAAGCACGATTATAGCAAGCATCCGCATAATCCGGCTTGAGAGCAAGCGCTTTATCATAACTCCACAAAGCCTCTTCATATCGTGTAAGTGCTTTTAACGCAACGCCACGATTATTCAGCATATTGGGATGATCCGGATTGATTTTAAGCGCCCGGTCAAATAACGCAACAGCCTCTTCGAAACGTTTTTTTTGTGCCGCAATTGTTGCAAGAAGCTGCAACGCGTCGAAATGTTCCGGCTGATCGCGCAAGATCTCCTGATAGAACACTTCGGCC
>CAIQGA010000053.1 GCA_903871235.1 uncultured Chlorobiaceae bacterium
GTATCGGCGCTGCACGCAAGGCAAATATCCCGGTGCGCGAATCAGTTGTGAACCCCTTGAGGTCAATTGCAATATCGATTTCAAGCTCCCTTGAAAGCGTAGCCACATCGTTGTCTGACTGGTTCCGCACATCAAAGAAACGGTCAAATGAGGCTGCAACACGCCTTGTCATATCATCTTGCTGGTCAATACCGAATGAAAAAGCAACAAGCTCAAACCGTGATCGGTCATGCGCCTCAAAGAGCTCCGCCATAAGACGGGTCGTTGCATGATCATGGAAATCCGCAGAGTAGTAGCCAATCCGGATTCTCTCATGCCCATGATACCTCGCAATAACCGGAGGCACTTTACAACAGGGATGTATTGCACAAGCATAAATTCTTGCACTCTCTTTTTGTAAATAAAGAGAATCCACTATTGCCAAAAGATGGAATGGCATCGTTACTTTTTCACAACGCTCTATTTTTTCAGTAAGTCGAGGTATGTAATAATCGAAAGCACTCCAATCACCTATCTTCATTCTTGCATGCAAATACAATCCCAACAAAAAATCAAAGTCAGGATTGAGTTCAAAAGCCTTTTCATAACACACCTGCGCCTCTTCATACCGCTTCAATTGCAGTAACACAATACCACGATTATTATAGGCATCCACATAGTCAGGCTTGAGAGCAAGCGCCATATCATAACTTGCGAGCGCCTCCTCATCGCGTTGTAATGCCATAAGCGCATTCCCGTAATTATTCAGTGCATCAGGGTGAGCAGGATTGATTTTAAGCGCCCGGTCAAATAACGCAACAGCCTCTTCAAAACGTTTTTTTTGTGCCGCAATTGTTGCAAGAAGCTGCAACGCGTCGAAATGTTCCGGCTGATCGCGCAAGATCTCCTGATAGAACACTTCGGCCTCATCCAAATGGCCTTGCTGATGCAAAACCAGTGCGGATTGTAACTGAGCAGCACGATCATCCCTTGCCGGCAGGGTTTGCGTTGCAGGTGAAACTAATTGTTGTATAAAAGGGGCGCAATCCCTAAGCAACCTCTCTTTTCGACCGCTCTTGCCATGCACAGAAGGGTATTCGATAACCAAATGGTCCGGCCGCAAATCAGCCTGATATCGCTCGTACATTTGCGTATAGGCCGCTTCAATATGGCGGGCAAAGCGTGGCGTATCAAACAGAGGCGTTGCCAAGCGGTTTTGCTCCAGCTTACGACAGATCTGTGCCAACTTTTGCGGATGACGCGCAAGCTCAATAGCAAGCGCCTCATACTCTTCCTGTTTGGAGGTAATGAGTTCCGGCAACTGAATGGCGTGAAGCAGACTTGCCGCCACCCTGCCAGCAAAGGCTTCGCCCATGCAGGTCAATACGGGTAAACCCGCCCACAAGGCATCACTGGCCGTTGTATGGGCATTGCAGGGCAACGTATCCAAAAACAGATCGGCCCGGCGATGCCTTGCAAGATGCTCCGCAAGAGGCCAGCGCGGTGCAAAAATCAGCCTCTCGGCAAGAACACCTCTTGCAATCGCCTCACAGCGCAAATTTTCCGCAACTTTTGGATTATCCTCAAGAAGCCAGAACACACTCTCCGGCACCTCTTTAAGTATCCGCATCCAACTGTCAAAAGTTGACGGAGTAATTTTATAATTATTGTTGAAACAGCAGAAAACAAAC
>CAIQGA010000054.1 GCA_903871235.1 uncultured Chlorobiaceae bacterium
AATGGAAATCTATATGCGATAAAATTGATAGCTGGGATTAATTGATAAGATGTTGTTTTGCATTTCCAAATCTGGAATTGCTGAAAAAAATTGCATATATGTTATATTGATTTAATCAACAAGAGAATCACAAAGAAAAAGAATTAAACCACATAGAAGAAATGGAAAATATAAATTGAAAATTAATGCACATGGGGCTAACAAAGGCTAAAATCAGGCGGGCAGACAGTGCTAATTTGAAGTGCAGTACAACTAATAAACTTCATCACAGGTTGACAGTGAAGTGTTCCGAAATGCCCGTCAGCTTTTAGCCTCAACCGTTATTTAAAGTAAGGTTATGGTTAGCAACCTGCTCTTTAGTCGCCGCCCGCCTCCAAAAGTCCACCATCGCCGCACAGCCTGCCTGCCGACTGCTGCATGGCAGTTAAACCGCACACCCTCCCGCTCAGTCACGCTTTTTGCCAGGAGGAAGAGCAAAAAGAGCGCCTTCGCTACTCCGCCGCCGTGCCTGAAGCATTGCCGCCGCCCGCAAGCCCGCTGCCCTCATCCTGTAGCTCTGTAGCTGGCTGCGGACAGCGCCCGCGTCGCCTTCGTGGTATTTTGCAAGCTTCTGCATGGCGCTGCCCGCCCCAGGGGCGGCTCGCAGTTGCAGGCGTGCAGTAGCAGTGCATTGCGGTAGTACCGGAAGTTTCGTGATAACCGGTAACCGGCAGCAGCGTCAGCAGCTCCGCAAAGGCAGATGTCGGTGGCGGGCGGTCAGCAGCAGGGCTTAGCGGCCAGCCTTGAAGCGGCAATTCACCGGAAGATTGATGGTAACTTGTTGATTGACTAATAGGTTAAGCATGAGTTTTTAACACAAGAGTACCCGCAATTTTGTCATGCAGACCTTGTTTTTTCTCTGTGAAAGCGACCATTATGTATCCGGCGAATAGAAGCAGACCAGAAAATATTTTTGACCAATACCGACCATTGGCCTTACCAAAGCTGATTCGATTCCCAGCTTCATCGGTTACTCTGAGACCCAGCAACATTTTTCCCAAAGTCGCTTGCCATGGGGACGATTCAGAAATCGTGAAATAAAGCCAATTTATCAAGATTCCTAAGACATTTCCTAAAGCTTCTCCGGCTGAATAGATTTCGGATGTTGATGATGTGTCTGCCATTGATGCACCCAAGGCAAAACCAAGCGGCAAGGCGATCATGATCACGCCAACGGTGCCAATTATCACATCGATAATATAAGCAAGAGTTCGATACCAGAAACCAGCATAAAGAAAAGGAGATCCTGAATTAAAATTATGAACTGGTTCCGGTTGCAGAGCTTTTGTTTCGTAATTTGTGAGTTGATCGCCACACTCTGCACAAAAACGGGCATGGTCTTCATTTTTTGTACCGCACTTAGAGCAAAACATTGAGGCTCCTTAGTCTATACTGTTTTTCTGAAATCGATTCGGCTGTTTTCTCTAATTCGTAAACCGCCAATGTGCAACAGAGTGGAGTAAGAGGTGGATTTACGTATTAAAACAAAAAATAACATGCCTTTTCTGTAATATATCTACAAGCTCAAAATACAGCTTTTCATCGCAGCATTGAAGCACAAAATTGTACCCGCAGCCAAGAAACCATGCAGCTCTCACGCCTTCGGCTTGCCTCACCCGCCAGTTATTCCTTTGCAGAAAATTATAGGTCGAAGCAAGTGCCGTGACATCTTCGAAATCGCTCTTTTGTATTCATATAGACTGTCTTTGATCAAGCTTGATTGAGATTCCAGTGATGGCAATTACAGTCAATCTTCATGCCACATCCGCACCCATTCCTTTTGGGCTGAAGTTTCGGGCGAGAACGGACGGGTGCGTGATTTTTCGGTGGTGTGCCACAACTGGTGAACGGCAGCTAATGCCTCCTCGCCTGTTATCCCATGCCGCACAAGATAACAGCCAACCACCATACCTGTCCGACCAACACCACCCCAGCAATGGACGTATACCGCGTGATCGTTCGCGGTAGCGTAGTCAATGCTGTTAAGAATGGTGACCATATCCTGGCGTGAGCGCGGGACGCTAACGTCAGGAATGGGACAGCGGCTGTAGCTCATTGGTTTACCACTTGTCGTGTGATCGGGAAGAAATGGGCGATAGGGCTGCAATCCATCTTCAGGCCCATCCCAGGGTTCAGTGAGATCAATCACAGAGGAGATGCCGCACGACAGGAGTTTGATGACCTTTGCCTCAGCCAATACCGGATCAAGAGCACCCGGATATTCGCCTGCAAGGAGGGCGTCGGTGACCCAGTAACTATTGGGAAAAGGTCGTTGTCGGGTTGTTATCGATGAATTCATTGAAGTGGCCCTTTCTGGTTAATGATTGTAAGGTTGTGGTGCTTTATTTCCCATCAGACGCAATCAATTGAGCAAGAGTCAGATGGCCGCCATCAGGGTAACCCCATCGTTCAACAAGCTGATATTTCTTTACCAAATCCAGGTAATCACCACACTGGCCACTGCTTCCCATACTGTCGTAAAACATAAAGGCAGGGAGTCCGCCCTTGTTTTCGAGCAGAACGCGTCTCAGCTCTTTTGGATAGTCATGATAATTGCCTCCAAACCCAATCCCGGAACGGACATGTACCAGACATTTCGGTGCAATATTCTTTCGTGAAAACGCCGAAATGAATGCGGCGATTGCTTCGCAGCGTGCAACCATGAACTCAAACGTCTCGGGCCCATGATCATCGCCAAAACCATCCATACGTTTGAAACGGCAGAGAACTACAAAGGGATTGGACCATTCAAAATGAACCCGTGAAATGGTGCTCTCATGCCGTTGTGCTAAATCTTCCCATGACATCCCGAAAACCTTTTTGGGAGATAATTCCTCTACCGAGCGAAGCTCATAGCCTTTGAATCCCTCCTCTTTAATGGAGTTGTCGAACTGGCTGCGATCTACTGAATAGTCCGCATAAAAGAATCGCTGAAACCTTTTGCCCAAAAACTTGACCGGCACTCCGTGCAGTGCTGAGCAAGGGTAAAAGACGCATTCACTGAGAAACTTGTCGATTGTATTCATGTGCAGTTTTGTTGCTGTGAACGTTGCTGAAACTGATCTGCCTGCGGAGTGGAGCGAGAAGCTGATCTTCTCCAACGAGTGCAGTCATTCCTTCATGATACACTCGATGGTCAGACAAAAACCGTCACAGGTCGCATGAATAATCATTTATCTTATAGTCTATCTGTTTAGGGTGTAGAGTAAAAATAAAAGAACCAAGATTGACCATCCGATGATTGCTCCAATATTCGTTCCACCTTGCATTGCGCTATCCAGCAAGACTAATGTCCGGCAAGCCCTATTCAATCTCTAAGCCTGGACTTTGCTCATTTACCACCCCATTCTTTCCAGGCATTCTGAAAGGCAAAAGGAACCCCCTCTTGCTGGCAGACCCGGATGGTATGGCCGGTTCCGCCGTCCATTGGGGCATCAATATCAACATAAAAGAGTGCTGCGGTAACCTTCGGGAACTCATCCGAAAAGCCGGCAACTTTCATGGTATCGCGGAGCAGATAATCAGCTTTTGCGGCGACTGATCCTTGCTTGCCGAGTTGAGCCATCATTGAGGATATTTTCGGTGACGCAAGAACAGTTTGCTGGACCATTGCTTTTCTCTGCTGATCCGAAAGCGCTGCCGGATATGCATAAGAAGCGCCATTAAACCTTGCTTTCAGCCGGTGAGTGGCGTATGGAGCAACTAACTGTAGGCGGGTGGCATCAACAGCCGCAACACCTTGCGAAAATGCCTCATCGGAGCCTTTGGCATTGCCTGAACGGAATCGAGCCCCTGGAAACCGTTTGGCAAGGAATTCCGCCGCAACCCTTGCGTGGTCGTACTCATTTGCCGGAATTGAGCGACGCCCTTCGAGGAGAATCACCGGTGTTTCAGCAGCTTCAACAAGTGCCGAGAGCGCATCAAGAGTTAGAGAAGCATTGATCATATCTGAAATTATTTATCCTGATGTTATCCAAATATCGCAGTCATTCCTTCATGATACACACGACGGTCAGACAAAAACCGTCACAGGGTTCCTGAATCATCAGATATTTTCTGATATTGGTTTTTAATCCACCCTAAGCACCCATACCATGAGGCAGTCGAGACCACCGCTTGTTCGCATGCAGTACATCGATCGGCAACTTCGCGACAACTCCTATCCAAATTGCACCGGAATTGCCCGGCATTTTGAGGTTTCAACAAAAAGCATCCAGCGCGACGTCGATTATATGCGCGACCTGCTGCACGCCCCTATCCACTTCGACAGCAAGAAGAACGGTTATTACTACTCAAAGAGAGAGTGGGTCTTTTTGCCCTCAACCACCTTTGATCGGCAGGAAGCCGAAGCGCTGATCGTCACCAAAAAGGTACTCGCCCAATATCAGGGAACCCCATATTATCAGGAGGTAAGCCGTGCC
Organism: uncultured Chlorobiaceae bacterium; assembly: GCA_903871235.1. GTDB lineage: Bacteria > Bacteroidota > Chlorobiia > Chlorobiales > Chlorobiaceae > Chlorobium. Next base: position 4,461 of record CAIQGA010000054.1, read on the forward strand.
CTCGACAAGGTGCTGCAGTATCTGCCCGGAGCGTTACTGCCGAGCCAGCTCTCAGAAATCTACTCTTTCGAGCCTTTTACGTCAACTGCCATCGACCCGCACTTTTTTGCCCTCATCGAAGATGCTATCCGGAACAAGGTAAAACTCAATCTCACCTACCGGGCATTCTGGAACAGCAAGGAGACCGAACGGATTGTTCAGCCATATCGTCTGCACTATTCACACACCAAAGAGAATTGGACACTCTTTAGCTACTGCGAACTCCGAAACGAGATACGCTCCTTTATTGTCAGCCGAATCAGGCAGGTCTCCCTTACCAAAACACCGTTCACCATTCCCTGCACCTTTTCAATCGACAGCTATCTTGAAAAGAGCTTTGACCAGATTCACGAAGAGGAAATTATGGATGTTGTTATCCTCTTTACACCCTACCAGGCACAATGGATAAGGGAACACCGCTGGCACTCCACACAGGTGATTGAAGAGCAGACGGATGGATCGGTTCTTCTGAAAATGCGAATAGGAGCACTGGATGCGGTGATGCACTGGGTTTTGCGCTACGGCAAAGAGGCCGAAGTGCTGGAGCCCAAAGAGTTGCGGCGAATGATCAATGAGGAGTTGCGACTTACCACAGAGAGATACAAAACTGAGCGGTGACGCCATCAGGCTCTTGGTTGATGACAACACAGCGAGCCACATTGAACATGGAGAGGTTTGGTTTATATCCGGAAGAGCTGAAATAAAATTGCATGTAACCACACCCTGATTGAGAGACGTAACGTCAACGGATTGGGCTCTTCCCTTTGGGAATGATTACCGAATGACTTTTTGCTGAGAGCTTATTTCCACAATAATTTTAATCCATGTGGAACAAATTTTGCAAATTCGGAGTCTTTGCTGATCACCGTATATTTTCTGGATATGGCTTGCCAGATAAGCATCCTGTCAAATGGATCAAAATGGCTGTTTTCTTTCAGTTTTCCGTATGTTATTGCTTCTTCGGGAGAAAGACCAATCCGTCGAATTCCCATCTCTTCGGCCAACTCAATCAAATCATCAAGCAAAACACCACCAAGATCAATTTTCTTGATTCGTGTCTTGATCGATATTTCCCAAAGATTAACCGAACTAATAAATACTCCATTCTTCGGATTCTTTATTTCTGATACGGCGAGCTCCGAAAGCTTTGCTGAATCAGCTATAGACCAAATAAATGTATGTGTATCCAGTAAATAGTTCATTTCAGTCCGAGAAACTCTTCCTCAGTCATTTTGAAATTATCTGCAAATGTGACTTTAACTTTTCCGTCAAGAATCCCGATTTTTCGCTCTTTTTTCTTTTCAAAATCGAGATAAGGAACAATCATGGCAATTGGTCTCTTTTTCTTGCCGTAAAGAATACCAAAAGACTCACCCTGCTTTACTTTCTCAAGGATCTCAGAGAGTTGAGCTTTTACTTCACCCACGGGTAGTGTTTTCATATCTGTAGCATAGATTTACAAAAACTACTTTTCAACGTTTTAGAAAAAGTCAAATTTCGTGCAGAGCGTTTGTGTTTCGCGTCGTCGACCAACAAGGTTAATCTAACAATAATCAGATTAATCTGCCGAATCTGCTGATTTTTGAATTACAATCCACATAAGAGAGCATAAGCTCATGAATCAAAATACTGCTAATCAAAATTAAATATACAGTTACAACATTTTATCAAATGTATTTCCGGGTACTGTACAGATCGGCACAAGAACACTGAGGGCCACATTTCTTGCAAAGTACGCAGGAAATTTGAGTATTCCTTGACTTGTGGCGTATTTTTTACATTGTTGGTGAGCAGGAAACGGGATGGCACGTAGCCAAACGATGAGACTTTTACCGGTCAACAACGAGGTACTGGCCTTTTTCCGGGGTCGACTGCCTTTACATTTGTTATGACAAGCCGGTTGCTTTGAAAACAGCTTCCAGAGTAGGGGCCGTCAGAACCTCCTCGCTCCAGGCCTCCAGCTCCTTTTCTTTTGCGTGATTTAACTGCTCAGTTGCCCACTCGGGCAACACGCCAAAACGTCGCTCAAGCTGCCTTTTCAGTATCCGTGATTCGCCTTCGACCATACCTTTAGCCATACCCTTGGCTATACCGATTCTTTCAACGCTTGTAATGTATTGCACTTTTTCTCTCTCCTCAATTGTTTTAAGTTCCTGCCATACCTTATTATTCAACCATTCTGGCAGTTGCATCAGCCAGTCAATCACATTAAATAAATTGATAACGCGCTGTTTATCCCAATGCCGTTCATATAATATTCGTAACAGCATCAACTCAGCAAAGCTAATCGTTGCTCCAAAACCCGCCACACTACAGCTCTCTGCATACAAGGGGAGATTAACGCCACCACTACACTGTTAGGGATGACCTGAACAGCCAAGGCAAATATTGAAAAAAAAAGAGAAACTTTTACCCGTATGACAGTCTTTGTCCCATCCCCATGCTTATCATAAAAAGAAAAGGACGAGAAGTATGGCAGAAGGTAATAATCAACAAGAACCGGGAGCCGCTTACTCTGTTGCAGAAAGGATTGCTGATACCGGCCATACC
>CAIQGA010000055.1 GCA_903871235.1 uncultured Chlorobiaceae bacterium
CCTGTAGAATTCCAGGAGATACTACTCGATAACGTCTTGTGTTCGCATTGTCGTGATGCTGTCAGAATTGTTGATTATTCTGGTTCAGTTGTGAGTGGTGACGTGCTTCTCAAGGGAAAGTGCGCAATTTGTGGGCATGATGTGGCGCGCCTTGTCGAGGGTTCCTGATGTATGAATGAACATCCTGCTTGCATCACTTTTGGCACACCGGTGGTGTGACGGTAATCAGTTACTCTCAAATCAGTGAGGAAACAATTCTGCAACCTCTTGTTTCGAAGTTTTGAGAGGGAGCAGGGATTTGGCAAGTATTGCTACTTGCCGTAGAGATGGAAGGTATTGACCGGTTTGCCTTGCAGCTTAAGATAATAGAATAGCTGTGCTTTGTGCTGGTTCAGATGGTCGATCATCTGCAGCATGCGCAAGCCGAGGTTCAGGGGTGTCGGATCCCAGGGAGCTGGTGCCGGTTTTGAATTCAGCTCTTCTTCGCTGCAGTGGTTCAATGCCTCAAAAGCAAGGGTTTTATCGAAAGCGAGGAGGTTCAGGGCTTCATCGATGGTGTTAACTGCCTGAAGCTCTTCGGCCGGAGGCGGCATTTTCTTTTCCGTTTTCTTTTCGTTCATGTCACTATGGGCCGGCATATTCCAATCTCCTGTAGCGAATCCTTTTATGGGAACGCCGCAGGATTTTCCCATATGCAGAAGCAGTTGCCCTGTCGTCATCCAGTTGCTGCCTTCTGAGGGTTTCCATGCAAGATCCTTTTCGTCAAGAAGTCTGACCAATCGGTCTGCCACCTTGAAGGCGGCTTCGAGTTGTTGTTCAAGAAGCTGTTTCCAGTTCATAAGCGTGCAGGTGATTTGTAGTGAGATGTTTTGTTGCTTTACGATTTCAGGACCATTTCGGAGTTAACAACGTCATCTCCTCAGGAGTTGGTCATTTACATGCTTTATAACCGCACAACCGGTGTATAGGTTCATTGTTCAGGGAATTCTTCATGCTTGCGTGATCCTGATATCGAGCAGGGATCTTTTTTTCGCATCCGGCAGCTTTATTTTTTTACCGGCAGAGGCCACTTGATTGGTTGATCGCTGGTTTTTTTTGTTATTGTGGACCCGATTCCTGTCGCCGGGGGTTTGGTCTCATTTTCAACAGTGACACCTAAAATTTTTTTCAATAAGGATTTAACGGTTTCAAGTGCCGAATTGAGCGGCAGTTTTTTCTTGTGTTCAGTTGTTTTATTCGCCATGATGTTCTTTAGCTTAAGAGTGATTAGCGGAAAAATAATTGCGTTCTCATGATAGCACTTTTTCATTTCATACCGATACATACACTTGACATCCTCCTCGCCCTAAAGGACGCGGGATTCCTACTGCGTCAGACACCCCGTGGTGCTGATAGCTTCGGCGAGTGCCTTTTGCTGACGGCCTTGTTGCACCGTTCACTTGGAAGGCTGATATTGCTTGTCCAGCCACCTCTATATTGATTGCTGCGTTCAGGTCTGTATTTTCAGCAAAACCGCACGCTACACACTCAAACCTGGA
>CAIQGA010000056.1 GCA_903871235.1 uncultured Chlorobiaceae bacterium
CCCTTGAGCAGTTTGCTTACCTGCTGAGGGCTGACTCCTGTTTTTGTGGCAAGCTCTTTCTGCGACATTCCAGTTGCCTGTAAAGCACCAAGAATACGCAGTGCAATATTGGAAGACATCTTGAGCCAGGCCTCATTGGCCTCATCGCGTAACGCTTTTTCCATCCAGCGCGAAGGCTCTGTTGACAGGAGGCTATCAATTTTTTCTTTCATGTTGTTTATGGTCATCGGTTCAAATCTCCAGATATTCAAAATCAGTTTGGTCTCGGACATCATGGTCAACAAGGAATTGCCTGACTTTTTCAAGTTTCTGCAGCTCTTCCTGCAAATAAGGTGCCTGCATGTTCAGTGATAATTTTATAGCACCACCGGTGATAACAAAACAGTTTGCCGCAAAGCGTATTGCATAGATTCGCAACCATCGTTTTTCCCTGTTGCCCCTTGCCTTGCTTTTCTGCAAAGGCTTCAAGGTATACTCACTGTTGTTGAGCGGCTGAAAGATATTCTGCAACACTTGCTGGCGGCCTGAAATGCCGTTTTTCGCAAGCGACAACATGGTTTGCTGCAGAAGTTTCGCCTCATGACGAGTAGCTTTGACCGCTTGTTCAACCAGTGTCCCTTTGTATATGCCCCTTTGTACTTCACTCCAGTGATCATGAAAAAAACGGTAAAGGTAACACGTATCCCGAATCCAAAGGTCAAAAAGCCGCTCAAACTCGTCAGGCTGGCCTGCGGTAAACCGGATTGCGTACAAACCTTCCCCGGTAACGCTATCGGTAATAATACGAACCAGCTCCATAAAAATCAACCTATAAGTTTATTTTCTGGATTTTATCGAGCAACTGAGTCCTGATGTTGCGAATGTCGTTGGCTATCTCGATGAAGTGCCATAGGCCAAATTCGTACTTTTCAAATATGGCAAGACAATTTTCACAGTAAAATCAAAGCTTTGTTAAATTATAGGTAAAGCAATTTCTAGCGAAGACCATTTCAATCATTATCTGCGAACAATGCGAAGAGTTTTTTTACCTGCGTTCTTGACTGCGGCAGTTCTTCTGTTTCAGACTGTCATGCTCCCGGTTCTGAGCTATAATATACTCCGGGGTGAACAAAAGAAAATTATTCTCCAGCATGCCGATACCATCGAAGGTGGTGAGGGCGAAACTGGAAGCTACCGCTCAGTTATCGGCAATGTGGTGTTTCTGGATGGCGCCATGACCCTTCGTTGCGACCGCGCCATCAATTATGAGCAGGAGAATAAAATTGTGCTCAATGGCAACATTGTCATTTCCGACCCCGCCTTTGCAATTTACGGTGACAGCGGCGTCTACTTCCCTGACAAGCAGACGGGCGAAATAAACGGCAACGTCCGCGGCCGTATGCTCGACAACTCATTCTTCGGCAAGTCACGCCGCGCCTTGGTCAACAAGGCGAAAAGCCAGATATGGCTCTACGACGATGCCATTGCCTGGCACCAGCAGCAGCAGATCAGCGGAGAGATCATTTTGCTCCACTTTACAGAGTCCGGGAGCCGCAAAAAGCAGGAGATTGACGAAATAGAGGTCCACAACAACGCCTTTTTTGCCTCGGCCGATAGCCTCTCCCGCTTTCCGGTTGTCTATGACCAGTTCAGCGGCAAGAAAATGATTATCCGCCTCAAAGAGGGCAAAAAAATAACCGGGATAACGCTCACCGGCCAGGCAGAAAGCCTCTATCACCTCTACAATGAAATGCGGCAGCCATCGGGAATCAACTATTCGAGCGGGGATATGATCAGGATGTTCTTTGCCGACGGCATTCTCGGTAGCGTCAAGGTCACGGGCAATGTTGAGGGAAAGCAGTACCCCGAAAGTTTCAGGGGGAACCCAAAAATCAACCTTTCAAAATTTGCGTGGAGAGAGCGGGAGAATCCCTTCAGAACGCAGAAAAGCCTTCCGTGAACGAGGGAAGGCTTTTCTGCTCTATTTGGCCATGGGGCAACTTCCGCCCGAACAGGCTCCGGTTGAGCAGGGGCTTGGTGCTGCGGGGGCTGCGGCTGGCGCAGGTTTGCTGTTGCCATAGTCTGTTTTGTAAAAGCCTGATCCTTTCAGCACAAATCCGCCGCTGGCGCTGATAACCCGCTCAAAGCTCTCTGTTTCACATTTCGGACAGAGCGTCAGAGAGTTTTCGCTTATTTTTTGGACTATTTCAAGCTCATTTCCGCAGTTTTTACAACGATACTGATAGGTTGGCATCTCTATTTTTCTCCTTTATTAATCGCTTGTTGACGGCAACTCTTCTCCGTCACTGGTGGCTGTTTAAAAAGTTCGTAGGCCGCATTCGTGCACCGGTTTCGTATATAGTGATATTTGCCGGAATATAAAACCCCTCTCGCCGTGATCGTCAAAACCCGGGCCGTGATATTACGGGAAACAAAATACCGCGACCAATCGAAAATCTGTTCCATCTACACCCGGGAGTTCGGCAAAATGTCGGTTATTATCAAGGGTGCACGCAACCCGAAAAACAAGCTGTCAGGGCTTTTCAGCGCAGGCAATGTTGTTGATCTGGTACTCTATAAAAAAAGCAGCCGCGATATTCAACTCGTCAGTGATGCAAACCTTGTTTTAAGTCCAATGGTTCCCAATCCGGATATGGAGCGATTCGCCATCCTTTACCGGATTATCGATTTCGTGCGGCATACGACGGAAAATGATGAAAAAAATCTGCCGCTCTTTGCCCTGCTGGCTGGTACCCTTGAGCAGCTCTATCATACCGATGTTAATTTCCAGCAGCTTTATACCTGGTTTCTTTTGCGCTTTGTCTCCGTGCTCGGCTTTCAGCCATCCCTTCACAAGTGTGTTTTAAGCGGAAAGGAGCTTCTGCCGGCCATTCATGCATTGAAGCTGACTGAGATCTATTTTGTGATGAACCCCGGCGGACTTGCCTTGCCCTCTGCAGCAGATCCCGGAATGTCGAAAAAACGACTCATTCCGGTGCGCCTCGGCATGCTGATGAAGGCACTGGCAGATACGCGCCAGCCTTTGGGCGACTCCATCAAGGCCGACCCTTTAGATATTGAAGTCCTCTGGAATCTGCTTCAGGAGTATTGCTCCCTCCATCTGGAACATGCACGGGGGCACAAAAACCTCACTATCATCACGCAAATCCTCATAAAATAGCCGTCCACTCTTTTTTTGTGGTTTTATATCTTCTTGACTATTTCTATCTTGACCAAGAATTTTATTACTCTTTTAACGTCTTGTTCAATCAATAAACAGCACTGTCCGACATGTCTCAACTCACCAAATCTGCTGAACTCTTTGAAAAAGCAAAGAAGTTTATTCCCGGTGGTGTAAACTCTCCGGTA
>CAIQGA010000057.1 GCA_903871235.1 uncultured Chlorobiaceae bacterium
CCACAGTGAGGACATATTACTTCATCTCCTACAAAACGGAGGTGGACTTCTATCTTCAGACCAGAGACGGCAAGGTTGACATTATCGACTTCCCAAATGGCAGGAAATCCCAGTAATTGCTGGTAATGCTCAGTTAGTTTTTGAATCTTGGAGGTTAGGGTTGAAATACTGCAATCTACGATTTTATCCCCTCATTCCACTAAAATGTGCGGAGGGCCAAAGTCACCCATGATTTCGGATCACTGAAATCAAGCTGATCAACATTCCATTCTGGCAAATGCCTTTCAAGCAACTTTACCAGCAACAATGTCACAGGCCCAATGTCATAATCAGCACCTGAACATACCTGCGCCTGATTATGACAAATCCCCATATCACTCTTTCCCTCTCCGGTAACAACCATTTTACAGAACATGGCTGGCGCTCCTGATCTGCTCAGCCTCAATTGCCATATCATTCAAAGAGAGATCAAGCATGGCATCACCTGCGGCAAGACAATCAAGTTTTTGTGATGCGGAGGGTATTTCAAAAAAACGGCACGCCTGAGTGCGCCCGTCGGGCCGCTTGTAAAGAAGCGTAACAGATTGCCGCGCAACGTCATCTTCCAGGTAGTTAAGTACCATAGGGCTATGAGTAGTGACAATAGCCTGCTTGGGGGAAGCGACTAACGCATCAACAACCAGTTCCGTTATTTCCGGGTTAATCCCGTTTTCTATCTCATCAAATAACAAGGTTTCCAGAGGACTAAACTGCTGGGCAAGAATAGCAAGCAAACGGAGCATACCATCGTTGATATGACAAGCTTCTGTCACAATACTCAAAGGCTCATTGTTGCCGTTACTGTACTGTTCCGTAATTTCGAGCTGTATCCATCCGGCTCTCAAGGCTTTTGTTTTCAAAGAACAGATTTGAGGATAGTAACTTTTAAGTTGTTTAAGTAATTGCTGTTGCTGCTCATTCGATAACTCATGAATAAATGCCGACAGGTGTTCTCCTCCCATTCCAATATCCCCCTCTTCAGCTCTCTTTGCTTTTTTCCGCAATAACTGAGGCGACAACAGATCCATTGAGCGAAGCGAACATATGCGAACTGCTACATTATTAAGTTCATCACCCAACCAGTCATGCTTCAGGCGCGATAGCACGGAGCCTTCATAAATAAAATTAACACGAAAGGGTTTCTGCTCAGGTAAATTCCCACGACAAACTTGCTCTTTTAAACTAAATAAAACAGCACTATCACTTATTCTTGTAACAGATTCTTTTGTGCAGGCAAGCTTATCGCGATTAAATACCGCCTCCCAACGATAATTTTCGTTATCAATCTCTACCTCAAATCCAAGCGTAATATTTCTGGCAAGACCTTCCAGTGTGGAGTTTAGCTCTTTGGCTTCCCACCCTCTTTTGCTTAACCAATTCTTCACATCACCCAACATCAAAGCACACGCAAAGTCGATTGCCTGCAGCAAGGTACTCTTGCCAACTCCATTAAGACCGATCAGACAATTGAAATGAGACAGCTCAACTTCAAAGTCTACAAGAGATTTAAAGTTGTCGATATAAAATTTTTTCAACATTTCTGTACATGTCAATGTTTCTCAACAGTCTGATAAAACTTTTTAACTTGAACAGTATACTACTCCTTACGCTTCTTTGAGGTAATGACGTTTACGAAAAGTCCAAAACTGTTTCTGCGCCTGATGTCTCTGCAAGAATTTAACTCACGAATCGGATGATACATAAAAATAAAGCACATCCTTACGATACACGTAGCATCAAACACCAGGTGTACCTGTAGTCGAATCAACCCAGTCAAGATAGCCGGGCAATCCGCCGGTAATGGGCACTTTAATAATTTCCGGCACGTCGTAGGGGTGAACACTCTTGATCCAGGCTTCAAGTTCGCTGTATCGGGCCTCTGTGGTTTTGATATGGAGGGCAACTTCCTCCTCTTTCTGCAACTCCCCTTCCCATATATAAAAGCTCCGTATAGCCATCATCTGGACACAGGCCGCAAGCTTGCGGGAGAGAATGCCCTCTGCAAGCTTTTCGGCAACCTCACGGCCAGGAGCGGTGGTAATAACCATACAACAACTGCTCATACTCACGCTGATAGTGTTACAATTCAATAAGCTCCTTGCTGAAACGCTGCAAAGAGGTTGCACCATTGAGCCCCATCACCACCGTATCTTCGATGCGCACCCCGAATTTGCCGGGCAGATAGATACCGGGCTCGATGGTAAAAAGCATATTCTCCTGCAAGGTGTGCTCCCCTTTCGGGCTTATCCGAGGCTCTTCGTGAACCTGAAGACCAACGCCGTGACCGAGGCCATGGCCAAACTCGTCACCGTAACCGTGACCGGCAATAAAGCGGCGAACCTCATCATCAAGCTCTCTGGCCGTCATACCGCACCGCGCTGAAGCAACACCAAGTGCCTGAGCCTCCTGCACAATACGATACACCTCCCTGGCTTCGCGGGAAACAGGGCCAAGCGCAACCGTACGAGTTTGATCGGAGGCATAGCCTTCATAGATACACCCGATGTCGATCACAATCAGCTCGCCAGATCTGAACCGGGCCTTTGTGGGAGTTGCATGAGGCATTGCGGAACGCGCTCCAGCGGCCACAATGGGGTCAAAGGAGTCTTTTTCGGCGCCAAGCTTTTTATGCTGATAGCTGATCTCTGCGGCAATATCGAGCTCCGTCACTGAGGGCGAAATCAGGGGAAGCACTCGCTCAAGCACCAACTCGCTGATTTCAACCGCACGACGCATTTTTGCAAGTTCAATCTCATTTTTGAGCATCCTGAACTCATCAAAAAAAGAGTCTACTGGGATCACCCGCTGTTTACCGAGAATTTGCTCGATAAGGTGGGTTGCCTCATGCCAGGTAACATGATCGGACTGCAGGGCAACCAGTTCTCCGAGAGGATAGCGACCTGAGCCAAGCTCGGCCGCAAAACCATCAGCAGCAATAACCGTTTCTGCCACACTCACCTCTCCCGCCGCCTGCTCCTTGTAGCGAAAATCAGTAAAGAGCCAGCATTTATCTCTTGTGATCAGCACTCTGGCGTTTGAACCGCTGAAACCGGTTAGCCACCGGATAACGGCGAGATCGGTAACAATCATCGCATCAAGCGCCTGGCTCATCATTTTCCTTAAAACCATCCGTAGCGCCTCTTTTTGATGCAACGTACTCTGCTCACTCCCCATTACATTCTAAACTATGATTCATAAAAATATCGGAATCGCTTTTTTTGCGAGCCCTGTTCAAAAAAACTAACCGGGAAAAAGCATTGCCAGAGCTGCCACGCCCATGACCGCCACCGCTACCCAGCCAAGAATGATGATCGGGCGACTCGCGGTAAATTCACCCATGACCGATTTTTTCGAAACGAGCAAAATAATCACAACCATTAAGGGTACGGCGATGACTCCATTGATAACTGCGCTCCAGAACAAGGCTTTCATTGGACTGATCGGCGTATACTGAATAACAAGCCCAAGCAAAACGCTGACGGCAAGAATACTATAAAAACCGCGTGCGTCCTTTGCCTTGTTTTCGAGACCCGAATTCCAGCCCATAGCCTCAGAAAAAGCGTATGCCCCTGAACCGGCAAGCACCGGCACACCGATTAAGCCAACACCAAGAATCCCGACAGCAAACAGCAGAAATGCAAAGTCGCCTGCCAGAGGCCTGAGTGCGCTCGCGGCCTCGGCAGCGGTAGTGATATCTGTAATTCCTGAAACATGAAGCGTGACTGCAGTTGCCAGAATAATAAAATAAGCGGTCACGTTAGAATAAAACATGCCGCTCCATGTATCCCACCGGATACGACGAAGCTCTTGCCCTGCCATGCTTGCATTGGATAGAAGCGCAACTGCACCCTTTTTTGAGCGCATCTCTTCGACCTCTTCAGATGCCTGCCAGAAAAAGAGGTAGGGACTGATCGTGGTGCCAAAAACTCCGACAATAACTGCGGCCGTATCAGAATTCAGAATAAACCGGGGCCAGAGGGTACGCTGTGCGACCTCTCCCCAGGGAACATTGACCGTAAAGAGCACCGCTGCATAAGCCAGCAGTGAAATGGTCAGCCACTTCAAAAAATTGACATAGCGATGATAAGGGACAAACACCTGAAGTATCAAGGTGGCAAACACAAACAGGGCGGTCATGACATGACGATTGAAGCCGGTAATAAGCTCGGCAACTTCACCCATCGCCGCAACGTCAGCGGCGATATTGAGCGTATTGGCAACCAGCAAAAGCAACACAACAGCCTGAAGCACAATGGGAGGGAAGGCGATTTTGATGTTGGCCGCGAGTCCTTTTCCGGTAACTCGGCCAATACGGGCACACATGGATTGAATTGCGGCCATAAGAGGAAAAGCCAGAGGCATCGTCCAGAGCATGTTGAGCCCAAACTGGGCACCCGCCTGTGAGTAGGTCGCTATGCCGCTTGGATCGTCATCAGCAACACCAGTGATGAGGCCCGGCCCGATCAGGGAGAGTGGGTGTTCCTTCAAACGAGCCCGGATAAAACGAATCGCACCCACGTATACTTGTTCCCGTTGAATAATGGCGAAGATGATTGAACGAATAGATACGAAAAAAAAGCAACATAACTCTCCCGTGCAGATGCGGGATGACTTATCAAGAACAACATAAAGCTTGCACAGGTTTGACTCTCTGCAGAGCGTGTCGCAGAAGCAGAAAATTCTTTCATGTTCAGGATTTCACAAAATGTAGTTATTTTATTTACAATAGTTACGTTCACAACATTCTCAACCATTTGCCAACCAGTCAGTTTCATGCCACAAAAACAGTTACTTCAAAAGTTGCTTGCAGGAGAAGATTTTTCACAGGAAGAGATGAAATTCTGCATGAACAGCATTATGGATGGCTTTTTTTCAGAAATTGTTATTGCTGCAATGCTTGCTCTTCTGCAAAAAAAAGGTGTTACCCCGGCGGAGGCTGCTGGCGCATACTACAGCCTGATGGCCAAAGCAAGCATCATCGAGCTTGATGACGATGCCGTCGATACCTGCGGCACTGGCGGAGATCATGCTGGCACCTTCAATATTTCAACGACCGCATCAATCATCGCCAACAGTGCCGGAGTGCGCATTGCCAAGCATGGAAACCGTTCAGTCACCAGCAGTTGCGGCAGTGCCGATGTGCTTGAAGCACTCGGATTCACCATTGACCTTCCGGCAGAAGCGACAAAAGAGCTTTTTCAGCAGACTGGTTTTGCGTTTCTTTTTGCCCCCCTTTACCACCCCTCAATGAAAAAAGTGGCCCCTGTCCGCCGCGAGCTCGGCATCAGAACCATCTTTAATATTCTCGGCCCACTGATTAATCCGGCAAGGGCAAAACGGCAGTTGGTCGGTGTTTTCACCCGGGAACTGATGGAACTCTACGGCGAAGTACTGATGCAGACGGGAGCCCGCCATGCATTAATTGTCCATGCCATGACTGAAGAGGGCATCGCACTTGACGAACCGAGCCTCAACGGGCCGACGCATATTATTGAAATACAGAATGGAAGTTTCAAACGCTATACGGTCTATCCGGAAGAGTTCGGCCTGACGCGCCATGCCCTCACGGAAATCAAGGGGGGGGAGAGGGATGACAACGCGCTCATTATCCGCCGGATCCTTGATGGCAGCGCTCCGGCAGCACACCTCAATGCAGCACTCTTCACCACCGCCATGGCCTGTCACGTCTCCGGAAAAGCGGCCACCATCAACGATGGCTTTGTCATGGCAAGAGAGGCTCTCGAAAGCGGCAAGTCAGAGAAAAAATGGGATGAGATCCTGAAAATCAACGATGAACTCTCTAAAAAGTACCGGCCTGCCATCAACTAAATCCTTACCATTTTTGCCAAAAAACTTGTATACTGCCTGCCTTGTTTTAAGCTGTAGCGAGAACCATTATGCCCATGAAAGGACGCGACACTCCACACCCTGAAAAGCCCCAAGGCATAGCAGAAAAGCTTCTCCAGTCGGGAGTGAGCAATTCGAGACGGAAAATTATTGAGCTGGCGCTTGAAAATGTCAACAAGCCCGGCTTCAGGATAGAGCCCTCGGCCATCTTGCCGCTCATGAAACCGGTGACCTGGTTTCCGCCTATGTGGGCCTTTGCGTGTGGCGTGGTATCAACTGGCAAAAATATTACGGACAACTGGTCAATTCTCCTCTGGGGTGTTCTTCTTGCCGGGCCGCTCATGTGCGCCATGTCGCAGACCATGAACGACTACTTTGACCGGGAGGTTGATGCCATCAATGAGCCCGAGCGCCCGATTCCGGCAGGCAAAATATCGAAATCGGCCAGTTGGCTCATTACCTTCGCCCTTATTGTGACAGGATTTCTTGTTGCATACACCATTCACCCTTACGTGGTCGTCATTGCTTTTGTAGGGGTACTCATGTCACACGCCTATTCCGGCCCCCCCATCAGGGCCAAGCGAAACGGCTGGTTCGGCAACCTTATTGTCGGGCTTGCCTACGAAGGCGTCGCCTGGCTGACCGGCAGTTTTGCTATTACCCAGGGAGTTCCTTCGGGCCAAACTATCGCCCTTGCTATTATTTTTTCACTCGGAGCGCATGGCATCATGACGCTGAACGATTTCAAATCTGTCGTTGGCGATACCATCCGCAAAGTGGCCTCAATCCCGGTACAGCTTGGAGAAAAACGAGCCGCCATTCTTGCGGCCATCATCATGGATATTGCCCAACTGTCAGCCATCACCATCCTGATTGTCAACGGTTCCATAACGACTACGGTCATTGCCCTGATACTGCTTGTCGCCCAACTGCCCATGCAGAAGATTCTGATAGAAAATCCAAGGGAAAAAGCGGTCTGGTACAATGCTTTCGGTACCCTGCTCTATGTTCTCTCCATGATGGTCTGCGCTGTCGGCATCCGGCCATGAAACAATACGTTTCCGGTTTATAAAACTATTGTTATATTGCATTTCGTTTTTTTAACACCAATTGATTGCACCATGTCTAAAGTTTGTTTACTGACCGGTAAAAGACCCATATACGGCAACACGGTATCCCATGCGAACAACCACGTCCGCACCCGTTTTGAGCCAAACCTCCACACCAAAAGAGTCTGGATCGAAGAGGAGAAGCGCTTTGCAAAGGTGAAGCTTTCAGCAAAAGCGATGAAGATTATTGCCAAAACCGGCACCGCCGCACTCGCAAAACTGCTGAAGTAAGGCACCGGCGAGACCAGCAGAACAACCGATTTTTTACTCTCTTGCAAAGGCTCAGCCATACTCCGGTTGAGCTTTTTTTTGTTTTTTGAAGGATGGAAAAAAAAATCATTATCTACACCGACGGCGCATGCAGCGGCAATCCCGGTCCGGGCGGATGGGGAGCACTGTTAATGTATGGCCCGTCAGTCCGTGAACTATCGGGCTACTCACCCGCCACGACCAATAACCGCATGGAGCTCAGTGCGGCAATTGAGGCACTCCAGGCACTCAAGGAACCTTGCACGGTTGATTTGTACAGCGACTCAAGTTACCTCGTCAACGCCATTAACGAAGGATGGCTGAAACGCTGGACCATCAATAACTGGAAGACTGCGGCTAAAAAAAGTGTCGAAAATATCGATCTCTGGCAAAAAATCCTGAAGTTGCTTACATTGCACACAATCAACTTCCACAAGGTAAAGGGCCACAGCGACAACCCCTGGAACAATCGCTGCGACACACTGGCCCGTGAGGCCATTAAAAGGAAATCATAACCTGTTGACCCTATGCCGCAGAACGACCTGCCTGAAGCAACGCCCGCGACACCCGCAAAACGCTCCCTGAAAAAAGGTGCCGGACTTCTCCTCTCCATGAGCGTTATCGGCACACTCTGCTTTCTCTCCGTCGTCCTCTGGATCAACTGGCAAAAACCACGGCTCCAGCCCGAGCCATTAAGCGCAGAGCTTCGAGCGATTATTGACCGCATTCCCGGAAAATCCGATGCGCTGATCTACGTCGGCCTTAAAGATATCCGTGAGAGCCAGCTCTGGAAAGAGATCATTCCCGACTCACTGAAGCAGGCGCCGCTCTTCAAGCCGCAAGAGCGGCTCGGCTCCCTTATGAAAGCGGCAAAAATCAACCCCTCCCAGGATCTCGATACCCTGTTGGTCACCTTCAAGCGGCACGGATACAAAGAGCAGAACTTTCTTGCTCTCGCCTGGGGCCCTGTATCAAAAAAGCTTCCCAAGCCATTTCTCAAAACCAACAGTTCGAAGGTTGAGAAAATAGGCGGCTACCAATGTTATGCACTCGACAGCACCCTCTGGATTTGCCCGCTCGGAGCAAGGAAAGTTGCCGTGACCAACAACAAAAAAATGCTCGAGGGGTTCCTTGTTCCGACCGGCAGTTTTTATCAGAGAGACTCGCTCACCGTTGCACTGATCAACAAAGCCGTCTATAAATCGCACCTCTGGTTTGCCCTTCCCTCCGCCGCATGGACCAGCGGAGCGCTGCAAAGCCTCACCTCGACAAACCGGGACATGAAAACCCTCGGAAACCTCAACCGTATCGAGCACCTTGCCCTCTCCGCAAAATTCAAGGACGGCATCGAGGCTCAAAGTGAGTGGGTCTATAGCAGCCCCAAGGCAGCTTATTTTGCATCAACATTTCTTTGGGGCGCAGTACGGCTTTCAGAACTCTCCGGCACAAGAACAAGCGAACCGACAAGACAACTGCTCAAAAAAATCGAGATACAGCAAAATCTTGAATCGGTGATCATTCACGCCAACCTTCCCCTTGAATTTTTTCAGGCGGCAAAACAAAAAAAGTAAGCGGAATGATGCGCATCTCAGTCACGCAAAAAAAAGAGCTTCCGCGCCTTCCAGAGCACCCGCAACTGCCCGCCAGCCATCACTATTTTGCCTGGCTGGCTGCCGAGCAAATCGACCAGCTTCTGAAGTGTTTGAGCGTCTACCGGTGCATCCATATCGCGTAACGCCCTCTTGAAAAGCTCTTTCTGCTCAAAAGCGGTGAGCCGCTTCAGAGCTTCGACATCAAGCTGCCCATCAACCAAAGAGAGCCCCGGCTCCCGTTCACAGAGATTTTCAAAATAGAGCTCAAGAAACTCTTCGAGCTCACCGGCCTGCTCCGACACTCTCTGGAGCGATGGCATCAATTTATGGGCAAAGCGCTCTTCAATCAACGGAATAACCCGGTTCCTGATAAAATTGCGGTCATAGTCACTGGCCAAATTGCTCAAATCACTTCGGCTCGCAATCCCCTTCTCACTGAGGTAGGCAACAATATCCGATTTATGAAAAAGGAGCATGGGGCGGATGATTTTACCGTTGCGCGCCCGGATTCCCCTCAACCCGGGCAGGGAAACCCCTCTGAAGAGGTTAAACAGAATGGTCTCGGCATTGTCGTTGACATGATGACCGGTGGCAATTTTTGTAAATCCATTCTGCTCCATCACCTGTTCAAAAAAAGTATACCGCAGTATCCGTGCCGTCTCCTCCACCGATTTTTTCCACTCACCGGCAAAGCGCAAGGTATCAAAGCGCTCGACAAAACACTCCAGACCAAGCAACTGGCAGTGATCGCGCACAAACTGTTCGTCACAATCACTCTCTTCGCCACGAAGCTGAAAGTTGCAATGAGCCACCGCAAGCCCGGTGTGCAAAAGCGGCCTTGTTGCACAAAAGAGTGAGAGCATGGCCATCGAATCCGGCCCTCCGGAAAGAGCAACGAGAACCCTCTCCCCCTCATCAACCAGTCGCCTTGAGCGGAGTTGGCCAAGAAATTTTTTTTCTAACGCATTCACCCGATTCACTGCCCTTAATTTTGTTTCACCGCCAACCAACCGCCCTCTCTCACCCTGCTCAATCTCCTTTCATGCCCACAAGAACCTCCAAAAAGAGCCTTCATGCCAGCGAATTGCAAAATAAACCGCAAAAAAACTGCAAGACTTATTTCAATTTTAAGATAAATAATTATCATAAGGCAGCTTATCATAAAATAACCGGCAAGAGAGAAAAAAAGATGTTTACTTCCTACGGCTACAGCACCATGATAAAAGTGCTTCTCCTTTGCATGGGCCTCAGTGCTGCTGCAATGATTTTTCCTTTCGAGGCCGAAATAGCACTGTTCTTTATGGCCGCCGCCCTTTTCCTCTTCACCCTCTATTTTTTCCGCGACCCAAAAAGAATGGCCCCCGATGAAAAGAGAATTATTCTGGCACCAGCCGACGGGAAAATACTGCTTGTCGAAAAACAGGCCGAAAACGGCTCCACCAAAGCCTTGACACTGGTCAGTATCTTTATGTCGCCCTTCAACGTCCACGTCAACCGCGTACCACTCAGCGGTAAAGTGACCCACCTTCACTACCGCCCTGGTCAGTTTCTCATGGCCTTTGACCCCAAGAGCATGGAGAGCAATGAACGAATGGAAATCGCCATCAACAACACAGAGATAGAGGTACGCTTCAGCCAGGTATCGGGTTTTCTGGCAAGAAGAATTGTCTGTCAACTGCGAAAGGGTGAAAACGTCACCATCGGCAAACGGTTTGGCATGATCAAGTTCGGCTCAAGGGTAGACCTCGTCCTGCCCGCGTCAGCCACCGTACTGGTAGAGCCTGGCCAAAAAACCCGCGCAGGAGAAACCATCCTCGCCCGCTATTGAGCCCTGTGAGAGGCTGGAAACGCTGAAAAGAGTTGGTTAAGGAGGGCATATTGCTTATATAATTGGCAAAAGGTGCAGTTTTCATGAATGTAAATTCCATGGAGGAACCCCGATGTTTGGATTAGGTGGACAAGAACTCATCCTTATTCTGCTTATCATTCTGCTCTTGTTCGGCGCTAAAAAACTTCCAGAACTTGCAAGAGGTCTTGGCAAAGGGATGAAGGAGTTCAAAAAGGCCCAGAATGAGATAGAGGAGGAGTTTAAGTCGGCAGCAGATGAAACACCAAAAAAGGAGAAGTCTCCCTCTTCAACCCAAAGCTAAAGTGTGCGAGATTTGGCCATGCTTTTCAGCCTCTACATCAAGAATTTTGCCCTGATTCAGGAGCTTTCGGTTGAGTTCAGCCCTCAATTGACCATCATTACCGGCGAGACCGGCGCAGGCAAGTCCATTCTTGTCGGAGCGCTGAATCTTGTGCTGGGTGAGCGGGCAAGCAGCGATCTGGTTCGATCAGGGACAAGCAAGGCTGTTATCGAAGCGGTACTGAACAATATCGACACCGAAAAAATTGAGCCACTGCTCAGGGAGGCCAATATTGAACCGGTGCCGGAGCTCATTTTGCGCAGGGAGCTCTCCTCAGGCGGTCAATCACGCTGCTTCATCAACGACACTCCCTGCACTCTGGCGCTCCTCAAACAGGTGGGAGAACTGCTGATTGACCTGCACGGCCAGCACGAACACCAGTTGCTGCTGCGTGCCGACACCCACGAAACCCTGCTTGACGAGTACGGCGGAACCAACCCGGAAGTGAGCGCCTACAGGGCCTCCCGTTCCGGACTCCAGACTCTTCAGCAGCAATTGAAGCAGTTGAAAAAAGAGGCCGCTGAAATCCGCGACAAAAAAGAGATGCTCGATTTTCAGCTCAACGAACTGAGCGCCCTCGATCTTAAAAACGGTGAAGAGGAGGCGAACGAAACCGAGATCACCCTGCTCGAAAACGCCGAAACCCTTTTCACCCTCAGCACCGCGCTCAGCGAGCTGCTCTATAACAGCGAGCACTCGGTCTACTCCTCCATCAGCAGTGCGCTCCACACCCTCGAAAAGCTTGCCGACATCGACAAACGGTTTGCCATGCACCTCGAAGAGACTCGAGCGGCCAAAAGCATTGTTGATGAACTTGCCCGCTTCAGCCGAAGCTATTCGTCAGATATTGACTTCAATCCCGTCCGGCTCGAATCACTTCGTGAGCGGCAGCTCATGCTCCAGCGCATCGCCAAAAAATATGGCCGATCGCTCGCGGAACTGATTGCCTTGCGTAACCAGCTTGAAGAGAGGATTGCCCTTGAAGACAATTTTGAAGAGGAAGTTGCCCGCATTGAGCAGAAAATAACGTCGCAGAAAACGGAGCTCTCACTCCATGCCGCAGAGCTCTCCGGCAAGCGCCAGAAGGCCGCACGCCGCCTTGAGGGCGTCATTCAGAGCCACCTTGCCCATCTCGGCATACCAAATGCCACCTTCATCGTCACCATGAGGCGTGAGGAGCAAAGTGACGGAGAAATCTCTCTTGAGGGGAAAAGGTATGCCGCCCTGCCGAACGGCTGCGACCGGATTGAGTTCCTCATTTCCGCCAACCCCGGAGAAAAGCCAAAACCTCTCGTCAAAGTGGCATCAGGTGGAGAAATTTCGAGGGTGATGCTCGCCATGAAAAGCGCACTGGCGGAAACGACCAAACTACCGATCCTCATTTTTGACGAGATTGATACCGGTATCAGCGGTCGGGTTGCAGAGGCGGTTGGCAAAAGCCTCAAAAACCTCTCACGCCTGCACCAGATTATCGCCATCACCCACCTCCCGCAAATTGCCGCAATGGCCGACCTGCACCTCCAGGTACAAAAATCAGTTCAGGAAGAGAGAACCGTGACGGAGGTGAGCGTCCTCGACCACGAAAGCCGCCTGCGAGCCATCGCCCAGCTCATCAGCGGCAAAAGCATCTCCCCCTCATCACTAAGCCACGCCGCCGAACTGGTTGCCGGTGCTGCGCGCTGAGGCGCCACTTCGATTGAATAAACCTCAATACCTCCGGGCCAGGATGCAACTGAACGAATAACGCGCCAAAGTGCAAGGCTCATCCATTTTTTCTATCTTGCAGAAAAGCTCAACAACAGAACGGAGGTACACCGATGCCAAAACTGAAAGCGAAAGGGTTACAATGGCTGAAAGGGTTTCATCTTCTGGCGGTTTCCTGCTGGATCGGGGGTGCTGTATCGCTGATATCGCTCTATTTTTTAAAAGCTGGCATTAGTGATGGCCGCGTTTTGTACGGAATAAACCAGAGCCTTCATCATGTTGACATGTCGATTGTTGTCGTTCCCGGAGCCATCGGTAGCCTGCTTACCGGGCTCATCTACTCACTGTTCAGCAACTGGGGCTTCTTCAAACACACCTGGCTGACCGTCAAATGGATTGTGACACTCTCCGCCATTGTCTTTGGCACCTTTTTTCTCGGCCCCTGGGAGAGCACGATGATGGAGATTTCCGGAACACTCGGCATGGCATCGCTCGGCAATGCCGCCTACCTCTGGAATCAAACGATGAACCTCTTTTTCGGAACCCTTCAGGTCGTGATATTAATGATCACCGTCTTTATCTCCATTTTCAAGCCCTGGAAAACGAAAAAAAGGAGCGCACCAAACTGGAACCCGCCGGAAATCGACAACAAAAGCGTCTGACGTTATGACAGATGGTTAATAACGGATTTCAAAACGGCGCACTATGAAAAAATCTTACAGTTGGCGGGTATTTACGAGCTTCGGGCTTTTTCTCTCTTTTTTCATGCTTCTGGTTTCAGGTGTGATTCTTTATATTTTTCCCGCCAGAAGTCCGGGAATTATTTGGGAGTTGGGTGGTCTTACAAAACCTGCCTGGCAAGATCAGCATATCATTTTTGGCTTCGCCTTTTCCCTGCTCTCTCTTGGCCATCTTTTTCTTGTTAACTGGCGCGCATTCCTCTCTTACCTGAAAGCAAAGTCCGCCCAGGGAGTGCAGCACACGTCCGAGTTGCTGACGATAGTCATTCTCTCTGTGGTTGTTGGTTTCGGTACCTGGTTCGGTATCCAGCCTTTTTCGGCCATTCTTGAGTTTGGTAAAAATATCTCAAACTCCTGGGAGCCAAAAGGAAAAGAGGCGTCAAAGCCATTTGTTGCACAGTTGACCCTTGCAGAACTTTCAGAGCAAGAGGTTCCCTGGGAGCATAACGACAGGTTTGATCGTGAAGCAGATGAGGAGAATTTTGACCGTGCCGTCGCCAGCTCATCGTCATCAAGGGAACTTGCATCGCGCGATGAGGAAAGTACCTATCGCGATGGAGAACGTGTATTTCGCGATGAGGAAATTGAACCCAGCCCTGAAAGAAAGGGAGATACCATTACCAAAGAGAAGAGCAAGCCCATGAGCGATGTGCAGGCGCCTGATGACGAATTGCATCGCCGAACAAGAAGGAGTTGCTCGTCATGCCATTAAGCGGCTCCCAAAGAGCGAGCACCAAAAAAAGATACCTTGCGCGAGCGCTCAGGCAAAAACAGTTTTTAACGATTCCTGGCCGATGTAAGAGCAGTCATGAGCAAAAAAGTGGAGTGTGAATTTTTTTCTGGGAGAACGAGGCTTAAAATATTTCGGGAAGGGCAAATTTGCTTTCTTTATTTATCTTCTCTCTTTCTCGATCATAGAGTATCAGCCGAAATCAAAGAGAGGAGTTCCCTGATACCCTGTGGCGTTCATGTCAAGCCGAGAGCGGATCGACATGGATTTATCCCGTTAACTTATTACAAGGAAAGGATTTCGAGAAATCAATAGCACACGATTTCTACTAACAAGGGATTAATAACGTATGTCGACACGATACCTTTCAGGATCTGCCGTTGCGCTGGTTACACCGTTCAAAAGGGATATGACGGTTGATACCGATGCGCTGAGACGGCTGGTGCAGTTTCATCTTGAGGCTGGAACCGATATCATCATAACCTGTGGAACGACGGGTGAGTCGCCAACACTTTCGGGGGATGAGCAGGTTGAGATTATCCGCACCGTAAAAGATGAGGCGGGCAACGGCTGTATCGTCGCGGCAGGTGCTGGCACCAATGATACAAAACATGCGGTCGAGCTGGCAAAAAATGCTGAGCTGGCTGGTGCTGCCGCAATTCTTTCGGTTTCACCCTATTACAACAAGCCTTCGCAGGAAGGGATCTATCAGCACTACCGCCATATCGCCGAGGCAGTCTCGGTGCCGATTATCATCTATAACGTTCCGGGCAGAACCGGCTGCAATGTTGCGGCATCAACCATTCTGCGGCTTGCAAGGGATTTTGAAAATATCGCGGCGGTCAAAGAGGCTTCGGAAAATATCAGCCAGATTTCGGAGCTTCTTGAAGAGAGGCCAGCCCATTTTTCGGTACTGACCGGTGAGGATTCGCTGATTCTCCCTTTCATGGCGATGGGAGGTGATGGAGCCATCTCTGTTGCGGCAAACCAGATTCCGGCGCAAATCAAGCAACTGATTGAGGCTGCAAGACAAGGCGACCTTGAGAGTGCACGCTCCATCAACCGCCGGTATCGCAAACTGTTAAAACTCAACTTTATTGAGAGTAACCCGGTGCCGGTAAAGTATGCCCTTGCCCGAATGGGTATGATTGAAGAGAACTACCGACTGCCGCTGGTGCCACTCTCGGCAGAAAACAAGCTGATTCTTGACCAGGAGCTGAAAATTTTGGGCATCATCTAAAAAACACCCTCTTGCAACCCATAAAGCTACTGCCCCGCCGGTAGCTTTATGGGTCTGCAGGGTTTTATGCTCTAATCTCGCGAAGCCTTGCAATAAACCCGTCAAGCTCCTCTTTCGTCCTTTTTTCCGTAACAGCCACAAGCAACCCGGTTTCGCCGAGAGCCGCAAGGTCGTAACCGGCAAAAATCTTGTGCTCAAGCATGCGCTCAATCACGAACGCCGCTGGCACGGGTGTTTCAACAACAAACTCGCGGAAAAATGGCGACTGGTACTTGACGCAAAATCCAGGAATTGCAGCAATTTTTTTTGCAAGATAGTGTGCACCCTGTGCTGATTGTGCAGCAACCTGCTGCAACCCCTCTTTACCGAGCAGTGAGAGGTAGACTGCTGCCTGAAGGGCGTTGAGTGCCTGGTTGCTGCAAATATTTGAGGTGGCTTTTTCGCGGCGGATGTGCTGCTCTCGGGTCTGAAGGGTGAGAATAAAACCATCTTCACCATCACGGTCTTTGGTCATGCCGACCAGACGCCCGGGAATTTTGCGGACAAGAGGCTGTTTTACCGTAAAAATACCAAGGTAGGGGCCACCGAAACTCTGCGAAGAGCCAAGCGGCTGACCTTCACCCACGGCGATATCGGCCCCGTAACTTCCGGGAGCGGCAAGCACACCGAGTGAAAGCGGATCGGCTGAAACAACAAAAAGTGCCCCCTTTTCATGGGCAATGGCTCCGATTGCTTCAACCTCTTCGAGGCAGCCGTAAAAGTTTGGCTGCTGCAGAACCACAGCGGCCACATTCGGGCCGACAAGCTCGCGGAGTGCGGCAATGCTGCCAATACCCTCTTCAAGCGTGTTCTGTATCACGGACTGGTGACCTGCCGCTTCAAGATAGGTTTTCAGGACGGAACTGTTGAAGGGATGCAGCTTGCCTGCCACAACCACCTGACTGCGTCCGGTGACGTTCATGGCCATGAGTACCGCTTCCGCCAGGGCTGTCGCCCCGTCATACATGGATGCGTTGGCCACATCCATCTCATAAAGGCGGCAGATCAGGCTCTGGTATTCGTAGATGGCCTGCAGTGTCCCCTGCGAGACCTCTGCCTGATAGGGAGTGTATGCCGTATAGAATTCGCTGCGGGAGGTGATGGTTTTGATAGCCGCCGGGATGAAATGGTCATAAGCCCCTCCACCAAGAAAACTGACATAGTCAGCGGTGCTCTGGTTGGCCGCAGCAAGCCCTTCAAGCAGTTTGCGCACCTGGGGCTCATCTAAAGCAGGAAAAAGATCAAGATCTCTTTTCAGGCGAATCTCTTCAGGGATATCGGCAAGAAGGGCGTCAAAGGAGCTGACACCAATTGCCTGAAGCATCTCCTCCCTTTCGCTGGCGGTATTGACAATGAATGGCATTACTTACTCCCCTGTAAGCTGACGGTAGGCCTCAGCGTCAAGAAGCGCAAGAACCGCTTCTGCACTCTCAACCTTCATTTTGACCAGCCAGCCCTCGTTATAAGCATCCTGGTTGACAATTTCGGCACTCTCAAGCGCGGGGTTCACTTCAAGGAGTTCACCGGCAACGGGCGCAAAAAGATCGGCAACTGTTTTTACCGCTTCGACCGTTCCAAAAACCTCATGCTGCTTCAGCACCGTTCCAGCCGGTTTCAGCTCTACAAAAACAATATCGCCAAGTTCATGCTGGGCAAAATCAGTAATACCGATCAGTGCGGTAGTGCCATCTTCGAGCAGTTTGATCCACTCATGGTCTTTGGTATAACGAAGATCTTCTGGAATAGTCATGGCAGAGAGAAAAAGTATGTTGATTGAGTTGAGCAGCAAAAAGCGCGGCCCGTCGTTATGCAAAACAAAGTACTATTTTTTATAATCCCTTCAAATCAGCCGGTTATGGCCGGTTTTATGCAAGTCGCTGTCTCATGGCCTCATAGAGCAGTACACCAGCCGTCACACTGACATTGAGCGATTCAACGCAGCCTGCCATGGGAATACGGACAACTCGGTCGCAGAATTCGAGTGCTTCAGGCGCAAGCCCGCTCCCCTCCATGCCAAGCACGATGGCCGTCGATTTTTTCATGTCGGCATCGGTATAGTTGAGTTCCGCATCCATGTCGGCTGCGAGCACCTGAACATTGTACTGATGCAGAAATTCAAGGGCACGCACTAGGCTTTTGACCTTGCAGATTCTCATATGGGAGAGCGCTCCGGCAGAGGCCTTGTGCACAACGGCATTGACGGGTGCGCCCTTGCCTTCAACAAGGATAACGGCATCGGCCGCTACAGCCTCAGCCGTCCTGATAATGGCCCCAATGTTATGGGGATCATCGAGTCCCTGCAGAACCACAAAAAGCTGACAAGTGTTGCGGGGGGTTGCCAGTATCTCCTCCAGCGAATAATAGGTGACCGAGCTGATAAGGGCGCACACTCCCTGGTGCTTTGTTGTTCCGGCAATCAGGGAGAGTTTTTCGAGCCGGGCCTTGCCACTCACCAGCTTCAGCCGCCTTGCGGTGATGACAATTTCCTTGAGTTTCGGGTGAGAGGTATTAAACTGAAAGTAAATTTTCTCGATGCTCTCGGGCTTTTGCTGGAGAAGCTCGAGTACAGCATTCCTGCCATAAACAATGTTTTCGGAATGTTCCGCGTCCATAAAAGCTTTTTTCCTCTATCTGTACATTTAAAATAACAAGAAGCAGGGCCGCAGCACCATACTGAACGTTCCCCTTGCACTCCAGGCTCTCTCTGCGGAAAGCACAGGAATCTAATTAAATTTATCAAAATCATTTTTTTTTATATCTTGACGGACGTACCAGTTTAATTTTTTTTGCATTATGCTTACCTTTCGATGGTACCTTTTGCAGCACCGCCGCACGCTCCATGTCAGTGATCTGCACATACCTTTCTCAATACAAATCAGGTGAATGACCGTATGAGCCGGACTTATAAAACAATGGAGGGAAATGAAGCGTTAGCTCATGTCTCCTACCGCACAAGTGAAGTTATCTGTGTCTACCCGATTACTCCAGCATCTCCGATGGGGGAGTATTCAGAAGCATGGTCGGCAGAAGGGAAAAAAAACATTTGGGGTACTACGCCAAAAGTTGATGAATTACAGAGTGAAGCTGGTGCTGCGGCAGCAGTGCACGGAGCGTTGCAGACCGGTGCACTGACGACCACCTTTACGGCGTCACAGGGTCTGTTGCTCATGATCCCGAACATGTATAAAATTGCCGGGGAACTCACCCCCTGCGTCATCCACGTCTCAGCCCGTGCACTGGCGGGGCAGGCACTCTCGATTTTTGGCGATCATGGCGATGTCATGTCAGTCCGAGGAACAGGCTTTGCCCTGCTTGCATCCGCTTCAGTTCAGGAGGTGATGGATATGGCACTCATTACTGCGGCCGCAACTCTTGAATCACGGATTCCATTCCTTCACTTCTTTGACGGATTCAGAACTTCACATGAAATTTCAAAAATAGAGGTCATTGCTGACGATATCATAAAAGAGATGATCAGCGACGATCTTGTCATCGCACACCGGAACCGGCGAATGAGCCCTGATGCTCCAACTATCAGGGGTACCTCACAGAATCCCGATGTCTATTTTCAGGGCAGGGAGACGGTTAACAGCTATTACAATGCCTGCGCCTCAATCACCGAGAAGGCTATGGAGAAATTTGGAGCTCTTACCGGTCGCCACTATAAACTCTACGAGTACTACGGCGCAGCAGATGCCGAGCGTGTGATTGTTTTGATGGGCTCTGGTGTCGAAACCGCTCGTGATACGGCTGAATATCTCAACAAACAGGGCGAAAAAGTTGGCGTTATTCATGCCCGCCTTTTCCGTCCATTCGATATCGAGCGCTTCGTCAAGGCTTTTCCTTCCACGGTCAAATCAGTCTCTGTGCTTGACCGACTCAAGGAACCAGGAAGTGCCGGCGAGCCTCTCTATCTTGACACGGTCAACGCCCTGCTTGAGGGAGTGCAGAATGGCCTGATACCAGCCATGCCCATCATTACCGGCGGCAGATATGGCCTCTCATCCAAAGAGTTTACTCCGGCAATGATCAAGTCAATCTTCGACAACATGGCTTCGGCAAAACCGAAAAACCATTTCACCGTCGGCATCAATGATGATGTGACCCATACCAGTCTTGACTTCGACCGCACCTTCTCCATTGAACCGGATGAGATGTTCCGGGCGCTCTTTTATGGCCTTGGTTCAGACGGTACCGTCGGTGCCAATAAAAACAGCATCAAAATTATTGGTGAAAACACCAAAAACTATGCCCAGGGTTATTTTGTCTATGATTCCAAAAAATCAGGCTCAATTACAACCTCACACCTGCGTTTCGGCCCTCATGAAATTCGTTCAGCCTATCTGATCACTGAAGCGCAGTTTATCGGTTGTCATCACTGGATTTTTCTTGAGATGCTTGACCTTGTCAAAAATCTCCGGCAAGAGGGTACCCTGCTGCTCAACACACACTACTCTCCTGAAGAGCTCTGGGAAAAGCTGCCGAAAATCGTTCAGGAGCGCCTGATCAGCAAACATGCAAAGCTCTATACCATTGATGCCTATAAGGTTGCCCATGCGAGCGGTATGGGACAGCGCATCAACACTATCATGCAGGCCTGCTTTTTTGCCATATCCGGTGTTCTGCCGCGAGAAGAGGCCATAGAGCAAATCAAGAACTCCATCCGCTCTACCTACGGCAAGAAAGGAGACGAGGTTGTTAAACAGAATATACAGGCTGTTGATGAGACCCTCTCCAACCTCCATCAGGTCACAATAGGATCGGTTGCCGACAGTAAAACGGGGCTCCGTCAGCCTATTGTTGGTGAAGCGCCTGATTTTGTCTGCAACGTCCTGGCAAAAATAATTACCGGCGAGGGTGACGACATTGCGGTCAGCGAGCTGCCTGCTGATGGCACCTACCCGAGTGGAACTTCAAAATTTGAAAAGCGCAACCTGGCGGATGAAATTCCCGTCTGGGAACCCGATCTCTGTATCCAGTGCGCAAAATGTGCCATGGTCTGCCCCCACGCAGTCATCCGGGCCAAGCTCTATGAACCGAGATACCTTGAGAACGCGCCACGCACCTTTAAATCTGCAGAAGCAAAGGGTACAAGCTGGAGCGGCATGAAATATACTATCCAGATCGCTCCCGAAGATTGTACAGGATGCGAAATTTGTGCACGTATCTGTCCGGCAAGAGATAAAAAGAACCCGGAAAGAAGGGCGCTGAACATGCACGAGCAACCGCCCATTCGTGAAACAGAGATTGACAACTGGAACCACTATCTCAACATTCCGGAATACGACCGTACGAAAATCAATATCAAACTGATCAAGGAGCAGCAGCTTCAGGAGCCGCTCTTCGAATTTTCAGGCGCTTGCTCTGGTTGCGGAGAGACCCCTTATATCAAGCTCATGACGCAGCTCTTCGGTGACCGCCTTGTTATTGGCAATGCCACCGGATGTTCGTCAATTTATGGAGGGAACCTTCCAACAACACCCTACACGACAAACTCGGACGGTCGCGGCCCGACATGGTCGAACTCGCTTTTTGAAGATACTGCAGAATTTTCACTCGGCTTCAGGATTTCAATCGACAAGCAGAGGGAGTATGCACAAGAGCTTTTGAAGAGAATGGCTTCCGAAATTGGCGAGACACTGAGCACCGAGATTCTTGAGGCAACGGAGAGCAATGAACCGGAAATTTTTGAACAGAGAAAACGAGTTTCGATTTTGAAAGAGAAGCTCGCCCAGATGAACTCGTCCGATGCCAAAAACCTGCTTTCGGTGGCCGATATGCTCGTAAAAAAGAGTGTCTGGGGAGTCGGTGGTGATGGATGGGCCTACGACATTGGCTATGGCGGTGTTGACCATATAACGGCAGGCGACAAAAACATCAATCTGCTGGTACTTGATACCGAAGTGTATTCGAACACCGGTGGTCAGGCATCGAAAGCGACACCCAAGGCTGCTGTTGCAAAATTTGCCTCAGCCGGAAGAACGGTGACAAAAAAAGATCTTGGCATGATTTCGATGACTTATGGAAACGCTTATGTTGCCTCGGTTGCCTTTGGTGCCCGCGACGAACAGACTCTTAAAGCGTTCCTCGAAGCCGAGGCTTACAATGGACCGTCAATCATCATAGCCTATTCACACTGTATTGCACACGGCATCAACATGTCGACCTCCCTTGAAAACCAGAAAGCGGCGGTTGATTCGGGTCACTGGATACTCTACCGCTACAATCCTGACCGCTTGCTTGAAGGAAAGAATCCGCTTGTGCTCGATTCGAAAAAGCCAAAAATACCGGTTGCCCAGTTCCTCGATATGGAAAACCGCTTCCGGATGCTCAAAAAGAGCCATCCCGCTCTTGCCAAAGAGTATTACGCGGCAATCCAGAAAGAAGTCGATGCCCGGTGGGCCCATTACGAATATCTTGCAGCTCGCAGCTTTGATGAAATCAAATAAGAGGCGCATTCAGAATAAAAAAAAACGGCGGAGCACCCGCCGTTTTTTTTTCCACCCGTAACAAAATTCCGCTCTCCCACTTCTCCATTCAACGACTACGGCTTCATCTTGAGCTTCCTGACTCTCTCCTTCATTTC
>CAIQGA010000058.1 GCA_903871235.1 uncultured Chlorobiaceae bacterium
CCATTCAACTACTACGATCGCACCATCATCTCCGTTGATACGCTCAAAAACAATCTGGAGTACCGGAACTATCTTGAAAATGCATGGTGGGACATCATCATCATTATTGACGAGTGCCACAATGTCGCCGCACGAGCGAACGAAGATGGCCTCTCAAGGCGTGCCCGGTTAGCGCGGATGCTTTCAGGTCGGTCAGACTTTCAGGAGCGCATCAAGGGTGATTTGAGGATTCTGGAAATCCTGCAAAAAAAGGATGAGCAGGCCAACAAGAACCTCGGTGACCCGGAATTCTTTCTGAATGTGTTCGACCCTGAAAAAGAGGCGGGAAAGGTCACCAGCCTCATGGCCTCTGGCATCACTCCCGAGCAGTTCGAGGCCACTCTGGTATCTCATTTGACAATATTGGTTTTGTGGATGGCTGCCGCCCAGATTTATACTCTTCAAACAAAAATTATTTGAGACAAAGCAATCGTATGGATGAAACAGGGCTGGAGGAAAAAAAGAGTATGGATTACTTTTTTAGTTCAGCGCCAACCTTCCTTTTGAACATTCTCTCAATTGGTTAAGCAATATCGGTTAATATCAGGCGAGATCGTTTATAAATACGCAAGAGATTCGTATATTTAAAACCATTTGTATTGAATAGTTAACTCGTTCAGTTGTTGACTGCATCGAATTACAGTTTTTAAAAATCAACAGCGTCAGGGGAGATTGAGAAATGGTCGGAATTGAAGACCGTTGGTTATCGATCCATGAGATTTGCAGTCACCTTGGTGTCAGTAAGGACACCGTTTATAAGTGGATTGACAAACATGCCATGCCTGCTCATCGTATGGGACGTCTCTGGAAATTCAGGAAGGAGGAGGTAGATACATGGGTGAAAGCCGGTGGTGCGACTTCTCCTGTAGAAAAATCTGATAATAAAAAGCAATGAACTCCCTATAATGGCCGAAGCGATGCAGGAGAAGATAAAGCAATCACTCCGTACGGCAGAAGGGCTCTATCATCGTCTCGTGTTGCTCGTGGGAGAGAGTGGCTCAGGCAAGACACAGCTTCTTCGTGAATTTTCCGGAGAAATCGGGAGCGAAGTCATCAATATCAATTTGTTGCTATCGGCGGAGTTGCTTGGGTTGTCGGAAAAGCAGCGAATGCTCCATTTGTCGGAAATTCTGGATAAGATCGTGGATACAAAGCAGGTGACGGTGGTGCTTGATAACATCGAAATCCTGTTCGATCAGCGGCTGAAGCAAGACCCATTGAAACTGCTGCAGCTCATGTCGAGAAATCGCTCAGTTATCGCCGCCTGGAATGGAAAAATTGAACAAGGCAGGCTCGTCTATGCCGAAACCGGACATCCGGAATACCGGCAGTACGATAGTAGAGAGCTGCTTTTTGTCGCTATGGACGGAACAGCAACTCTTGAAGGTGCACATAAAAATGAGTTAGTATGAAATACGGAGAGCTTCTACAGTTTGACCCCATCGAGTCAGTTGTTCAGTTGCGCGATGCAAACAAAACCAGTGCCGCTGAGCAACTTGTCAAGACGTATGTCATTTCCGACGAAATGGCTGACCGTCTTATGCATCTTGTTTTTCCGCAGTTGCAATTCGATCATCCTGCCGATAACAAAGGGTTGCTCGTCGTAGGTAATTATGGTACCGGTAAATCGCACTTGATGTCGGTGATTTCAAGCATTGCCGCAGATGCATCATTGCTCCAGAGGCTAAGCCATCCGGTTGTTCGTGATAGCGCTACTCAGATCGCTGGTCGCTTCAAGGTGATCCGCACCGAAATTGGTGCTACCACCATGTCACTGCGGGATATCCTTGTTTCCGAACTGGAAGAACATCTCGATAAATTTGGGGTTGAGTATGTTTTTCCCGAAGCAGATACTATTAGCAGCCATAAACGCTCATTTGAGGACATGATGGAGAAGTTTGCCCAGGTTTATCCCGAGCAGGGGTTGCTTCTTGTGGTCGATGAATTGCTGGACTACCTGCGCAGCCGTAAGGATCATGAACTTATTCTGGACCTCAATTTCCTTCGCGAGATTGGCGAAGTATGTAAAGATTTGCGTTTTCGCTTTTTGGCTGGCGTTCAGGAGGCTATTTTTGAAAGCCACCGCTTCGCCTTTGTTGCCGACAGCATCCGCAGGGTAAAAGACCGTTTTGAACAGGTTCTCATCGCTCGAAATGATGTCAAGTTTGTGGTAGCAGAGCGCCTGCTCAAGAAGAGCGTTGAGCAGCAGGCCCGCATTCGGGAATACCTGCTCCCTTTTGCCCGATTCTATAGCGGGCTTAACGAACGCATGGATGAGTTCGTGCGTCTCTTTCCTGTGCACCCCGATTACATAGATACTTTTGAGCGGGTTACGGTCGTAGAAAAGCGTGAAGTGCTTAAAACCCTCTCATTCAGCATAAAAGCCCTTCTCGACAAAGAGGTGCCGCCGTATGAACCCGGAGTCATTGCCTTCGACAGCTACTGGGGCACGCTGCGACAGAATGCCTCATTCCGCACGCTCCCGGAAATCAGGGCGGTTATTGAGTGCAGTGAGGTACTCGAATCACGTATTGAAAATGCGATTACCCGCAAACAATACAAGCCGATGGCCTTGCGGCTTATTTACGCTCTTTCGGTGCATCGCCTGACCACGGGCGATATCTATGCTCCGATGGGTGCATCCGCTGAAGAACTTCGTGATAGGCTTTTTCTTTATGAACCATTGATTGCCGACATGGGCAGCGATGAGCCTGACAAGGATCTGCAAACCCATGTAGAAACTGTTTTAAAAGAGATTATCAAAACGGTCAGCGGACAGTTCATCTCGTTCAATGCCGTCAATCGCCAGTTCTATCTTGATCTTAAAAAAACCGACGACTTCGATGCCCTGATTGACAAAAGGGCTGAAAGTCTGGATAACAGTCAGCTTGACCGCTATTACTATGAAGCGCTGAAAAGGGTTATGGAGTGTCAGGATGCAACCTGGGTTTCGGGTTACAAAATCTGGCAGCATGACCTTACCTGGCAGGAGCGCAAAGCCGCCCGAACCGGTTACCTCTTTTTTGGAGCACCAAATGAACGCTCGACAGCGGTTCCGCAACGGGATTTTTACCTCTACTTTAT
This sequence comes from uncultured Chlorobiaceae bacterium, assembly GCA_903871235.1. GTDB lineage: Bacteria > Bacteroidota > Chlorobiia > Chlorobiales > Chlorobiaceae > Chlorobium. Next base: position 3,124 of record CAIQGA010000058.1, read on the forward strand.
CCAGCCAAACGACCCACCGCGTTTCAGGGACGACAAGCAGAACGACGAGGTTTTCATCAGGCTCAAGGGAAGAGATGAAGAGTTTATGACGGCACTCAAGAGTTATGCCGCATCGCTTGATCTTGCTTCGACTTCATCAGGGCCAGCCAAGTCGACGTATGAAGCCAAAGCGAACTTTTTCCTCAAAAAACTGGTGCAATGGCTTCAAAAACAGAGCAGCGACGCCTTTGACGTCACCTGGCAGGGGCGTACAAAATCCATGATGGAGTGGGCAAAGGGCAAGTCTATTCGTGACCTTACGGGAATTCTACCCCATGAAACTATAAACTTTCGTGATACGCTCAACACGATTGCCGGTATTTGCCTGGCTCCTCACTTTGCCGATCAGGCCCCCGACTATCCCTGTTTTTCGGTGCTGATTACGACCAATAACCGGCCACAGGCTGCACAGGATGCCTTGCGGGCCATTGCAGGGCAGAACCGCACCAAACAGGCTACCGCCGTTCTTGATGCATTGGAACTGCTTGATGGCGAAAGGATTGATCCTCACAAGTCGCGCCATGCCAGGTTTATTCTGGAGCTTTTCAAGAGCAAAGGCCATGGTCAGGTTCTGAACCACAGCGAGCTTCTTCTGGACGACCACGGCATAGAGTATATGAACCCTGGTGCATCCCGTCTTGAGCCGGAATGGGCTGTTGTTATCATTGCAGCACTGGTCTATTCCGGAGACGCAGTGCTCTCCATTCCCGGTAAAAAGTTCGATGCAACCATGCTTCAGCAACTTGCCGCCACAGGTATGGATGAACTTATTCGCTTCAAGCATCTGGAACAACCAAGAGAGTGGAATCTCCCCGCACTCAAGGCGCTTTTTGAACTGATCGGAATGACTCCAGGCATGGCTCAACTGGTTACACAAAACAATGAAGAACCGGTACGAACTCTTCAACAAGCAATTGAAAAAACAGTCAATCGCCTTGTGATGGCCCGTCAAACAATTAATTCCGGGCTCTCTTTTTGGGGTTTTGATTGCATGACATTGCCGGGCATTACAGACCCGATTACAGTTCTGGATGAAGCAAAAAACTTTTTTGAGTCGCTTCAGGTCTACTTTACGCCGGGCAAATTGAAAAATTTCAGGTACAGTGCGCAAGAGGTAACTGCTTATGAAAAAGCAATCAAACTTCTTGGCGATATTGACCTTTTGCGTAATTTTGTCATGATAGTAAGCCCTGTTGCATCATGGCTCTCAACCGCCGAGTCAGTGCTTGCAGGAGATCATGACTGGGTGAAACGCATGAAGAGCGCAAAGCAGGAGCTTCTTGATTCACTCAGGCAGGCTGATGTTACTCTCCTTTCTTCTCAGGCTCAAGGTATCACGGCAAAGCTGTTACAGCTTAAAAAGGAGTACAGTAACGCCTACATCGCTATGCACACCAAAGCCCGTCTTGGTGTCAATGACGACAAGCGCAAAGCTGCCCTGCTCAACGACTCCCGCATGCAAACCCTGAACAAGCTGTCGGTTATTGACCTTATGCCGCGTCAGCAGCTTGGCGACTTCCAGAACCGGCTTGCCGGACTCAAAAGCTGCTTTGCCTTGACTGAACAGAATCTTGATTCCACTCCTGTTTGCCCTCACTGCGGGTTTCGGCCACTTCTCAATGAATCCATCATGATCGG
>CAIQGA010000059.1 GCA_903871235.1 uncultured Chlorobiaceae bacterium
CAACACCTTTTCTCAGTCAAAAATGCTTCTAATGGGGTGTTATTACGCTTCAACTCAGGGTTTGTCAAATATTTTCGATCTTCATAAAGCAATATAAGCTATTATTTTATAATATCATAACGACTTTTCGTTCAGCCACTAATTACCAAAGTCCAGCTCACTATAGAAAATCAGACATACCGGCTTTTTATTGACACCATTGAAACGTCGCAGTGGCTCATGCTTACCCTTTATCCGCCCTACAAGGTGAATGAAGGCAAGTATGTTGATGCCTGTATGCTTTTCAACTATTTCAACAACGATTACCTCTTTGGAGGTCGCTTAGCCGTTGGTGATGATGGAACCATCCGCCATAGTCAAATTATTGATGTCAGTGACACCGAGCCATCAAAAAACCTGATCAAGAATATGCTGGGGAACGCCATAGAGTTGTTTAAGCAGTATGGAGAAACCATTGCCCTTGTTGCCCTGACAAAAAAATCCTACGAAGCCATCCGAGAGGAGATGGAAAAGAGAGAGGAGATTGAAAGAGGCCGGAACGGGGATGATCAGGAGGAGGGTTGAGGGCGTAACAGCAAGGAAAACTATTGAGCATGCATAAGATCAACCAAAAATGATAAATCATGAACAGACTTGACGGAGCGATCATCGACCGTGCAGAAGGGTGTATGCTTGGCCAACTTGCCGGCGATGCCTTGGGGAGTTTGGTAGAGTTTCAGTTGCCCGATGAGATTCTTTATCACTATCCCGACGGAGTCAGGGTAATGGCCGATGGCGGAACCTTCAACACCCTTGCCGGCCAACCTACCGACGATTCCGAAATGGCGCTGCTCCTTGCCCGTTCTCTTGTAAACAACGGACGGTATGATGCTGAAACGGTACGCAAAGAGTATCAGTGGTGGGTTGATTCTGGGCCATTTGACATGGGAAATACCATTTATCAAGCTTTTCACGGAAAACGGAATTTTACCAGTGAGGCAAACGGCGCCATGATGCGCATCAGCCCGCTCGGGATCTTTGGTGCCAAACACGATCTTGAAGAGGTTGCCCGGTGGGCACAAGAGGATGCTGCCTTAACCCATCCACATCGTATCTGTTTGCAGGCAAATGCGATGTATGCAATGGCAATCGCTCACGCTATCCGTACCGGAGCAACGCCAGGAGAGCTTTACGCTGCTATGCTCTTATGGATGCGGGAGATGGATATTGAATTAAAACTGTGTGACACCATTCAGCGTGCCGCCGAAACAGAGCCTGCTGATTACATCACCCTGCAGGGCTGGGTCCTTATCGCTTTCCAGAACGCACTCTACCAACTGCTTCATGCTTCAAGCGTTGAAGAGGGGGTGGTCAACACCATCATGCAGGGAGGTGATACCGATACCAACGCAGCAATTGCCGGTGCATTGCTCGGCGCAGTTCACGGTCGCACATCCATTCCGGAAGCATGGATCACAACGTTGCAGAATTGTCGCCCTGAAGTCAATCATCCAAATGTACATCGTCCTCGTCCTGAATGCCTGTGGCCAGTTGATGCACTCGAACTTGCCCGTCAACTGCTTTAAACCATACAGACAAAGTGAAAATCTAAAGGTTTTGGCTGTGTGAAGCGGTAGCGGGCGAAAAGGGGAGGAACGCAAACAGTTGCGAGTAAATATCAGAAAATGCGGTGAATTTCTGTACATTAGCCTTACATAACTCTAAGTAAAGTAGTGCTAAATTTGGATTTGTTCCGAAGGAACTCAAGGTGTTAATAGGTTTAGTGATGACTCAGGAGAAGTGGAGCAAATTATTGCAGGGATTTAACAAGCACCGCACGCATCAGCCTCATCTTTTTTACGTTGGGCATCTTATCAAGGAGGAAATTAGCAATGGCACTAACCGTTACAGAAGTTGAAGAACTCAGGCAGTACCTTTGTGGTGTAATGAATCGGGCAGATCATCATGCCGGAAACGTCAAAGAAATAGCATTGGCTCTCGCTGGTGCGATTCTTTGGCGCAAAGACGATAACAAACCCATCAAGGTTATGGTGCATAGTGGTGAAACAAAGAATGTCCTATGGGTGCATATCGGCGGCCAGCGCTATGTGTTTTCTTACAACCATGAGGCCGGAGAAATCGAAATGCGTGAAGAAAATACTCAAGGCACGACACTCCATCGGTTCACTAATGCAACGCCACTATCTTGTGTCATGGCAATTTTCAAGGCGCTTTGACATAAGACAAACTCTTCCATCAACACGGATGTTACGTGGTAAACCCGCACATCAGCGGTTAATTCAAACGTTAGCTTCTGAAAGAAAGGAAACATAATGTCATATCTTGGTATATCAGTAAAAGAAGCAATAAACAGTATTAACAACGGTGTCAATGGTTGGTTTTTGCCAGCCATACAGCGGCCATATGTGTGGGGTAGTCGTTATGAAAACGAATTGTACATCTGCAAGTTGTTTGATTCAATTCTAAAGGGATACCCAATAGGTGGGCTAATAATCTGGAATACCGAAGAACCAATTCCCTACAGGGAGTTTATCAAGGACTACCTACCTGGCGAATTGCCTAAACTGGTTGATAAGGGGTTACATGGTAGAAAAGATAAATGGTTAATCTATGATGGCCAGCAGCGGTTGCAGACTTTATACAGTTGTCTCAAGCACACCTTTAACGAAAAAGGCTCTCCGCAGGTTTTAATGGAAAAGAATTTTCATTTTACTGCGCCGTTAGATTGTCATATCCAGTTTACCACAGTAAAAGAGGATCCTTGTTCGATAGCTTTCGAAGCCTCGAAACCCTCGGGCAGAAGCCTTTAACAACTGGATTTTGCTGTTGATTCCTTCCGACATAGCGTTGCTAACTTG
>CAIQGA010000060.1 GCA_903871235.1 uncultured Chlorobiaceae bacterium
TGTTGACAAACGGCTTGACGGTGTTCAGGCAGTGCAAACGTTGAACCGGCTCAACCGTAACAGTGCAGGCAAAGAGGCTCCTTTTGTGCTCGACTTTGTCAATGAAGCGGAGGATATTTACAAGGCGTTAAAACCCTATTACAATGTAACGACGCTCGAAGAACCATCCGACCCCAACCATCTTGAAAAGCTCAAGCATGAGTTGAATGCCATGCAGGTCTATTTATGGTCGGAAGTGGCAGGGTTTTGTCGTGTTTTTTATCTATCAACATTCCGTGCTCCATCACCAACAATCAGGGCAATTGTTCACTGTGGCACACCTTCACAGGGGGCGCAATCACCCCTTTGAAACAACCTCAACCCGTGAGCGTCCCAGCGCTTTTTCGAGGAGTACACCTGATACGAGATAGTCGTATACCGCTTGCAGATAGTTGGTTTTGGCCTTGTTGAGCTGAAGTTCGGCATCGGTCAACTCAAGACGAGAGCCGATACCTTCCCTAAAACGCAGGAGAGATATTTTATAACTCCGCTCGGCAACGCTTATGGTTTGGCTTTGTACCTCAATTCTCTTTTGCGACTCCCTGAAATTAAGAAGCCTTACCTCAACTTCAGCCCTGATAGTGGCCTTGAGCTCTTCAGCCCTTGTTCGTGTCTGCAATTGCGCTATTCTGGCCTGCTCAACCTGGGAACTAATGCGGTACCCGGTAAAAATGGGAAGGGTAAACTGGAGACCTACGGAAGAGGAGGCTGGCCAGACGGAATCCGATGTTTTTACATTGTCATTAAATGCCGTTTGAGTCTCCAGCTTGCCAAATGCCGAAATTACAGGGAAACGCTCTGCGCGAAGTGAACTGATTTTTTCACCCTCCGCCTTGACCTGAAGATCAAGCGTGCGCAGGTCATGCCTTCCTTCAAGCGCCTCACGATATACTGCCGCAATTTCAAGAGGATAGGTGGCCGAAGAGAGCCCGAGCTTTCCGCCCAACACAACGCTGCTGTCGGCCTGGATGCCCATGGCGTTTTTCAGCTTTGTCATGCTTGTCACCACACGATTTTGTGCCTGTAAAAGATCGGGCCGGAGATTTTCAACCGAAAGAAATGCCTTGAGTGTATCAATATCAGCAACAACACCCTGCCGGAACATGGCCCGGGTATCCTTTCTTGACTCTTCCCATCGGGCAATGCTCTGCTCAATCAGCTTCAACTGCTCTTTTGAGATGAGTGCATCAAAATAGGAGATCTTGATATCGGCAACAACCGCCGCCTCGGTATTGCGGTAAGCCTCTTCACTCATCCTGCGAACAATACCCGCAGCCTTGATGCCGGCAATGGCCGACAAATTAAACAAGGGCTGGCGCACATCAAGTGAGGCGTGCCCGGCATTATCGGAGCTGGCTTCCGTAACACCTGAAGGAATAAATGGCAAAAAAAGAACAGAGGGTTTCAGCGTGCGGGTATAGGTAAAAGAGGAGGTAATCTGGGGCAGCACGCCCGACCATGTTTCCCTGATTTTCTGGTGTGCCATATCACGGTCAAGGCGTGCAATTTCAAGCGTTCGACTTCTCTCAAGCCCGATACGCACTGCATCGTCAAGAGAGAGCGCTCCACTCCCCGACTCGGCGGCTGCCTGCACCATAAAAGGAAATGCAAACACAAGGAGTATCAGCATCAACAATCGTAGCGGTCTTATCCTGTTCATAAAAGAGTCTGTCTTGATGAAAAAAACAATATACAAAGAGCCATCCGGTTTCGTAACAATCAGGGATTGTAGCGCTCATTCCACAATTGGCTCAGCCTCTCGCGGATATACTTTTCTCGTCCCTCACTCCCTGGACGGTAATAGGCCCTGGGCTCCATCCCTTCCGGGAAGTAATGCTGCCGGACAAAATGATCGGGATAACTGTGAGGGTATTTGTATCCGGCGCCATACCCTTCCGATTTCATAAGTTTGGTTGGTGCATTGCGCAGGTGGAGCGGGACCGGCAGTTCCGGGCTCGATTTGGTGAAGCTCATCGCCTCATTGATGCCCTGATAGCTTGCATTTGATTTTGGGGCTGAAGCAAGATAGGTGACGCCCTGTGCCAGATTGATTCTTGCCTCGGGCATCCCGATCATCGCTACTGCCTGAAAAACCGAGATTGCAAGTGTTATGGCGTAGGGATCAGCATTACCGACATCTTCGCTTGCAAAAATAACCATCCGTCGTGCAATGAATTTGGGATCTTCTCCCCCTTCAATCATCCGGGCAAGCCAGTAGAGCGCTGCGTCGGGATCGGAACCGCGCATGGATTTAATAAAAGCGGAGATGACATCATAATGGTTCTCCCCTCCCTTGTCGTAAATCGGGGCCTTGTACTGCAGGGCACGCTCAAGCAACTCCCGGTTCAGCACCATTGTTGATGTCCCTTTTGGCACAAGGGAGATGGCCGCTTCTACCGCATTCAGGGCTTTGCGTGCATCGCCACCGGAAAACTGCAACAAGAAGTCAAGATCAGCAATCTCAATGGAGAGCTCCTTTAACAGGCGATCCTCCTTCAGGGCACGCCGAATCACCATCTCAATCGCTTCTGGCCCGAGAGGTTTGAGAATATAGACCTGCATCCGACTCAAAAGGGCGCCATTCACCTCAAATGAGGGGTTTTCAGTGGTTGCCCCCACCAAAACAATGAGCCCCTGTTCAATGGCATGAAGCAGCGTATCCTGCTGTGCCTTGTTGAATCGGTGAATTTCATCAATAAAGAGAATCGTCCTCTGGCCGGCACGCCTCGCTTTTTCGGCATGTTCAAGTGCCTTGCGCACCTCCTTCACCCCGGAGTCGATGGCTGAGAGTTGCTCAAAAGAGTACTCAAGCGATGTGGCGCAGATTTCTGCGAGAGTGGTTTTGCCGGAACCGGGAGGACCCCAGAAGATCATTGAAGGCATCTGAGCGCCAGCCAGAAACTTGCGAAGCGGTCCATTCGTACCTACGAGATGCTCCTGCCCGGCCACATCGTCGAGGGTACGCGGACGAACCCGTTCAGCAAGCGGCTGAAAATAATCGCCTGCAGATGGGGTGGCGGAAAAGCCGAAAAGGTCGGACTGCATGTTGTCGGTATCAGCCATCTAAAATCCCTGTTCCCTGAGCCATCCCTCATCAATTTTTGAAGCGACCGCAACTGGAGAGGAGAAATGACCAAGCTGACGCGCCACATATTTTCCAAGAATGTCGAACTCAAGGTTCACCCGGCTTCCCGCTTTAAGCTCATGAATGGTGGTATGGGCAAAGGTATAGGGGATAACCGCCACGGCAAAAAGCTGCGCTTCAAGTTTTGCAACCGTCAGGCTGATGCCGTCAATCGTTATCGAACCGGCAGAGACGATGAAGGGACTGAAAGCATCAGGAAAGGCTATCCAGAGTTCACGGCTGGAGCCAAGCTCCTTGACCGCCTGGACAACCGCAGCGCAATCAACATGGCCGAGCACAAAATGGCCACCAAGACGGTCAAGAGGACGAACCGCCCGTTCAAGGTTCACGAGCGCCCCATGACGGAGCGCACCGAGCGTTGTTTTCAACAGCGTCTCCTCGACCGTATCGACCTCAAACCACCCGTCACCAAGAGCGACAACGGTCTGGCAAACGCCGTTGATGCTCACACTCTCGTCGACCGAAAAGTCAGTAAACTCGTCCGCATTGGCGAACTGCACCCTGAGCCGCAGGCCACCCTGCCGCCGCGTCACGCCCGCCACCCGGCCAACATCCTTGATAATTCCTGTAAACATCGCTGTTTATGCAAGCACCTTGAGTGCTGCGCTGTAATTTGGCTCTTCAACAATTTCAGCAACTTGCTCTGTATAGCGCACAATCCCGTCAGCATCAATGATGACAATAGCACGCGAAAGAAGTCCCTTGAGAGGGCCAGAAGTGATTGTCACACCATAATCCAGGCCGAACTGCGCAGATCGGAAAACTGAAAGTGAAACCACATTCTTCAACCCTTCGGTTTCACAAAAACGGCTCTGCGCAAAAGGCAAGTCGGCGGAAATACAGAGCACAACCGTGTTGTCGAGCGATGATGCCTCCTGATTGAAGCGTCTGACTGAACTGGCACAAACTGGCGTATCAAGACTCGGAAAGATGTTAAGAACCACTCTTTTGCTTGCAAAATCGGCAGGGCCCGCCTCAGAGAGATCAGTTTTTACCAGACAGAAGAAAGGAGCTTCCGAGCCTTTAGCGGGAAGAGAGCCAACGGTTTCAACGGGAGTACCCTTGAAGGTGATCTGTGCCATAAATAAAAAAGTTTCAGGTTAAAAAAAATTGCTACAACTATACGACAAAACGAAAAAATCAATGCCACGCACCAGCAACCCCATCAGTCCCACGGCCCGGTGCCACGAGCGAGGTTGAAGCGTCCGGCACCAAAAAAGAAAACGGCAAGTGCGCCAAAAAGATAAAATGCCTGAAGCTCAAGAGCATATCCGCCATGCAGCGACATTGAAAAGAGCTCCTTGGAATGAAAAACAAAAATTGCTGTCAGCATGACAAAAAACTGAATCAGTGCAGCCTGACGGGTATAAAGCCCCAATATCATGAAAAAAGGAGCAAGAAGTTCACCCACAATCACCAGGTGTGAAAAATAGCCGGGAAACCTTGCTTTGACAAGCATCTGCTCCACAAAACCATATCCGTGCTGAAGCTTGTCTATCCCATGAAAAAGCAGCAGTATTCCAACCAAAAGCCGCAAAATCAACTTTCCAAGATCACTGTTATTGACAAAACGGTCAACCATAAGAAGCCTCCTTTTTGGATATTTCTTAGCCATTACAAACCCCGTTTTATGTTGACTCTCACTCTCTGATACGAATTCGCCGCTTCAAGCCTCAACATAAGCCTCAAGAAGCAGATCATGGCCAAAAAACTGCGGCACCCCGAAAGAGAGATTCATCGCTTGACTTGGGATGCTGACACCAAGAGGCGCAAACGCACTCAAGGCATCACCTCCGAACAGCTTTGGCGCTACAAATATAAGTATTTTATCAACAAGCTTTTCACGAATGAATGACGCCGATAAACGGCTTCCTCCCTCAACCAGTACAGAAAGTACCTGCCGTTGATGCAGTTCCACAAGCACCTGGCGCAAATCGAGCTTGCCGGAATGCTCATCGACAAAAAGCAGCATCACCCCTCTCTCCTTTAAGAGCGCGGCCTTGGGTGAACCGGCATAGAGGGATGAGGCCACAACAAGAGTCGGCGCCTCGGAGTCAAAAATTTTCGATTCCAACGGCAGACTCAGTTGGCAATCAAGCACAACCCTGAGTGGATTTCGTCCGGAACAGTGCCGGACGGTAAGCTGGGCATCGTCAGCACGAACCGTCGCCTCACCGACCATCACCGCATCATAGATACTCCTGAGACGGTGCACCTCACTTCGCGACTCCTCACCGGTAATCCATCGGGAGGCTCCGAGCGAAGTTGCAATTTTACCATCAAGCGTCTGGGCCAGCTTCAGGGCAACAAAGGGCAACCCTGTTGTATGGCTTTTGATAAAGGCCTCATTGCATGTTCTGCACTCCGCCTCAAGCACCCCTTCCGTTACCGCAACACCGGCGGCCTGAAGTTTTGCAATCCCCTTTCCGGCAACCTCACTATAAGGATCACGACAGCCGATAACAACGCGGGGTATTCGCTTTTCAATAATCAAATCGCTGCAAGGGGGTGTTTTACCAAAATGGGCACAGGGCTCAAGCGTCACATAGAGCGTCGAATGGCAAAGCAGTGCTTCGTCAGCCACAGAAGCGATGGCATGTACTTCGGCATGAGGCCCGCCAAACTGCTGATGATACCCTTCGCCGATAACTTCTCCGTCACACACAAGAACCGCGCCCACCATCGGATTGGGACTCACTCTGCCTGCCCCCAGTGCTGCAAGCTCAAGGGCTCGCCTCATAAAAAACAGATCATCACGCTGCTCCATCGGCCTCACCCCTTCTGTTCAAGTGGCATGTTGACCTGCACCAGTTTGATGCCGGAAAGCCTCAGTAATTCGTCGATATGCTCTATTTTATAGGGCTTGTCATAGTAGATGGTCTTTATACCAACGTTAATGAGCACTTTAAGACAGTGAATACAGGGGCTCGCCGTAATATAAATATCAGAATCCCTGATCGACACCCCATGCTTTGCTGCCTGGGCTATAGCATTGATTTCCGCATGGATCGCATTGACACAGTTCTCCTCGACCGTTCCGTCGGGATGTATGCTGCGGTAGATTCGGCAATTGCTGTCATTGCAATGGGGAAGCCCTGATGGAGCCCCGTTGTACCCGGTAGAAAGAATACTGTTCTCCCTCACAATGACCGCTCCGACATGACCCCTCGTACAGGTAGCCCGGCGTGAAATAAGCTGAGCGACATTCATAAAATATTCATGCCACCCAAGCCGCTTTTCATGCACTGAGCCCTCCATTCCTTCCGCGCTTGTGCAACAGCATCCGCTCTTCGTTTCTTCCGGCATAGTCCTGTTTTTTAATACATTATAAAAGAGAGGCGACGCATAGACATAAAATAAAAAAAAAGATCACCCTCACGCAACCAATTCACAGGGATCATGCTACGAAACTACTTTACGCTCTATCATGCAGCCATGGAACTGCAAGAGCATCTTGCGGGCGGCCACCTCTCTGAAATCTTTTCAGAACATAAAAACGAAGTTATTCTCGCGTTTACAACCCGCGAAGGCCAGCGCCTGCAACTTCTTCTCGTCACCCACACTCCCCTCCTCGGCCTCTCTACAAAAGAGGGAGCAAAACGGAAAGTACGCAATTCAGCAAATGTAATGAGCGAGCTTTCAATGCAACCCGTTAAAAGCGTCGATATCTCCCCCGTTGACCGCGAAATTTATATCCATCTTGCCGATGAGGCCCTGCTGGTGCTCAGGCTCTTCAGTTCAGATACCAACCTCTTTCTTGTCAGAGAGCACCGCATTACCGATGCCTTCAAGCATAAAAACAGCCTTGCCGGCCAGCCCTTTCATGCTGCCCCTGACTCTTCCGGACTTTTAAGAACACTTGAAACACTGGCCATGAACAAGGTTCTTTTTCTGGAGCGATTCAATGCCAAAAAATACGAAGAGGGAACAGAGAAGCTTTCGGCCACCCTTCCTGGCTTTGACCGAGCGCTGGTACAAGAAGTGCTGAACCGGGCTGGAAGCAACGACAACCCCGAAGCGCTCTTCAGGGCATTTCAATCACTTTTTTTTGAGCTGCTCGACCCGCAGCCAAAAGTTTGGCAAAAAGAGAATGGTGAGCCGCACTTCACCCTCCTGCACAACGCCCCTTCGCAGGGACGCTCTTTCGACTCAGTTCTCGAGGGGCTTGCCCACTACACCCTCACCATGCAGCACTTCCTTGAAACAAAAGAGGAGCTGAAAGAGATGCGAACCAAACTGCTGCGACAACTCGGAAAAACCCGGAAAACGCTCGAAGGGTTCAATCCCGAATTGCTCGACCAATTTGCCCGAAACTACGAGCAATGCGGCCACCTGCTCATGGCATCACTCTACCAGGAAGGAAGAGAGCGACAGAGCATCACCGTCAAAAACATTTTTGAAGCGGGTACGCCCGACAAAACCATTGCTTTAAAAGAGGCTCTGACCCTCCAGAAAAATGCGGAAGAGTATTTTTCGAAAGCCTCAAAAATCAGGGAAAAACGCAAAAAAATGGAAGAACGGCAGGATAAGCTTCAAAAAGAGAGCTTCGCACTTGAAGAGCTTCTTGCCGCAACCGAGGGTATTTCAAGCCCGGGAGAGGCTCGCCGCTTTCTTCAGCAACAGAATACTCAACCGGGCAAAGAGGGCGCTCCGGCACTGAAAAACATCCGCACCGCACCGCTCTTCAGAACCGTGGAACTCTCACCATCCATCACCCTTCTGGTCGGAAAAAATGCGGCAAACAATGATCTCCTCACCTTCAGCCACACCAAACCAACCGATATCTGGCTTCACGCCCGGGGCGCCTCCGGCTCACACTGCGTTCTCAAGGGCACCACACTCCACAATCTCACCGCCATCCGGCAAGCCGCTGAAATTGCCGCCTGGTACTCATCGGCAAAACACTCCTCACTGGTTCCGGTAATCTACACCCTGAAAAAGTATGTCCGGCACGGCAAAAAGCTCGCTGCGGGCCAGGTCATCGTCGAACGCGAAGAGGTGCTGCTCGTAAAGCCATCAAACAAGCTTTTCAACGATCAGGACTGACAAGAAAGAGTGGTATGGAGATGTTTTGCCGCACACTCCTTGAAACACTCCCGAAAAGAATTCTTTCAGGCAGAGAGTGACCATGAGCAGCCATGGCCACAAGGTCATAGCTCTTTTCCTCAATCTCCTGAAGAATTTCCCGCTCCGGCTCACCGCTCCTCTGCACAACAGTGACCGCAATCCCCTCCGACTCCAGCTTCTGACGGTAGCGGTCGAGAATAAGCGCTGACTCTGCACGAAGAAAGCGCTCCTGATCGAGGGTATGGGAATGGACAACATGCAACAGATGCAGCCTGGCTCCAAGCTGCCGGGCAAGCGCCGACACCTCTTCGACAAGGAAATCATCAACCGGAGAACAGTCGATAGCCACAAGAATCTCCCTGTAAATCTTCATCTCACCTTCCTCCCGTCATGGTCGTATAAAGAAAATAGCCGTTAAGAGCAAGAACAAGCGCCGTAACAAGAGCGGCAGCAATAAACTCCGCATTTCCGCTTCTGAAACTGCCCATCACCTTGCGGTTACGACAGAGCATCACAAGCGGTACAAGGGTAAAGGGAAGTTGCAGGCTCAACACCACCTGACTCAAAATAAGAACGCGAAAGCTGTCGAAACTGAAGAAAATAACGAGAAGGGCCGGAAGGGCCGTAACAAAAACCGCAATACGGTAAAACGTTGTTCGAGGATCCGCCGGTTTGCCAAGAAAACCCGTTATTACATCGGCTTCCGCCATAGAGGAGGTAATGGAAGAGCCTACCCCCGAAAAAACAAGTGCCACGGCAAAGAGCAGCCCCGCAAACGCTCCGGCAAGCGGCTTCAGCGTTGCCGATGCCTGCTCAATACTGTTGACCGGAACATGATTATGGAAAAAGACGGCAGCCGCAACAATGATCATCGAAGAGTTCACCACCCAACCAAGCGTCATGGCGAGGATAGTATCCATCTTTTCATATTGAAGCAACTCCCTCTTCTCTTCCTCCGAAATCCCCCACTCCCTGCTGTGAATGATATTTGAATGAAGAAAAATATTATGCGGCATCACCAGCGCCCCAAGAATGGCCAGTGCAACATAAATGCTCTCCCGGCCAACCCTCGGCACCACAAGCCCGGATGCGACTCCTGACCACTCCGGCCTCACAATGAAAAGCTCAGCAAGATAACAGAGGGTAATAATGCCGAGGAAACCCACAATGATGGTTTCTACCCGGTGGTAGCGCTGGCTGATAATCAGGAAAATCTTTAAAAGAAGCGTCAGTAGTGCTCCCATCCAGAGCGGCATACCGAAAAGCAGGGCAAAACCGATAGCGCCTCCCAGAAGCTCGGCAATATCGGTCGCAATACAGGCAAGCACAACACTCACACCAAGAAAAGCGCTGACCGGCCCGGAAAAATGGTCACGGATATTGACCGCGAGAGATTTACCTGTGGCAATGCCGAGTTTGGCCGCCAAATGCTGGATGAGCACCAGCATGAGCGTACCGAGAGTGACCACCCAGAGCAACTCATACCCAAATCTGGAGCCTCCCTCTATATTGGTTGCCCAGTTGCCGGGATCAACAAAACCAACCGTCACAAGAAAACCCGGACCAAGAAAGCCGAGAAGCGTCTTGAACGAAAAGCCCTTTTTTTCAGCCCCCCCTTCCATCAGAACGTATGCTCGATAAAGGCCAGCGTGCTGTCGAAGGTCTCCCTGCGAACAGTGCCTGCGACGACTGCTCTCTGGTATTGGCTCATCATCCCTGCAACCCCGATGCTGCCGGAGTGCGCGTTGCCTCTGCGGCTTTGGCTTTCAGGGTGCGGAACTTGTCGCTGACCGCCTCGATTTTTGCTTCCCATGCCGGATCTGGTTTGGTCGATTCAGCCTCCTTCAGAAAAGTGAGAAGTGTTGAGGTGCATGCAATCGGATCGAAAAGAATCCATTTTGCCGATATGCCAAGAAAAATGGCCAGCACAAAAAGCGCAAACTTTAAAAATCCAAGGGATGCAGGAAGAAACAAGGCGAGAACACCAAGCGGAATCATAAAAAGAATGGTCGTCGCCACAACAAACACATAACTCAGAAGCGTCAAGGCCACGGCATTCTTGAGCAGCGCTTTCCATGACTGGCAGTAGATGATAATCCCTGATTTTGCCGCATCAAAAACATTCTCGTTTCCGGTACGAAAGGTATAGGCGATAACCGACTCATCAATATAGGTCAAACTGAAATTCACGATACGCTGCACCATACTTGCAAGACCCTCAAATGCCGGTATGGGCAAAACGTTCATCACATTAAAGAGCGTCCGGTTGAGCGCAACAAGCACTCCCTTCACCAGTTGATCGACCAGGGCAAGCACACTCACCTCCTTGTAATAGTGCATCACCCGCTCTTTTGCCCACGAAGTCTGAGAGATACCCGACGGCAGGCTCCCTTTTGAGGCAATTTCCGTAATCAGGGCGATATGGCCCGCCTGAAGAAGATAGAGCACATATTCACGCAGCAGTCTGAACCCAAAGCCGCCGGCAAAGAGCGCAATAAAAAAAAGCACAATCGCCGCGCCCCCCCCGAAGATGGCGCCAACAAGCACAAGAACCGCAAGAAAAAACGCCACAGCAAAGGCAACAGCGCCGTACACCCCGGCTCGATAGAACAGATAGACCTTTGTTTGCGCCACAATTTTTATGGCTTCACCAAGTTGCAGACCCATAGAAACGCTCCGTTAATTCCATTTTACACCGAATTGACTTTTATTGCAACACGCAGCCCTGTACGCAATGCTACATTCCACAACAAAGAGAAGCTGGCTTCTGCAACAAGCCTCATGATGATGTATGGAAGTAACTCTATACGACACTACCCGAAAATGTAGAACGAATATAGTGAAAATTGCGGTATTACCAGTATTTTCCTTTGCTTGCAGTGCGGTATGCAATGGCGTAATTCAAAACTGGACACTGTAGATATTCAACGCCGGGAGGAGCAAAAAAACTGCTGAACGGTAAAACCGTTATCGCTCTTCTACTCAAACCTATGCTGCTGCTGACTTGTTGGCAGGTGTTCCATAAGTCAGTTTTAATTCCAACCGAGCCGCCAAAGCTTCTATTCTGGCATGGGTATCTGCAACATATTTGGCAAGATCGTGCTCAGCTCTTTCGTCCAGAATTTTTTGGGTTTTGACTTTTTCGATCAGAAGTTCATTATCATTCATCAGGTTTCTCCGAAAATAATTCTAATGGAGTGACAATTTCCGGTGTCGGCAGGTTCAATCGGGCATTTATCACACGAATATGCTGGCGTTTGTTGGCATTCGCCAAGTGATTGCAGTTCCAGGTTAATAAAAAATCAATTTTATAAAACGAGGCGTATGCCAAATGCAAGGCATCCCCCTTGAGGGCGCATGGCATAAAATAATTGTCCAGGTAGATTTGAGCTATATCAACTATTTGCCGGTCAGGCATCAGAAGCGCGATGACTCTCCCTGCGTATGACGGTGGGGCCAACTGACGACACCGTTGGTTCTGCAAAGAACAATTCGGTTACTCGACTTCACGTCGCACATGGTTAAAAAGCCCGAACAGCCCGAACTCGAATATCGGCCGCCTTACCGCACTGGGCCTGGAACCCAACGTTGAAGTTCTGGTACCATGCGATATACGCACCGTCCTCCGTAGAACTCCAGTAGTAGCCGTAATCCGCAAAACCGCCAACATCATCCTTACGGAGATAGAGCTGATTCAGTTGCCAACGGTTCGGCAAGAACCAGTCACTATAACCATTACTCACCAGCCTATTACAGACCGATTTTACATCCGACCAGATAAAATATCCTTCATCCATACCCGAAGAGTGACCCCGCATATCCTCCTTTGCGGCAACAAGACCGTGTTGACCTGTGCCATCAACATAAAAAACAATACCACCTCGATACTGTTCACCAATTGTGACCGCAAAAGAAACTGCTGAAACCAACACCATACTCAAACTGGTGAACAAAAGCACTATCTATAACCGGGCAAAGCAAGCTTTAGCAAGAAGTTTCATGATGATTGCTGTTTGGTTCCAGGGATTTGTGAAAACACTTTCAATGTACAAGTTACTTTATTTCAGTGTGTCAGGGCAAAATTGATAACCGTTTGGCTGAGCCAGATGCCGTGCTCACGCATCCGGCTTATTGCATCAGGCATGGAGACGCTATACCCTTTAGATTTTGCTTTCAGCAGTACACCGATAGCGCCGGT
This sequence comes from uncultured Chlorobiaceae bacterium, assembly GCA_903871235.1. Lineage (GTDB taxonomy): Bacteria > Bacteroidota > Chlorobiia > Chlorobiales > Chlorobiaceae > Chlorobium. The sequence goes on from CAIQGA010000060.1 coordinate 12,450, forward strand.
AACATTCAGGTTTGACAAACGAGCAGTACGCCTGCCAAGGAGTTCATCAATGCATACCAGAGTAATGCCAAGCTGCAAGGCGGTTTGTATGACCGACGCTTCTCCGCTATCAAGGGTGTTTTACAAATAGGGCATGAGCTCCAATGGCTCGGGGCTAATGTCCAGCCATGATGCCTGCTCAAATACCTCAATTCCAAAAGCATCGCGCCCACCAGCCCTGATTTCTTTAGCCACCTCATAGGGGACGACAACCCTTGAGTACAAACAACGAAGCACATCAAGGTTTCCGGTTGCGGCAGTCAATGCAATAAGTGGCGTGGTGTTGATAACAACCACTTTGGTTTGATCAGGCATTGCTGACATCCTGGGCAAGTTCGTTCTGATCAAGATCAATCATTGGGACACCATATCGGTGCAGTTCAGCCAGAAATTCTACCCTGCTCATGCCGATGAGCGTAGCAGCCATCCCCGACGAGAGCCGTTTCATTTCAAAAAGTTTGATGGCCATAGCCAATTTGGCCTCTTTTATGAATTGCTGCGGTGTGCATTGAGCTGCATCAGGCACATTGCCTGGCACTTCAAGAAGGAGTTGCATGATTTTCTATGCTCAAACATTATCAGGACACCCGGATCGGTGTGGGTCGACTCAACATCAAGAAGCACATTTTTTACGATAAAAAGAACAAACTTTTGTACTCAACCCTTGACAGCCAGAATACTTTAACACCCCCCCCGGGAACTCATTACCCCCATTAACCATTCCCATACAAGCCTACCCCATTGCATACAATCCTTTTATTATGTACACTATAACCCCTTTTCAAAAAAACGGACACGCATGAACCATGAATATTGACCGGCGCCTCTTTCAGTTACTTAAAGAAGATGGGCGGCCCTTTATTGTTTCGATCATATCGGGAGTTCTGGCTGCCGCAATGCTGATTGCCCAGGCATTCTACCTCAGCCTGGTGATCGACAGCGCCTTTATCCAGAAGAGCGGCATAGAGAGACTTGTGCTGCCTCTCGGCCTTTTTGCGCTCTTCAGCAGCCTGCGGATGGCCTTCAACTGGTTCTCCCATACCGAAGCGAACCGGGGCACGCTCATTATCCGCGAGAAAGTCTTCACCCGGCTCATCAGCACGGTTGGCACCCTCGGGCCACTCTATGCCAAGTCGGTGCAGAGCGGACGGCTCAGTACCACCCTGCTGAAAGGGGTTGAAGCGCTCGATGCCTATTACAGTCAGTATATTCCGCAGCTCTTTTTTGCTCTCTTTACGCCGCTCCTGATTGCGGGCACCATCATGCCCGGCGACCCTATCTCCGGCACCATTTTGCTCCTCACGGCGCCCCTTATCCCCGTCTTCATGATTCTGATCGGAAAATCGGCCAGCGCCATGACTGAAAAGCAATGGAAAACCATGAGCCGAATGAGCGGCTTCTTTCTTGATGTGCTGCAAGGGCTGCCAACCCTGAAACTCTTTGCGCAGAGCAAGCGGCAGCACGACGCTATCGAAGAGTCAGGCGAAAGCTTTCGCCACGCCACCATGCGCGTGTTGAAAGTGGCCTTTCTCTCCTCCCTGACGCTTGAGCTGGTGGGCACCATCGGCATGGCAATCATTGCTGTCGGTATCGGGCTCCGTCTTATGGGTGGAAAACTCACCTTTCAGCACGCGCTCTTTGTGCTGATACTCACCCCCGACTTCTACCTCCCGCTGCGTCAGCTCGGCACCAAATTTCATGCCGGGATGGAGGGTGTCAGCGCCTCCAAGGAGATCTTTGCCATTCTTGACCAGAGTCTCCCTGCTCCTGTGCAGCAGGCCGCCGTTGGGGTGCAGGAGAGCGCCGGAAGGAGCCCCATAGCCTTCACTGACCTTACCTACAGCTATCCAGGAAGCTCCCGACCGGCACTTGAGGGGATCAACGCTATCATTCCCGCCGGAAAAACCACCGCCATCATCGGGCCGAGCGGTGCAGGAAAGAGTACCCTGATCAACCTGCTCCTCCGATTTCAGGTGCCCGGTGAAGGGAACATCACCATTGACGGCAACCCGATTCACGCCATCCCGCTTGAGGAGTGGCACGCCCAGATTTCATGGGTTCCGCAGCACCCCTACCTCTTCAACGCCACCTTGAGGGAGAATATTCTCCTTGCGCGACCGGATGCATCAGCAGAGCAGGTCGAGAGCGCCCTGACAAAGAGCGGCCTGACTACTTTTGTGGGCTCGCTGCCCGATGGCCTTGAGACCATGATTGGCGAACAGGGGGCCCGGCTGAGCGGAGGAGAGGCGCAACGGGTGGCACTTGCCCGCGCCTTCCTGAAAAACGCCTCGCTGCTGGTGCTCGACGAACCAACCTCACACACCGACCCGGAGCTCGAAGCAACGCTACGCCGTTCCATCCAGGAGCTGATGAAAGGCAGAACCACCCTTATTATTGCCCATCGGCTCGAAACTATACGATCCGCTGAACAGATTATCGTTGTCAACGAGGGAAAAATCACCCAGTGCGGCACCCATGACGAGCTGATCGCCAATGGAGGCTTTTATCAGGAGGCACTCCTTCTGCAACAGGACAACCACTCATGAAAACTTTTTTTCGCCTTATTGCACTGGTCAAGCCATACTTCTGGTGGATGGCCCTCGCCGCACTCATTGGCTTTGCCACCACCGGCAGCGGCATCGGGCTTCTCATGACCTCCGCCTACATTATCGCCAAAGCGGCCCTGCAACCGCCGATGGTGACGCTTCAGCTCGGCATTGCGGGAGTGCGCTTTTTCGGTCTTGCACGGGGAGTCTTCCGCTACGCTGAACGGCTCATCTCCCACAACATCACCTTCAAGATTCTCGCAAAACTGCGGTTATGGTTTTACGACGCCATTGAGCCCCTCGCACCGGCACGTCTCATGCACTTCAAGAGCGGCGACCTGCTGCAACGGGTTGTTGACGACATCCAGAGCCTTGAAAATATCTACACCCGAGTGATCGGCCCGCCACTCACCGCACTGCTTGTGGCTGCGCTGATGTGGTCTCTCCTCGGCGTCTACTCGCTGCAGGCGGCGCTGCTTATCCTCTGTTTTCACACCCTTGCAGGCATCGGTGTCCCGCTCCTCACCCGCCAGTTGAGCCGTGGCGTTCAGGTCGGCATCATGAACCACAAGGCGGAGCAGCAGGTGCTGGCGCTCGACCTCTTTCAGGGGATAGGAGAGCTGCAACTTTACGGACAACTTCCGGCGCACCTCGCCGCCATGCAGAGTACCGAGAGCGGCAAGCTCCAGCTCCAAAGAAAGAACGCCATCATCGAAGGGCTGCACGAATCGCTCACCGGCCTTCTCATGAACGGCGCCCTCATCGCCATTCTCTGGGCGCTCATCCCCTCAATCTCTACCGGAGCGGTCAACGGGATTTCGCTCACTGTCATTACCCTCGCCGTCATGGCCTCCTTCGAGCCCTTTCTCCCGCTGCCCTCCACCCTCAAGCACCTCGAAGCCGACCAGCACGCCGGAGAGCGCCTTTTTGAAATTCTTGATGCCAAGCCGGAGACCGTTGCACCTGCCACTCCCCTGCACTTTCCGGCAGAGCATACCATTCAGGTAGAGAAGCTCAGCTTCACCTACCCCGGCAGTACTGCAAAAGCGCTCGACCGCATCACCTTCACCGTTCTCCCCGGAGAGCATATCGCCATTGTCGGCCCGAGCGGCGCAGGCAAATCGACCATCACCTCACTCTTCATGCGCTTCTGGAACAGCAGTGAAGGGAGCATCTCCATCGGAGGCCACAACATCACCCTTTTCGACCCCGAAGAGCTGCGCCGCCAGATAGCCCTCGTCTCGCAGCGCACCTACCTCTTCGCCGAAACCATCCGCGAAAACCTGACCCTTGCCGGGCCGGAAGCCACCGACGACGATATCAAAAAAGCACTCACCGCCGCCGGGCTCAGCCACTTCACCGCAAAGCTCGACGAATGGTGCGGCCAGCACGGCATGAAACTGAGCGGAGGAGAGCGCCAGCGCATCGCCATCGCCCGAGTCCTGCTGCAACGTGCCCCCATCATGATTCTTGATGAAGCAACCGCCAACCTTGATGGCGTTACGGAGAGAGAGGTGACCCAGACCCTGAACGCCATCAGTGCGGGGAAAACGCTGATAACCATTACCCATCGATCAAAGGCAATGGAGCAGTACGACCGGATTCTTGTGCTTGAAAAGGGCAAGATTGTGGAGCAGGGTGTGCATGGGGAGTTGATGCAGGGGAATGGGCTTTATCGAAGAATGTGGGAGTTGCAGCATGTGGCATCCACATAATCACGCATACATCAGCCGCCCCTTTGGTTCCGGCACCTGCCTTCCAAGAGTATGAGCAGTCCCTACCCACTTGTCCATAACTCTTTGAGCATTCGTTAGAGCCTCTTCATAAGTCCCGCCATCGGCCATGCAGCCGGGAAGTTCCGGAACTTCCACATCAGTCCGTAGGTAATCGGCATCGGCATCTCCATTTGATACAGCTCGTTAAACAGACTATGGTGCGGTATAAGCTAACGTGACGAGAATATCATCCCGCTCAAGATCCTCATAGTCACCAAGAATATCATCAATGGTCATACCGCCAGCCAGCCATTCGAGCACATTTTCTACCGGATAACGCAGTCCGCGAATACATGGCTTGCCATGACAAATATTGGAGTCAATGGTGATACGATCAGGGATGTGCATCGTATGCTCTTCCTTGATAGGGTTATTTGCCGAAAAATCCCGTATGGTGCATGAAAAACCATGCTTCAAACATACAACTTTCCAACACTATCCCTCTCATTCTGTCTTGAGCCGCTCGGCATTAAACTCAGCGGAGAAGAACATTGTGGAGTATAGGAAATGAAACCTTATTGGCGTTATCTGAAAAAATGTATTATCATTAAAATGGTTGGGTAGGTTTTTATACAGGGAAGAGTCACGTATTTTTTTACTTTTTTCACCAGCTCACAATGATGCAGGATTTCTTGAAGCTTATATTATAACGCCTATAAAAACATGCGGATAACCGTCAAACGCAGGGCAGAGGTTGCGCTTCGATCACTGAGTCAGAGAGAGCAGGGGCAACTTTCACGAGCAATCAACGAGTTAACAGCAACCTCGCAAGAGGATTTTTATCATCACGCCAAGCTTCGCAAGCTGATTTCGGCAAATGGCGAAAACCTTTACACCTTTAGAGGAAACCAGAGCCTGCGAATGGTGTTGTCAGCAACCGACGATTCATGCACGATTGAAGATATTCTTGATCATGATCGTCTGAAACAACTTCTTCCCGGGCGCGGAAAGCAGCTCTTGCCAAGTAGAGACAAACACCTGCTTCCAAGTTCGGAACGGCAATGAAAAAGCTGCATCATCACACCTTTGACGCATTGAATGGCCGACAGGAGTGGATTGAATATTCAAAGCTTCTCTGTTCAAAATTGCTTTAAACTGCTGATAGAACCACCGATAACGAAACAGAGTATTGAACATCTTCACGCAATCAGCGTCTCCGATGCCGGGTTATGCTTTCTGAGATTATTTTGCACGGCAACGCTCGACATGTTGGCATAGCAGTAGGCGCAGAGATGGTTGCAGGTGTCATACATCCCGATATCTTTGCTGACAATGCAGCCACACGCTTTGCGCTGTCCTTTATCTTTATTATATGTCCAGGTTGGTACATCACTAAAAAGATCGGAACTATATCCGAGAAAGCCCATGAGTTTGTCATCACTCTTGAAAAGGTCAACCATAAGATTATCATCAATGCATCTGTTGCGATCTATACCAACAAGATCAACATCTTCTGCGCAGGTAGCGATTTTCAGTCCCCATTCACGATTGAGCTGGCTTAGACGTTCTGCAAACTCAGTCATCAGCTCCAAAGTGAACTCCTTATAGTTAATTTGCTGGCGAGTAAGATTGTTCTGTACCTTTTTGTACTGCTTGATATCCGCGAAACTAATAACCAGCTTCTCGGTGTATCCTTGCAAAATATTAGCCAAAAGAGAAATTCTATCGATCAAGACATCAATAGTCAATGAATCAGATAGAATGAGCGGATCAAAACGCCAGATTACACGTTTTTCACCCACCTTCTCAACAAGTTCCTTAAAGGTTTCTACACGCTGTAAAAGCGATGGTACATTTGGCTCAAGACCCTCTTTTTCGTAATCATTAAGGGTGAACTGAAAGTAATAGTTAATGCCTCTCTCGTCAAGCTCGGGAAGATATCGAAAAAGTGGTTTGGGATTTTTACTCCAGAAAACTACGACCCTTGTATTCTGAAATGAAACATATTGGACCTGCTTTGCATTGAACGGGTTCGTCCATAGCATATACCCGGCTTTAAGACGATTGCTGAACCACAAAGGGAAAAATGCCGGAATATCTGTTGCCCGGCTGGCGGAGATAATGACCGGTGCAATTGCATCGGTCTGATTACCGTTAGGCCGCACTATCCTTGTTTTTTCCCACCCTTGAAATGACATTGATTTACACTCCTTGTTCAAATAAATTAGTGAACCCTGATGGGTATGAAGCTGTTGATTTACTTTTATGACCATCAAAACACGCTTCGGTAGGCGTAGCTGCATTCACTCGATAAGCCTTGTGGTCAGTGAATGAAGCCGTAATCAAATCCGCAAATGCTAACGGTGCAAGAACTCGATATGCGATTTTTGTCTCGTCATTTTGAGCAAGTTGATGACTTACTTTGAACCTGCGTTGAGTAAAACAGTGAGTATGGCAAGTCAACGAATTCCGAGAGCATGGTACCGGAAGGATAGTTCTTGAAATAGCATTAAGGGAGCGATCATGATCATTACTCTCTCTGTTGAGAGTTATCGGAAAGTACTCAAAAGCGTTATCTTTCGTCGTAACATCAGCGACAACGCAAAAACCGTTTGACTTGAGGATTTGCGAAGCCAAACGGAGGGTGTTTTTGATAATACCTTGGGCCTGGGCAAAATTGACATTATAAAACTCACACAAGCATTTCCAGCAAGAGACTACATCATATACTGAACCTTCTCGTTCGGCGATACTGGTAAACGCAGAGACAAAACCATCAAGATCAAATGGAAAAGGCACGTGCAAGGGCTGGTACTGGAGTTCAAAAGACAATTCCTTTCCCACTGAGGCAAGTATCTGCCTCTGTTTATCAAGAGCATCAATATTATAGTCGATGGAAGTAATTTTAACCGGCCCTTGGCATTTGCCCCATTTTGACAATGCCAAAACGAAACCAATCACAGCAGCTCCTGTACCAGAACCAATATCCATAATCCGGATAGCTGTCTTTTTTGAAAATGAATCAGAAATAACTGGTATTGAGAGAAGCTCTTGATAAATATTCTGACTTTCGATGACCGTTCTTGGAAAGTAAGTCCCCAGATAGATTCGATTTTGATCGGTATCAGAATCAAAGTTAAATCGAGCCTTTTGGCGTTGAGGAGAATAAACAGCATTCATCACAGAAAGTTGAGTGCTGAGAAAGTCCGGAAGACTCGTAATAACCTGAAAAATGGGTACGGAATCCTCAATAACTTCATCCGAAAGTCCAGCAAACAACGCTGTAGGAACCAATTCACAAGCCTCGATGTGAAGTGACTCAATGATTCTGGATCTTACTTCTGAAAGTGCCAAAGATAGACCATCGAAACCAAGATCGCGCAAAGACTGATGCGGAAGTTTTTTCAGAATGGGGTAGCGCTGTTGAGCTTGTTCGTCAGTAAAGCATTGAAAAACATCCTGCCGAATATCGCAACCGACATACGATGGCTTAAGGACAGCTTCAAAGGCATATTCATGAAGAAGGTCTTCACATTGCAAACGCACTACATCAGAACTGGAGTTCCATGCTTCCTGAAGAAATTGAAGAATACAATCAAAGCGTGTGATATAATCAGACGAGGCGTCGGTTATGTGCTTGTATTTGAAGATAGCTTGGCAGCGACAACGAAGTGAGCCATCAGGCAAAAGGTCAGCAACAGCAAGTATCGAATTATATAGCTGGGCTTTTTCAAACAATGAAAGAAAAAAAATAAGCAAGGCGACAACTGAATCAGTTGGTTTTTGACCACCCCTTATGGCTGCGCCTGTTGACGAATTAGCAAATGCATTGAATGAATCTTCATATTCAAAGTGACGGCTGTTTTGCTGGAGTTCATGAAATGTCTCTGAATAAAAAATCGGGCGAATTTCGTTCAGATTGAACAAAAGAAAGTCATCGCACTCTCCAAGTGATTGACAGCGAGTCAGTTCTGTTGTGAGTTCTTGAAGAATCATTGCTGACTATGTTGAAGATCCTTTTCAAGCAAAAGATTTAATACCTTGTAGTCGCACTCAATTTTCCCTTCTTTGATGAGATCAATTACTTTGCTCTTTGCAATACGATAACTAAAAATCTGTTTACCGGCTTTATAGAAAATTTTAAATTCAAAAGAAGGATCAGAAGATACCTTAAAAAATAAGTACTGCCCAACTTGACTCTGCTCATCAATAGATTCTCTGTTCCAAGCCATGAGGCGTTGTACGATACGACCAATAAGTGTGATATCATACTGGCGAACCCACAAGTCCCTAACGGAATAAGAAGAATCCTTGACTAACAACTTCGGCAACCCTGAATGCTTGGAATTCGAGACAGTACGAATCCCTGCAAAAAATGCGCTGGCATCACGAATTGACTCTTCTGGAAAAAACGCTCGTTGGTAAAAGCCCTCAATTATCTGACGTTCCAACAAAGTTTCGAGATGAAACTTTATTGGAGGATATCCTTCAATCATTGGTGCAATAAGTGGATGTACAGAATAAAGCGAAGTTTCCCGTGCATCCAAAACCGTATAGCCATAATATGCGCCAAGCGCTGAGAGGGCAAGAGAAGCCTTGGTTGAGTTAGACCAGTCTTCATGAAGACGCTGCTTAACTGTTCGATGATCATTTGATTGGCGTCCGGAAAACTTGAACAATACAGCAAGAATTGCCGCTTCATCTGGCAAATCAGGACTCTGGAGCAACTCAATTGCTGAACGATAATCTTCATTGAAAAGCGACTTAAAAGCATGAGCAAGCGCATCCTTCTCCCCTGTTCTCTTGTAGATTTCTGTTGCGATTGCTCGAGCTTTCTCTTTTTCTATATATGACTCTTTCGACTGCGTTAAACTTGGTATCTGTGTCCAATCAAGGGTTGATTGTTCTTGAATATCAAGCAAAGCCAAGAAAAGTGGATCAGGGACCGCGCTATCACGATCAAGATTCCCGATAACCCGTTCGCAAAGAGAGAAAAAAACCTCTGGAAAATCAGCATAATGCCCTGTTCTCTGAGAAAAATAACGATCTGCATTGCGCAAAAAAGCCATGACTCCAAGATAGCGATCAAACTTTGAAATCGATTCGGCAACTTCAAGAATCGGTGCCACACTCCTTTGTTGAACTCCCAAATCAACCTTTTCAGAATCAGCCGACGAATGAGTTGCAATTATACTAAAAAGATGCCTTGGAACAGGAACATCAGGCTTTATCCATCCATCAATAAAACGATTAAGATCTCCTGCTGTGGTGGGAATCTCAATACCCACAAGCCGAGAAATTGGAAGTGGATAAGCCAGATAAATCACATTTCCAGTTCGTTCAGCACTTGAAGATATTTCATCGGCATGCAGCAGAATCTTCAAAAGAAGCTGGTTTTTATTAATCGGCTGTACTGTTGCGAAAAGCATCAGTTCGCACGGGGATTGCCGCTGGCTGTCATCAAAATCCGTTGACAAACCAGCTTTATCATAAATCGCAGGGTAAATTAGCCCATGAGCAAGAAATACTTGCGCACGGAGCTGATCAACCGGCATAAAATAGATATTATCGTTTTTTGCTATTAGGATTTTTGGCTGCACCTCTACCTGCATTTCCGACTCATTGAGAACAAGCGGGTCCAGACCTGTCCCATCAAGTCCGCTCGGATTCTGATTAAAAAGATTCTCTTTTTTATCGATAACAACCTCACCAATCAGGCCTTGTTTAAGTGCTTTTTGAATGTTAATGCACCTTGTGTTACCGGATTGCAATATGCACTCAGATTTGTTCGCTTTTACATACTCCACACCACTCTGAAGAATTTCATACTTCTTCCCTTTTCTGTCAAATATTTGCTGACTTTCCATATTCCATATCTTTTCATTTTTTAAAATGGCAGCTCATCTAATTTTACTTTAGGTACGGCTCCCAACGCAATAAGATCATAAGTGTCAGTTGCTAATAGAGCGATTGGATCACATTGGGGCGTTCCGAGATCACGATAAATATATAGTCTACGACTTGCACGCGTACAGGCAACATACCACTCTTCAGGTATCATTTTCTTAAAGTTAATACGAGGAATAATAACTGTATCAAATTCAAGACCTTTTGCAGAAATAAAGGTTGTAACCACAATACGTTCAAGATTGTTAGGGATGTCAATACCATTGCGATATCTGGTGGCTTTTACATCCGTACCATTTTGAAATTTTAGCTCCGTTACAAATGCATGAAACTGATCTACAGACTCATTAATACCATCGTTGTATCCACCCAAAGGACATAAAATAGCGACATTACCTTGAGCATTCTCAAGAATAGTTCGAAAATGTTCATTTCTAATACGTTTATCTAAATACGTTATAACTGTTGGTTTTGGACCTCGACGATTTTGTAATCGCCCCAATATATTCTCATCCCATGCCACAAAATTCTTTGGTGGAATGAACTGTCGGGCAAACCTGTATGTTTCATAAGTATTTCGAAAGTTCTGTCCCAGAGGAAAAAGCTTATATGGTGGAAAATTACGCGCCAACAATTCTGCTATTTGATCTTCCCCTGCACCGTCAGCATGCACTTGCTGGTTTTTATCAGCCCCCACAAAGCAACGTTTCGCATAATGAGGAACAGCTTCATACACACAAATAGGAAGATCTTGTCCTTCATCAATCAATATTTCATCCAATCCACCATTCACCAAATCAGTATGATCAAGACAAGAATTTATTTGTGATGCAGTTGACGGGATATAACCGGAACCCGTATGTTGCTTATACCACATATTCAAAGTAGTTACACGAGAATCAGGAACCTTCAAACCTTGAACAAGATTTCTGATAGCGAGAACCAGCAAGTTTTGATAAGTTACAAAATGAACCTTTTTCTGCTGGGCATTAAGACGCACAAGCCGTTGAATAGCAACTGTTGTTTTCCCGCTACCTGGAACACCCTTGATGAGAGCACTTCGAAAGTTGTCATCGTCAATCATGCGGAGCATTTCCATCCCTGCGGATGTAGCACGCATTTCTTCAAGCGAAGGCAGGTGAAATTCAAACGCCATTGTCGATTCCTTTCTGTTTTTGTTATTCGGCAAACATTTGGCAATACCTGAATGCACACTGCGCCCGTAAATGGATTCAAAAACTATGAATAGAACTTACCGAATAACTCTGTGATGCCCAAAGTAAGTAAGCTGGATTCTGCTGACAAAACAAAACTATAAAAGTATTCTCAATATCAGTCATGGCCTCCTTCGAGCTATTTCTGCCGCTGCCCTCCACCCTCAAGCACCTCGAAACTGACCAGCACGCAGGAGAGCGCCTCTTTGAAATTCTCGACGCCAAGCCAGAGACTGTCGCCCCCGTCGCTCCCCTCCCCTTTCCGGCAGAGTGTACCATTAAGGTAGAGAAGCTCAGCATCACCTACCCCAGCAACGCAACAAAAGCGCTCGACCGCCTCACCTTCGCCGTTCTCCCCGAGGAACTGCGGGGCAACATCGCCCCGGTCTCAAGCAATTCGCCGCCAACCTCGACGTCGTGACGAAAAGAGAGATGACCTTGACCCTGAATGCCTTTACGACAAGGAAGACGCTTATAACGATTACGCAACGGCTGAAAGTGATGAAACAATATGGCCGGATTCTTGTGCTTAAGAAGGGAACGGGGGGCATTCGGAGTTAATGACCGAGGATGGGCTTTACCGGAGAATGTGGGGAAATTTAAAACAAGTACTGCCTCAAATCAGGAACTGGTGTGGTTGCTTCACAATGCAGCACCTCACGAACTCGGATACCATGCTGATTTTCAAGAGACTCCCGCTCGGGCTTGCTCAACATACCGTTACTGACAATAAAGGCTTTTTCGACAAGCTGTCCGACCCCATCGCTCTGAAACCTTTCTACCATCTCCCGATACTCTGTCCGGCAACGTTTCACATGGGCTATCTGCTCGAAAGCATGAGGGATGTCATGAGCACCTTTCAATTCAACCAGAACAGCAAACTTTTTGTTGCCACTCCTGAACAGGAACAAGCCATCACACTTGAGTTCATTATCCTGAAAGACGCAACCATCCAGTACAAGTGCTTTAGCCTCTTCATTTTGACGGATTTCGAGTTTAACCTTCTTGCCTTTTTCGCAAAACGTCAACACTGCGTCACACAAATCGAGGGTGTTTCCCATTTTCTGACAGAGACAATGCTCAAAAGGCGCAACATTAATCATCTCTTTTGCTCCCATTCGATATCACGCATGGTATCGTAAAGCCTGTTTATGCTATTGAAATTTTCCAGGAGCCTATCATCGAGCAGTTCAACCTCTCGGTTCATCAACGATGTCTCATCTTCCTTTGTTATCACATAGGCGGTAATCTCTTCTGCGCTCAAAGAGTAGGTGTTGAGTATCTCCTCGTCCTGAATCAGAAATTTCTCTATTTTGTGACGTTTCAAATAAGTGTTAAGAGCTTCAACAATATAGGGACTGTGCGTTGTTATGATGAACTGGGTATTCTTGAAGGTTTTCAAAAGGTCACCCACAACACGCTGCTGCCAGGATGGATGGAGATGAAGATCTATTTCATCAATCATCACAATGGCTTCCGCTACCAGAGGATCATCCAGATGCGGGTTCGCCATTGCCAGACGTGAGGCCAGGTCGATCACCAATCCAAGCAACGTTTTATAACCATCACTTAACTGGGTAATATTCAGTAACTCGCCCCCCTGTCTAATCATAAATCGCAAGGGGTTCAGTTCGACATGGGGCTCGGAGATATCAGGAAAGATACTACTGATAGCCGTACGCACGGCATCAAGTTCCTTCAGGGTAACATCAAAACTTCTATGCTCTTTCTGTAGTCGATGTTCTTCATTTTCCTTATTGTAAAACCAGATAAAAGAAGATTTAAATCGGCTGACGGCATTCAGTGCGTTGGCCAGCGCCTCCAGTCGATGATGTTTTTTGGGAAACCCTTTTCGGCTTAACGGAACATCGAGCAACGCCCGGCTGACACCGTAGGAAACAAACAACGGAAGCAAATAATCATCACCTTGATTTGAGGGGTCAATAACTTCCCGGTCAAGAAAATGCTCAAGCTCACGGACGCCGTAACCGCTGGGTACAAGTTGACTGGTCAATTTACTCTTGTCGCGCCGTACAATTTTGTCCCACTTCAACCCTGATGTTGTTTCAAGAGCAACACGGGTATAGGGAGCCAGCTTATTTTCAGACTGACGAATATCACCATTTTTCCTCAACGAGCGCCCTGAAACTTCAGGGAGATGGGTCAACGCAGCCCCCAAACCAATTGAAATTCCATCAAGAAGAGTGGTTTTCCCCGAACCATTGGTACCCATCAATAACGTCAGCCGTGCTCCAAGCTCCAGTACCACCTCCTCTTTTGCGCGAAAGTTTTCCAACTGTATACGTTTCAGTATCATGGATTCGGTATCAATGATCCGTTTAATGATTATCTTTTATGTTTTCACCCTTGTACATGGAATAATAGCAATTTTTGTGCTGCAATGGATAGCTTTATCAAGAACAACATGACAAGCGTTGAACCAGTCATCGAAGCAAGAAATCAGAAACAGCGTACAAACGGACTTTGCAGCTCATGCGGTCTCTGTTCAATTCAGGCTTGGCCGGTTGAGCAAAGCATCATGAGCTGTGTGTTTAAAAACGGATGGCTGGGGGAGCGAGAGAAAAAGCTCTTCGGGCGGGAACGAAGTCTGGATGATCCGGTAGAGATGCGCTTTGGCATCACACTTGAGCGCTTTACGGCTCAACTGAAACAACCGGTACCCGGATCGCAGTGGAGCGGCATCATTACCCGCATGGCCATGAGAGCTTGTGAAGAACAGCTTGTTGAAGGGGTCGTATCGCTGCAGCATACTCCCGGCCATCATTTTTTCTCTCAGCCTGTGCTGGCCTGGAGCCTTGATGAAATCTATGCCACAAGAGGCAATAAGCCGGTGCTCTCCCCTGTTTTATCTTCACTTGAGAGCGCATATCGTCTGGGAATGAAAAAAGTCCTGGTCATCGGAGCGGCATGTCACCTGCACACACTCCGGGATTTTCAGGAGCGACACGAATACCTGCGAGAGATGGAGATCCTGACCATAGGAATTCCCTGCGTGGACAATGTCGCACGGTCAAAATGGCCATGGATTCTGGAAAGAATGTCGAAATCACCCGATACCGCCTGCCATATCGAGTTCATGCAGGATTTCCGCATTCACATCCGCCACGTTGACGGAAGCGTTGAAAAAGTCCCCTTCTTCAGCCTTCCGGAAGAGCTTTCAAATCCAGCGATCTTCCCTCCGGCATGTATGAGCTGCTTTGACTATCTCAACAGCCTTGCCGACATTACGGTGGGCTATATCGGAGCAGAACTGCTCCCGAAGCAGAAACGGCAATGGATTCTGGTACGAACGGAAACAGGGCAAAGAGTGCTGAAGCTGATTGAAGCGGAACTCGAACGGTTTCCGGAATCTGGCAAGTGGGAGTGTCGATCATTTGTCGAGAGCACGACCAAACGCATCATCGAGAGCATGAAAGGAGAGAAAAAAGAGTATTCGTCGAAAAGCAGGATTCCGCTCTGGCTCGGCAACCTGCTTGCAGGAGTGCTTGGCATGATCGGGCCGAAGGGGATCGGGTTTGCCCACTACTCGGTGGACTTTCACCTGATCCGGCATTACTACTATGTCAAATTCCGCTACCCGGAGCAGCTCGAAAAGCTGGTGCCACGGCATGTCCGGAGTATCCTTGCGGAGTACGGGCTTCCACTCTGAAAAAAAGAGCGCTTCAGGCAAAGAAGTTGCGCTTGCGGAAAGGGGCAAGCAGGATTTTCCCTATCATCCTTTGCTTGGTCAACCACTTTATCTTGGGCGATTGAGCCGTTGTTGCAACCATTTTTTGGGTAAGGAAGGAAGCAACGGTCCCAACTTCATCGGCCATGACATTGAAAAACTGCTTTTTTTTCTGACTTTCCGCTGAAGCGTCACTGACCGTACGGCGCAGCATGTCGGTCACTACCATGCCGGGACTGATCGTGCCAATCTGCACCGATGTGCCGCGTGCTTCTTGGGCAAAAGAGCGGGTAAAGTAGGTGAGCGCACGTTTGGTTGTGCCGTACAGTGTCTGGCCATTGAGCATAAAACCGTCGCTGCCAAGCCCCTCCATATTAAAAATCTTCCCTCCACCCTGCTCTTTCATTCGCAGGAACGCAATAATGGTGGCGGAGACGACCCCGTCAATATTGACCCTGAGCACCTGGCTGAGTTCATGATGGTCAACTTCCCAGGTGCTGCACATCTCATGGCCAATACCGGCATTATTGATCCAGATATCAACACGCCCGAAATGGCTGACCGCCTCGTCGTAGAGCCGGATACTTGCCTCCCGGCTGCTGATATCGCCTGAAACGGCGGCCACACGCCCGCCATAGCCCTGAAGCTGCTCTGTAGCTTTGCGGATACTTTCAGAAGAGCGTCCGTTCAGCACCACATTGCACCCTCTCTCAAGAAAGCAACGAGCAAGGCCAAACCCTATGCCCCGTGTGCTGCCGGTTATGACAACGGTTGTGTTCATGTTCCTATTGTGCATTATTGTTAAGGCCTCTTTTTGCCAAGATAGCGCAGCTTTGCTGTATCAAAACCGAGTGTTGCCGCCTTGGCCACAAGCGCACTGAGTTGCTCCGGTGCCATGACAGGATCTTTCGACAAAATCCAGAAATAGGATTTGTCGCGACCGCAAACCATTGCCCAGCGGTAGCCCGCCTTGTCGAGATCAATCACATTGTAGCTTGCATAAAACGGGCCAAAAAAGGAGACCTTGAGGGCACCCTGGGTGGTGTTTTTATCATCAACAAAAACGCCGCGTCCCTGAATGGTTTTCCACTCCTGTTTTGTCAAGTCATACCCCTTGTTCACCACCTTGACGCTGCCATCCGGGGCAAGCGAATAGGTCGCCGATACCGGATCAAGCTCCTTTTCAAAACGATTATCAAGGCGGGCAATTTCATGCCAGGTACCGAGATAACGATTGAGAGAAAAATCATCAACAACCGTGATTCCCTGCGGAACACCGGTACATCCTGCAAGCAGGAGAAAACAGAGCAATAAAAGTTTTTTCATCAGTAAACTCTGGTTAATCGTGATTTGAAATTACAACACCGCATATACTCTAATATCAAAAATAATTTGAATACTCTTGAACAAAAGCGGACATCCAGAAAACATTCGCAGGTCAACAAATGCGATAATTCCGTATACTCCCCTTTTTATAAAACCAACCAAAACAGGAGACCCACATCATGGCAATGAGTGTAGAGATCAAGAACAACAAGCTTTTTATCGAAATCGACCTTGAAACACCGACCCCTTCAGCATCAGGGAAGACCCTTGTTGTTGCAAGCACCCACGGCAACACCACCACCACCGCAGAGGTGAATGGCAAGCCAATCATCATCGGCCTGAACGCTTACATCAAGCCTTAAGATATAATCCGCCTGTCTGACAAAAAACGGCAAACAACAGGCAGGGCGATCATGATGAAGCCCTGCCTGCCAGACGGGGAGTGATGACGGGCTATTCCGAGAGAACGTTCCGGCACGCTTCGCCGGGATATTCAATTTCGACGGTTGAGTGATAGAGTCCGTATCGCTCAACCAACGCTCTGATGCGCTCCTTGAGTTGCATGTAGGCTTCGGCGTCGAGGTGGGTATCAACTTCGAGGTGGGCGGTAAAAACGGTATGAACGCCATCGAGTGACCATACATGGGCGTGGTGAACGGCGTGAATACGCTCCATCGCCTCAATCTCCCTTGTTATGAGGGCGATATCAAGCTCAGCAGGTACTGCCTGCAAAAAGACCGGCAGCATTGCTTTCAGATTTTTGACTACACCGGAAAGAATGTAGAGGGTGATGATGACGGCAAGAAGCGGATCGAGCACCGGAATATCCCAGAAGTAGAGCACAATGGCAACAACCAGCACAGCAACCCATCCAAGCACATCTTCGAGCAGGTGCAGGGCAACAACTTTGGCATTCAAGCCGCTCTCTTTGGAGAGTTTGGCCATGGCAATGCCGTTGACCAGCACACCGACGATGGCGAGAAGAATCATCCCTCCTGCATCGGGTTTTTGCGGGTCAAGAATACGGGGTATGGCGTGGGCGAGCACAAAGAGCGAGCTGGTGAGCAACACCACCGTGCTGATCAGCGCTCCGAGAAGCGAGAATCGTTTATAGCCATAAGAGTAACGGGCACTGCTCTTTTCGCCGGAGATGCTCTCGAAGTACCATGCCTGGGCAAGGGCAAAGCAGTCGCCAAGGTCGTGGACAGCATCGGCCAAAATTGCGGTACTGCCGGTTAACATTCCCCCGACAGCTTCTACAAGGGTAAAGCCCAGATTAAGGAAAAACGCAACCTTGATGTTTCCTGATGTATGGTGGTGATGGTGATGATGCGGGGCCGCTTCGTGGCCATGCTCACACTTTTCTGACGTTTTATTCATAGTAAGTTCATGGTTATCTTTTAGCTTGGTCTCTCCGCAATGATTCAATCGAAGACGACAGTTTTTTTCCCATTGACAAGAATACGATGCTCCGAGTGCAGACGAAGGGCATGAGCAAGCACCAGCCGCTCAAGGTCACGCCCTTTGCGGACAAGATCATCAAGCGTATCCTTGTGGCTTACCCGCACGATATCCTGCTCAATAATCGGTCCCTGGTCAAGTTCTTCGGTGACGTAGTGGCTGGTGGCGCCGATAATTTTGACCCCCCGTTCATAAGCCTGCCGATAGGGGCTGCTCCCGACAAAGGCGGGCAGAAAAGAGTGATGAATATTGATGATCTGGCCCGGATAGCGGTCAACAAACTGCGGAGAAAGCACCTGCATATAGCGGGCAAGTACAATGGTATCAATCGAGTGTTTCTCAAGAAGATCGATCTCCCGCAGCTCAATCTCCATCTTGTTTTCACGGATGACGGGGAAATGATGAAAGGGGATGCCATGGTGCTCGGCAAGCGGACCAAGATCCGGATGGTTGGCCACAATCAGCGCAATGTCGATGGCGAACTCTCCGATACTGTTTCGCCAGAGAATTTCCTGGAGGCAATGATCGTAACGGGAGACAAAAATTGCCACGCGGGTTTTGCGACCGGTAAAACGGATTTTCCATGATGCGTTAAACTCTTTTGCCAAAGGAGCGAAAGCCTCAACAAGCTCAGAAACAGGAATTGAGAAGTTCTCGGTGCTCCATGAGACCCTTATAAAAAAGGTCTTTTCAACAGCATCCACATGCTCGTCAAGATCCAGAATATTGCCGCCCCGCTCATAAATAAAGTGTGAAATACGTGAAACCAGACCGGGACGATCAGTACAGGAGAGCAGAAGAATAGCTACCGGATGGGATGAAGTCATTATCTTTTTTTTAATTACACAGGAGTTGTCATTTGAAAAACAAGAAGTTGCAAAGGTGAAAAAATTTAATGATTTTTTCGCCAAGTCAGAGGTCAACACAACCCCATGAGAGCATTGCAGAAACTATGAAAGTTTTATTGAAAAAAGTACCGGTTTTCTGGATTGTTCTCAGCCTCACCGCGCTGCTCTATCTCATCAACTTCAGTGTCAACGATATCTGGACAGAAAATGAGAGCTTTTATGCCGAATCGGTCAGAGAGATGGCTGAACGGGGAAATTATCTTGAAATCAACTACAATTACCAGCCCCGCTTTAAAAAACCTCCGCTGACCTATTGGCTGATTGCCGCTTCAACCAGGGTACTGGGGATGAATGAGTTTGCCATAAGGCTTCCGATTGTGCTTCTTGCCTTTGGTACTGCGCTGCTTGTCTGGGCAATGGCGCGTATGCTCTACGGAGAGAAAACGGCCCTGCTTGCCTTTGCCATGCAGGCCATCAGCATACAGTTCATTGCCGGAAAACAGTACGCCTCTCCGGAAATCCCGCTTGCCTTTTTCTTTACCCTGACCCTCTATTTTTTTCTGAAGGGGCATCTTTCGGCCAAGAGCGGCTATTACCAGTTGGCGGCGCTTGCTCTCGGCTTGACCGTTCTAACCAAAGGATACCCCTATATCATTGTGATCGGCGGAATCATCATACTCTACCTCCTGATTGAATCGAGCTTTCGGTGGCCTATCTTCATCAATAAGCTGAAGGAGCTGAAACCGCTCTCCTTCATGGCCATTGTCGCCGTTGTCGGATTGAGCTGGATTGGCTTGATGTACATGCAATATGGCAACGATTTTCTCACTGTGCTCAATCAGGAGACGATGGAACGCGCCCTGACAAGAGAGTCAAACGGGTTGAGAGAGCTCTTTTTTTATCCGGAAGTGATTTTGTGGAGCTTTTTTCCCTACTCGCCTCTCTTTGTTTTTGCCTGCTTTCACTACCTCTTTACCATCCGCCAAAGAGAGGATATTGCCTTCGCTTTCTCATGGTTTCTGGTCATGCTTGTTATTTTCACCGCAGCAAAAGGCAAAATACCAACCTATTTCATTCAGGCTCATCCGGCACTGGCGCTTATTTCGGCCCATTTCATCACCCGTTACACTCCGAAAGGAAAAGTATCAACCACGCTCTGGAAAGCACTTTTTCTTTTGCCTGCCGCTGCAGGACTTATCCTCAGCACGGCGATTATCGTCATCTTCAAGCTTCATCTGTTCTACCACATCATCACAGCCACTGCGTTGCTGCTGATTGTTAGCCCATATTTTCCACAAAAAAAGAAAGAGCCAACAGGATGCTGGAGAGCTGATCTCCGTTACCTCCAGCCCTTTATCGGCACCTTCAGCGCCCTCCTCATTTTCAGTATGGCGGTTCTTCCGGATCTTGAGGAGCACCGTCCGATTGATCGCATTGGCCGCGTCATAAACCAGGAGTTGCACATCCCCAGGAGCATTCCTCTCTACCTTGAAAATGAGCTGATCTTTAATCTCCCTTTTTATGCTGATCGAAGAGTGATTGCTGGTGCAGTCCCGGAAGAAGTCATTCAACAGAAAGCACCCGTTCTTGCACTGGTGACGTCAAAACATGTTCCAGCTTCTACCAACTCATCGGTCATTTGGAAAGGGGCTATTTATAGAAGAAGAACCAGCGAATCGCGCCTTCTGCTCTTTATTGAAAGCCATCTCAAGGCAAAAGAGGGCGACATGAGCGGATTTACCGATTACAGCCTGATTTACAAAAAATAGTGCAATGATGAACACAACCCTTCAATGGAGTGTCGCTTCGGCAACCGTGATCCTGCTCTGCATCTTCAGTTATCTTTTTGCCGACATACAAACTGCGTTGTGGTTTCATGCGCTTGAGAACACCTTATTGTATAAAGTGTTCGAAAAAATAACGCTCTTTGGTGACTCACTCGGCTACCTGATCGGAGGAACACTGCTCTTTGTCGTTTTTCGCAAAAGAAACCAGTTATGGGCCTCTTCGGGCCTCTTCCTCTTTTCTACCGTTGCGCTTTCGGGATTAAGTGCCGACCTTGTCAAATATATCGCTGGAAGGGCAAGGCCGAGGCTCTATTTCAGTGAGCATCTCTACGGATTTGACTTTTTCCACTGGCAGTACGCATGGACCTCTTTTCCATCCGGCCATTCGGCAACAGCGTTCAGTGTAGCAATGCTCTTTGCTCTCCTTTACCCTCGATGGCGATTTGCCGCTCTTTTTGGCGGGATACTGATCGCGTTCAGTCGTCTTGTTCTTGCGCAGCACTATATCAGCGATGTGATTGCCGGCTCTTTTCTGGGCATTGTTTCCACCATACTGCTCTATAACCTTTATTTTAAATCGAAACTTGACACCCCTGAACACAACAACATCTGAAACTCGCTGGTTTTTGGCGGCACTGGCGCTCCTCATCCTTGTCAGTTTTTTCCTCGGTCTTGGCTCTGCCCCCCTTTTTGATGTCGATGAAGGGGCATTCAGTGAGGCAACGCGGGAGATGATGGTCAGCAAAAACTATCTGACCACCTGGCTGAACGGTGTGCCCCGTTTTGACAAGCCAATCTTGATTTACTGGCTGCAACTCGCCTCTGTCAAGCTTTTCGGACTCAATGAGTTTGCCTTCCGCTTTCCCTCGGCCCTGGGCGGCAGCGTTTGGGCAACGTCGATTTTTCTTTTTATGCGCCGCGAAATTGGCAACCGTCAGGCTTTTTTTGCGGCGGCCATGATGGTGCTCTCGCTGCAGGTGATGGTGATTGCAAAGGCAGCCATAGCCGATGGAGTACTCAACAGCTTCCTTGCCATCACCATGCTGAGCCTGCTCCACCATTACAAAACAGAATCGAAAAAGGCGCTTTATCTCGCTTTTGCTGCCGCCGGATTCGGGATGCTCACGAAAGGGCCAATCGCCGTCATCATTCCCTTTGCCGTCACCTTTCTCTTTTCACTGCAAGAGAGATCGTTGAAACGATGGCTCGGCATGCTCTTCAATCCAGCCGGAATTGTGCTTTTTCTGGCCATTGCCCTTCCCTGGTACCTGCTTGAATACCATGATCAGGGAATGGCCTTTATTGAGGGTTTTTTTTTCAAACACAATATCAACCGTTTCAACTCATCCCTTGAAGGGCACTCCGGCTCTCTCTTCTATTACATTCCGGTCATCATCCTTGGCCTTATGCCCTTTACCGGCCTCTTTTTTACCCTGCTGTTCAACCTCAAAAGCCTGCTTTCTGACAGGGTGAACCGCTTTCTTTTGATCTGGGCCAGCTTTGTTTTTCTCTTTTTCTCCCTCTCCGGCACAAAACTGCCGCACTATATGATCTACGGCTATACACCACTCTTTATCCTTATGGCAAGGGCGCTGCCCTTAAACCTTCATCCCCGGCGACTGGCCCTCTGGCCGCTACTTCTGCTTGCCACTCTCGCCTGCCTTCCGTTGCTCCTGCCCGTGGCGCTGCTCAAGATTGATGACGGCTATATTAAGGCAATCATTGAGGGAGCTATGGAGCATACGGGGCAGGGCTATCTTCTGGTCATCGGTGCCACCATCGCTGAGCTCTCTCTTATCGCCTTGCTCCCCCGCATCTCTGCCGAATGGAGAGTGATTGCAACAGGGATCATCTTTTCGCTGCTGATAAACCTTTTCCTTATGCCTCTTGCGGGGGAACTGATGCAGGAACCGGTTAAGGAAGCGGCTCTCATGGCAAAAAAGAGAGGATATAAAATCGTGATGTGGAAAACCTGGAACCCCTCTTTTTTAGTATATTCGGAATCTTTTGTTGAAAAGCGTACACCGGGACCGGGCGAGATTGTTCTGACAACCGTCAAGGGACTTGAAGCGCTTGATAATCCAGCCGTACTCTATCGCAAACACGGCATTGTACTGGCAAAACTGAGACCATGAATTCTGATACTATAAAGCTTTCGGTCGTCATACCGGTCATGAATGAGGCTGAGAACATCAAACCCCTCTTTGCCGCCCTTGCCCTCTCACTGGCAGATGTTGAGCATGAGATCGTTCTGGTTGACGACGGCTCTACCGACAACACCGTGGATGAAATCCGGGCTCACGCTCCGGCCAATGCGCAACTTGTCATACTCAACAAGAATTACGGGCAGACAACGGCGATGGCTGCCGGTATCGACCATGCACGGGGTGAACTGATTGCCACCATGGACGGCGACTTGCAAAACGACCCGTCGGATATTCCGATGATGATGCATTACCTTCATGACCATGATCTTGATGTGGTTGCAGGTCGGCGGGCAGGTCGGCAGGATGGCATGTTTTTGAGGAAAATTCCGAGCAAAATCGCCAATGCCCTCATCAGGAATCTCACCAATGTGCACATCCGCGACTATGGATGCACGCTGAAGGTGTTCAAAAAGGATGTGGCAAAAAATCTTGGTCTCTACGGGGAGTTGCACCGCTTTATACCGGTGCTCGTGCAACTCTATGGCGCCAGCATGGAAGAGGTTGATGTGCGGCATCACCCCCGAAAATTCGGAAGATCCAAATATGGGATAGGGCGTACCTTCAAGGTGTTGAGCGACCTGCTCTTTATGCTCTTTTTCCAGAAATACAGCCAGAAACCGATGCATCTTTTCGGAACGCTTGGCTTTCTCTCCCTCTTTATTGGCATAGCACTGAATCTCTACCTTCTTGCCCTGAAAATTCTTGGTCAGGAAATTGGCGGGCGCCCGCTGCTCTCACTGGGCATCATCATGACCTTTATCGGCATTCAGCTCATTACGACCGGCTTTATTGCCGAGTTCATCATGCGCACCTACTACGAGTCACAGAACAAGAAACCCTATATCATCAAAAAAATCGTTGGCAAACCGTAAAATAAATCCCAAAAAGCTGCTCAAAACGATAGTGCAGCTCATTGTCACCAGTGCAGCCCTTTATCTGGTTCTAATAAAAAACGATATCGGAAAAATTTTTGCTATAATTCAGAGTGCCAACCCTTGGTATCTTCTGCTCTCGCTCCTTTTTTTCAATATCTCAAAGCTTATCAATGCGGTGCGCCTGAACCGCTTTTTCAAGGTCATCGGCATTGAACTTTCCACGATATACAGCCTTAAGCTCTACTATCTCGGAATGTTCTATAATCTCTTTCTGCCTGGAGGTATCGGAGGTGATGGCTATAAAATATATATACTGCAAAAAAACCACGACATGAAAATGATAAATGTCTTTCATGCTGTGTTTTGGGACCGAGTATCCGGAATCATTGCACTGATATTTCTCTCACTCATCCTGCTGCAACCAAGTAATTTTGCTTTACAACTTCCCCAGTTTGTACCTTATGCATGGATACTCTTCATCGCAATCTACCCGCTGGCACTGCTGCTCAACAAGCTCTTCTATAAACAGTTTATCGGAGTTTTTACCATCACCTCAATAGAATCGATGTTGGTGCAAGTAAGCCAAGTGATTTCAGCATTTTTTATTCTTAAGGCTATTTCTCAGAATGCACATATTGTTGACTATCTGGCGATATTCCTGATATCAACCGTAGCCACCATTCTGCCAGCCTTTGCCTTTGGAGGCTTAGGCGCAAGAGAATGGACCTCGTCCCACATGCTTAATTACATTCACCTCGACGCCAACGCAGGCGTCGCACTCTCGCTCATCTTCTTCGTTATTTCGGCCATCTCCTCACTTGCCGGAATTCTCACGCAAATCCATCACGAAAAAAGCGTTCCGGAAATCCAGGAGGGCCTGCCATAGCATTTCCCCCCAACGTGCTACGGATTGGTGAGTTCAAGATCTTTCAGCTTGATCTGCCACTGCTCGCGGTTGTTCCACATCCGTTTCTCGACCGAATAGACCATCGAAAATACGGGGCGGAATTGAGTTGTGAGTGCGGTGTAGATGTCGAGACGGTCAAAGCCGATCACTTCGAAGGTGCGCCCGTTCTTGTCCCGGAGAGCAAACTTGACATGCCTCTCTTTCAGCAGTTTTGGCTGGCCGTAGAGCACAAGCTCTTCCGACATGAAAAGCGGCTCACGGTTGCCATGACCGTAAGGGGCAAACTGTTCGAGCACCTTGATAAAGTTGGCGGTAATCTCCTCAAGGGCGAGCATTGAATCGACAACAAGCTCTTTCTGCCGTTGCCCGATGGAGAGACGGAGGGAACAGACCTCGTTAAACTTTTTGCGGAATGGGGCAAAATTTTCGGGCCGGAGGGTAATTCCTGCCGCCTGCTGATGCCCCCCGAACTGTTCGAGATAGTCGCTACACTCCTGCAGTGCCTCATAGATATTGAGCCCGTCAACGCTTCGTACCGATCCCTTGATCAGGCCGTTCATGCCACCGAGGATGACCGTCGGCAGATAATGTTTTTCAATCATTTTTGAAGCCACAATACCAAGCACTCCAATATGCCATGATTCGTCGTAGAGCACAATTGAAGAGCTCCAGGAGGCAACATGACTTGCGTGCAGTCTTTCAGCCTGAACCATAATATCAGCATCAATCTCCCGACGCCGTGAGTTCATACCGTCAAGCTCATCGGCATGGCGCTTGCACTCCTCCATCGAATCGCAAAGCAGCCACTCAACGGCTCGGTGTGCGGAGTGCATTCTTCCTGCAGCATTGATACGGGGCGCAATGCCAAATGCAATATGAAACATGCCGAATTCTGCCGGAGCAACCTTCATAAGCGCAAACATCGCCAGCAAATTGGCTCTGGGCTTTGTGCGCATCCGCTGCAATCCTTCACGAACCAGCGTCCGGTTCTCGTTTTCCAGAGAGACCATGTCGGCGGCTGTGGCAATGGCAACAAAATCAAGATATTTCTGCCAGCTCTCCGGTTCGGCCTGCATACGCTCGGCGATGGCCTGAATGAACTTGAAGGCTACACCGCAACCACATAACTCCCTGAAGGGATAGGTGGAACCAGGAACCTTGGGATTCAAAATGGCATAGGCCGGGGGAAGCTCATCAGGCTCATGATGGTCGCAAATGATGACATCAATACCGTGGCCCCGGCATCGGCGTATCGCTTCATTCTCATTGATGCCGCAATCGATGGTCACAAGGAGCGTGACGTTTTGCTCAATAACAGAGTCGATGCCCTCCGTCGAGAGGCCATAACCCTCCGTAAAGCGGTCATTGATATAGTAGGAGACCTCAGCCCCCTGCTCTTTCAAAAAAAGCAGGAGCAGCGCCGTGCCGGTTGTACCATCAACATCATAATCGCCATAGAGCACTATTTTTTCATGCTCCCGAATGGCCCGCAACATGCGTTCGACCGCACGCTCCATATCCTGCAGAAGAAAGGGAGAGGGAAGATCAAGAATCGAAGCCCGGAAATACTCCTTTGCCTCCTTGTATGTTTGAACACCGCGATTGAAGAGTGCCCTTGCAACAGGCAGTGAAACATTGATTGCCTCTGAGAGAACAAGTACCGCCTGTTCATCGGGAGAGCGAAAATTCCAGCGGTATCGTTTCATGAAAAAAGGAAAAGAAGGCTAATGAAAAGAAGCTCAATTTAGGCAAGAGTTCGCCATTTCCTGAAAAAAAACATTTCACCAACGATCTGCTGGCTTATACACTTGAAAGAGGCTCTGAATATCCCTACATTTGAGTTCGAACAATAGACATTGTCTATCGCTCAATAAACACACACTAACCATCAGGAAGAGAGAGCATGAGTAATTTAATTACGATTGAACGCCACATCCTTGAACAGCAGAAATTTTTTCCCGAAGCACACGGAGAACTTACCGACCTTCTCAACGACGTGGCCTTTGCCGCAAAACTCGTAAGAAAAGAGGTTGTCCGCGCAGGTCTTGTTGACATTCTTGGTTTAACAGGCGACACCAATGTGCAAGGTGAAGAGGTCAAAAAACTTGATATTTTCGCCAATGAAAAAATCATCTCCGCCATCGGCCAGCATGGGCGGTTTGCCATTATGGGTTCCGAAGAGAATGAAGAGATCATTATTCCTCCAAAAAATGAGAGCGGCAACTATGCACTCCTCTTCGATCCGCTGGATGGCTCTTCAAACATTGACGTCAATGTGAGCGTCGGCACCATCTTCTCTATCTATAAACTCAAAGGGGACGATCCCGGCAAGGCTGACATTAGCGACTGTTTGCAGCATGGGTACGAGCAGGTCGCTGCTGGTTATGTCATCTACGGCTCATCGGTCGTCATGGTCTATACCACTGGCCACGGCGTACATGGCTTTACCTACGACCCGAGCATCGGAGAGTTTCTTCTTTCGCACGAAAACATCATTACCCCGAAAAGCGGCAAGTACTACTCCATCAACGAGGGCTCCTACGCACAGTTCGATGAGGGGACAAAAAAGTACCTCGACTATATCAAGGAAGAAGACCCGGCAACCAACCGTCCTTACAGCACCCGTTACATCGGCTCGCTGGTCGCCGACTTCCACCGCAACCTGCTGACTGGCGGGATCTTTGTTTACCCACCGACCACAAAGCACCTCAAAGGAAAGCTCCGGCTCATGTACGAAGCCAACCCCCTTGCCTTTATCTGTGAACAGGCTGGCGGACGGGCCACAAACGGCCGGGATCGCATCCTTGATATTCAGCCACTCGAACTGCATCAGCGCACACCGCTCTATATCGGCAGCGTCGATGACGTTATTATTGCGGAAGAATTTGAGCAGGGATTGAGGTAAAATACTGTTTTTTAATACCTTGTAGGGGCTTGCTGCGGCAAGCCCTTACGAAGGTTGAGACATGAACGATTATCCCTGCACCACGCCACGGTCAAACTCCGGGTAAAATATCCGCTGGATACCGACGGTTTTTCCTGTTGCAACGTCGAGGGAGAGCAGCACTCCTGAAAAATGAACATCATCCTCAGCGCACTCATATTTGTGAGGGGTCTGGTAGAGCATCCTGTCGGTTGCCGACTTGATCTGCATCCCGATGACTGAGTTGTGCGGCCCGGTCATACCTGCGTCGGTGCAGTAGCCAGTCCCTTTAGGGAGAATACGCTCATCGGCGGTCGGCACGTGGGTATGAGTACCAATCACAGCCGAAACACGGCCATCAAGATACCAGCCAAGCGCAATCTTTTCTGCGGTCGCCTCTGCGTGGATATCAACAAAAATATGGCGCACCTTGTCTTTGCTCTGCTCCTTGATCTGCTTGATCACCCAGTCGGCCGTTCTGAAGGGGCAGTCAATAGAGTACATGAAGGTTCTGCCCTGAAGGTTGACCACAGCAATATCGCCCAGTCCATTTGGGAGCTTGTAGATGGCGTAGCCCTTGCCGTAGGTGCCTTTGGGATAGTTGAGAGGGCGCAACACCTGCGGGTGCGTTTTGAGGGTATCAAAAAAGTTGAAATTGCTCCAGGTATGATTTCCCCCGGTCACCACATTGACGCCCGCTTCGAGAAGCTGATTGAGCGCCTCAAGGCTCATCCCTTTGCCATGATGGGCATTCTCGCCGTTACAGACAACAAAATCAACATGATACTTGCTGATAAAACTTTTCAGCATCCGGCCCACCATCTGGAGGCCTGGAGTGCCAACAACATCACCGATGAACATGACGTTCAGGGTTTTCTGTGCCATACCTTATCCTTATAACCTGTTCTATTGCTTATAACTGAAAAAAAATCTTCATGAACCGTCCTGAGCCTGCAGTAATCGAACGCTGATTCACAAGGCAATCACCGATTTATAAAAGTCCACTGACTGCGCGGGGAAGTTACGCATTACGCATCACATTGAACAATCTTATTTGCCCGGCCATGCAAGGCTGTTTGGCATAAACGTTCACACCCGGCAGCAAGGGAGATGGTGCGAGAGCTTGAAAAATCTTATGTTCAACATGACACTCATGAAAAAGCAGAAAACCCGGAGTAAACAAATGAGCGCTCAACAAAAAAAAGCTCTTTATGGCGGTCTGGTGGCTCTCCTGCTCCTTGTCGGGGCCGGACTGCTGTGGCTGCCGGAAAAAGTATCTCCACAAGCTTACAAGGCAGCCTTTGTGGCTTTTGAACGATATCGAACGGCGCATCCGGAAGAGCGGTACCGCTACCTGGCGGTAGTGGATTACTCAAAGCCCTCATACCTTAAACGGATGGCGATCATTGATCTGGTCAATAAAGATGAATCATTTTACCGGGTAGCGCATGGCAAAAATTCCGGCGAGCTCTTTGCAACCCGCTTTTCCAATACGCCGGAGTCCGCCATGAGCAGCCCCGGGCTCTACAGGGTGCTTGACGCATACATGGGCGATCATGGATTGGCCGTGCGCCTTGAGGGGCTGGAACCCTCAACGAACAACAATGCTTTCAGCCGCGATATTGTGCTTCATTCAGCCAATTATGTCTCACCGGGTTACATATTCCTGAACCTTGTGACTTTTAACGGCCCGAGAATTGGGCGAAGCAACGGCTGCTTTGTGGTATCGCCCGCTGATATTGATGAGGTGGTGCAACAACTGAGTCGCAAAGGAATGCTCTATGCCTGGAGTGGAGAACCCTAAAAAACCAGAAGCCCGAAAAAATTCCGGGCTTCTGGTGTGTTGCTGATGATGAAAAAATCAGAGTGCGTCGATAATGGCATTGAATGTTGCACTTGGACGCATCGCTTGCGTCGTCAATGCTTCATCCGGATTATAGTATCCACCCATATCAACTGGTTTTCCCTGTGCGCCAATCAGCTCTTCGTTGATTTTTGCCTCATTATCACCAAGCTGACGAGCAACAGCGGCAAAGCGAACCTGAAGCTCCTGATCCTCCTGCTGTGCAGCGAGTGCTTCTGCCCAGTAAAGTGCAAGGTAGAAATGGCTTCCGCGATTGTCGATCTGGCCGACTTTACGGGCCGGTGACTTGTCGTTGTCGAGGAACTTGCCAATGGCCTGATCGAGGGTCTCTGCCAAAATCCGTACCTTGTCGTTGCTGAACGACTGAGCCACATGCTCAAGCGATGCGGCAATGGCCGAGAACTCTCCGAGAGAGTCCCAGCGCAGGTAGCCCTCTTTCTGGAACTGCTGAACATGTTTTGGAGCTGAACCGCCCGCACCGGTCTCAAAAAGGCCACCACCATTCATAAGGGGAACAACCGAGAGCATCTTGGCACTGGTGCCAAGTTCGATGATAGGGAAAAGGTCGGTCAGATAATCGCGCAAGACGTTTCCGGTAACCGAGATGGTATCCTTGCCCGCCCTGAATCTTTCCAGAGAGAAGCGCATGGCCTCAACCGGAGTAAGAATACGGATATCGAGCCCGGTGGTATCATGCTCTTTCAGATATTCGGTCACTTTTTTGATGATCTCTGCATCGTGGGCCCTCTTGCTGTCGAGCCAGAAAATTGCCGGAACGCCAGTTATTCTTGCCCTCTTGACCGCAAGTTTAACCCAATCCCTGACCGGTGCATCTTTTGCCTGGCACATTCTGAAAATATCGCCCGCTTCAACACTCTGCTGGAGCAGCGTCTGACCAGCGGTATCAACAACCCTGATCACTCCGTCTGCTGGAGCAACAAAGGTTTTATTATGTGAGCCGTACTCTTCTGCCTGCTGAGCCATAAGTCCGACATTTGGCACGCTGCCGATGGTAGCAGGATTAAAGGCGCCATGTTGTTTGCAGTCTTCGATAATGGCCTGATACATGGTTGCGTAACAGCGGTCAGGAATCATGGCCTTCGTATCGTGCAACTTGCCATCCGGTCCCCACATTTTACCGGAGTCGCGAACGACCACAGGCATGGATGCGTCAACAATAATGTCATTCGGGACATGAAGGTTGGTAATACCCTTGTCGGAATCAACCATCGCCAACGCAGGACGGTTAGCATAGACGGCCTGGATGTCGGCCTCAATTGCAGCTCTCTCTGGTTCAGAGAGTTTCTGGATTTTTGCATAGAGATCACCCAGACCGTTGTTGACATTCACGCCAAGCTCTTTGATAAGTGCTGCATGTTTTTCAAACACATCCTTGTAGAAAACCGTAACTGCATGACCAAACATGATCGGGTCAGAGACCTTCATCATGGTAGCCTTCAGATGCAGCGACAGCAAGACACCAGTTGCCTTGGCATCAGCAATCTGCTCTGCAAAAAAGTTGCGGAGAGAACGAACATGCATCACTGAGGTATCAATGATCTCTCCTGCGAGGAGCGGAGTATTGCCTTTCAAAACGGTTGACTGCCCGGAAGCATCAACAAACTCTATGGTAACTGCGGAGGCATCAGCAAGCGTCAAAGATTTTTCACTACCGTAAAAGTCGCCGTCACTCATGGAAGCTACGTGTGATTTTGAATCGCTGCTCCATGTACCCATTTTGTGTGGATTCTTTTGGGCAAACGCCTTGACTGAAAGCGGTGCGCGACGATCGGAATTTCCTTCGCGGAGAACCGGGTTTACCGCGCTGCCAAGAACCTTGGCAAAGCGTGTCTGAAGCTCTTTTTCAGCTTCATTGGCTGGTGCCTCGGGATAGTCAGGGATGTTGTAACCATGATCCTGCAACTCCTTGATTGCAGCCCGCAACTGGGGAATTGAGGCGCTGATATTCGGCAGCTTGATGATATTTGCTTCAGGTGTCAAGGCAAGGGCGCCCAGCTCAGCAAGATAATCGGGTATTTTCTGGCTCTCGGTCAAATTCTCAGGGAAGTTTGCAATAATTCTTCCGGCAAGAGAGATGTCCCTTGGCTCAAAATCAACGCCGGTACCCCGGGCGAATGCATTAAGAATGGGAAGGAGGGAGTAGGTTGCCAGAGCGGGAGCCTCATCAATTTTGGTGTAGATGATTTTTGCTGTTTTTGCCATCGGTGTGGTGTCGGTTTAACTATTTTTCGGAATTATTTAGTAAAGATAGTCCAGGAAAACGCTTTCAGGAAATCGCGCAAAAGCGGGCACTGCCCGAACTGAGGCGAAAACGGATAGAACTGTAACACAACGCAACTAAAGCGGAGTTATGAACAACGCAGTTCGACAATAAAAAACGTAATGGTATTGACCTTGTTTTTCTGCGCATCAAGAGGCAAGCGCAGAAAAACAGAGTGGCCAGATCATCTCAAAGAGGGACACCGGACTTTTGCCGATCAAAAAAAAACGGGAAACACGCTGAGAGTATTTCCCCCGGTACTCATCTGGAAAAAGAGAAACCTACTCGTGAAGACCTACCCGCGAGGCAAGTTCCTCATCATTAAGCACCTCATGAGCAAGCTTGATCATGGGAATGGTAGCTCCCATTGAACTGTAACCGCCATCATGGAACAAGTTCTGCATGGTCACCTTGCGGGTAAGATCGCTGAGGATGGTCATGGAATATTCGGCACACTCCTCGGCAGAGGCATTGCCAAGAGGAGACATGAGATCACTGTATTCGTACATTTTTTCAAATCCCGGAATACCGCTTCCTGCCTTGGTATAGGTTGGACTTTGTGATATGGTATTGATACGAATAGCCTTTCTTGCAAGCCTTGGCCCGTAACTGCGGACAATGGATTCAAGCAGTGACTTTGCATCGCCCATATCTGAATAGGTCCAGTAATTTCTCTGTGAAGCGATATAGGAGAGGGAAAGGATACTTCCACCCTCATTGATCGCATTATTTTTCAGGGCAAAAGAGACAATACGGTGCAGCGACAAAGCCGAAACATCAAGCGTTTTTATAAACCACTCATAGTTGAGATCTTCGTAGGGCAACTGCTTGCGAATATTCTGTGACATTCCGATGGAATGCACAATAAAGTCGACCGGGCCGACTTTTTCCATAAGCTCTTTAAAACAGGTATCGACATCCTCATTTTTCGACGCATCACAAACAATCATCGGAGCATTACCGCATAATGTCGAAAGCTCCCCGATATTGCCGAAACGCAAAGCGGCCGCAACATTTGAGATGGCGATCTCGGCGCCCTCCCTGTAGGCATGAAGGGCAATCTGCCAGCCAATACTGCTTTCGTCAAGCGGGCCGAAAACAATTCCCTTCTTCCCTTTCAACAGACCATAGTGCGCTTTCTCTGGCATGATATAAGCTGATTCTTTAACAAAGATTGGGGTAAATTCCCGTTAACTCGACATTTTAAACATTGAAGATACAAGATTCCCTTCAAAACGTAAACTCTTTGCCCCGTTTTTTTCTTTCCGCAACCATTTTAACTGCGAGGCTATACCTTCAATCGCCTCATTGAGCGAAGTTTATCGAGCATATTTCGGTTCACGCTCAACTCCATCTCCTCTTTTTCGACCACAATTTCCTTGAAAACCACCCTGAGAAGATTGTCCTCCCTGAGATACTCTACCATTTCAAGACTGTAAAGCGCCCTCGGAAGGGTAATGATCCGCTGCGCCCGGTCGACGGTTACGACAATGTCGGTCCCCATCCGGGTAACAAGAACCTCTTCAGCATCCTTGAGAAAAGGAATTTTGATACAGAGAACCTCGCGATGATCGTCCGTTCCTGAATTTTTTTTGCTCTCAATCCAGAAATTTTTTCCTGAATAAAAAATCTTGTCAGGATGCTGCTCGCCAAAAACCAGTTTGCTGATATCGTGCAAAGCATCCGTCCCGATCGGCTCGGTTCTCTGCAACTGACAACGAAAAACCGGCGTAGGGTAAAAAGAGCTGTCGATCTCCAGCAGATATTTGCTGTGCAGGTCGGCCCAGAACTCAAAATACTCCCCCACCGTTTTTGAGGTAGGCAGAATCTTGTTGATCACAATACCATCAACGTTGATGCCGTAGAGATGCACAAAGGTGTAGGCTCGCTTTGTTTCAAGGATAGAAAGCTTTTCTGGATTCAGTACCAAACGGAAAGTGACCTCGGGACTGAGAATAAACTTGTTGATATCCTCCATCTGCTTGAGGAGCACATTGACCTCATTAAAAAAGTCATCATCTGGAATCGATTTTCCGCTCAACGGTCGTGCCAGCGACGACATGCTTTTATAGAGCTTGAAAAACTGCTTGCCCATGTTTCCTCCAATAATAATCTCGGGATAGGCCAACAGGCGGAGTGTGTTTCCTGTCGGAGAGGTATCGAGCACGACAGCGTCCCACTTCCCTGACTGCGACTCATCAAGCAAGCGGCTCAAAGCAAAAATTTCGTCAAGGCCGGGCTGGGTAGTCAGTTCGGTCGCCATGCCGCTGTCAATCCCCTTGCTTTTATAAGAGGAAGAGACAAACTTCTGAAAGCCGGACATGTTCTTTTTCAGCTCATAGACCGTATCAACCTCAAGACCATAGAGGTTCTCCTCTATCTTCTGCGGATCATTACGGCTTATGCGCATGTTAAAGACATCCGAAAGCGAATGGGCAGGATCGGAAGACATGATCAGGACTCTCTTGCCCTGCCTCGCCAAGGCAACTGCTGTTGATGATGAAATGGTAGTTTTTCCTGTCCCACCTTTTCCTGAATAGATGATAACTCTGGTCTGCGACTGCTTTTCCGTTAACTCCCTCGACAACATAAAAACTCCCCGGTTAAAGGTCAATAATCCAATAAGGCATTCCCTCTTCGGGAGGGCAAAAATATCGTTGCACAAAGTACCATTTTTCCCCTCCTTAGAGAAAAAGAATCTTTTTCTGCACGGCACGACTGAGTTGGCGCATATACTCCTCATGCTCAATTTCAACAGCGCCAAGCTTTTGCAAGTGAGGGTTCATGATTTGTGCGTCAAGCAGCAGGTAGCCTCTCTCTTTCAAATGAATCACCAGTTGGTTGAAGGCTATTTGAGAGGCATAAGAGCGGCGGGAAAACATCGACTCTCCAAAAAAAGCGCCCCCCATTGCTATACCATAGAGCCCCCCGACAAGCTCACCCTCGTACCAGCTTTCAATGCTGTGGGCAAGACCAAGTTTGTGCAACTTGATATAAGCCTCTATAATCTCCCCGGAAATCCAGGTTTCATCATCATTTTTTCGCGGCGCAGCACACCCTTTAATCACACCTGCGAACTCCTTGTTGAAAGTCACGGTGAACTCATTTTTTCTGGTCAAGCGAAGAACATCACGCGACGCCCTGTAACTGTCGATATTAAAAACCGCCCGCTTGTAGGGCTGACACCAGAAGATTTTTTCATCCTTGGGGTCTGACATCGGGAAAAAACCCTGACGATATGCTCCGAGAAGTTCATCAATACGAATCATCTGACAGTGAAAAAAGCGGTTACAGAAAGTTCAACAGAACATCGTCAACCACCCTTTTTGGCACATGATGAATACCGTTCGCATCACTGAAGTAACGAACCGAATCATCATCGCCCATCTGGTCAATAACAACCGTCTCTGTAGGCTTCCCCAGTGCAATGGCCATGAGAATCGAAAAGTTCTCTGGGATGTTCAATAACTCCCTTGTTTTTTTACGATCAAGGAAGCCAAGAATGCAACCACCGAGCCCTGAAGCGGTTGCACCAAGAAGAATCGTCTGGGCCGCAATGCCACTGTCGCAAGCAAAATCACTGCCTGCAAGAGAGTCGCCAAGCATCACAATACAGGCCTGCGGGCGCTCACCTCCAGCCGGGCCCGGCCAGTCGGCCAGATAGCCTGCCCATGAAAGGAAGGGACAAAGAGCCGCAACCAAAGAGGGCTCACACACGGCAATATATCGCAGTGGTTGCAGATTTCTGGATGACGGGACATAGCAGGCAAGTTCAACAAGTTCCCGCACGACATCTTCCGAAACCGGAACATTGCCATCAAATCTCCGGTAACTCCGGCATTTCGTTACAAGCTCCCTGAAAAGCATAGGCACTCCAGTCACGACTTTTCTGCCCAGGCGGCATCAGTATACGTTGAAAGATCATCCCACTGGCCACTGCCGATCCATTCAGCGATATAATCGACCGTTCTGGCATAACGCAGCGGCTCCCTGCATGGCTGCTCCAGCCAATCAGCAAGAATGGAGCCATCAAGACTCTCCATCGCCATGCCATAGCCGAGTTCCACCATACCAAGCGCATTGGATTGCTGCTCAATCTGGCCATCGAGAGGGCGGAGCAACAGCTTTTTGCCAAGATGAAGCGCCTCACCGGGAAGCTCAAATCCCGCATTGCAGACAACGCCATTGCACTCCATCAAATCGTCAAGAAAACCTGTTCTGGAATACTCCCTGAAATGCAGATGTTCTTCATCACGATTCTGCGGCACTTTCCCATAAATAAAAAAATCGTATCCAGAAAAAGGAGCAAAAAAGAGCACAATATCTTCCACCTCTTCAAAGGGAAGATAAACAAGAATTTTGTTCCTCATCACCGCCACAGCTCTCTGCGCATAAAGTGTTTCCGGAATAACAGGAGGAAAAATCGACTGATTGAAGCTGCTCCAGTGAAGACCGGCATTGTAGCGGGCAGGCGCAAAATTGAGCAAAATCTGTTTTTCAAAAAAAGAGCCTCTGCCAACGGGTATATCATATTTGAATGCATACTGATGACCGAAGCCAAGTGAGGGGATATTTCTTGTTCGCGCGACCATTGAGGTGATCGGATCAAAGTCGGTAATGATCAAGTCAACCTCTTTGGTGTCGAGCGTCACAACATCTGCCATCAAGCGAACAAGGTCAAGCTGAAGCATCGTTTCGAAATAGTTCATCTTTCCCTTGCGGGTAACGAGTGTCAACCCCTTCATCACCCTGTAAGGCTCAAATATCTCTACCTCCCGCAGCTCATCCTCTTTTCTCCCGCTGATAATGACATCAACATCGTGGCCATCCTCCCTGAGCTTTCGAACAAGCTCACGACTGCGGCTGATATGACCATTTCCCGTACCCTGAACGCCAAAAAGAATCTTCATGCTGCTGAACATTTATGCGTGACGCACCCACTCTGTGGCACAGGTTACTTTTGAATTTTAAGATTGGCATATTGCACCATCAGCGTCTTCTCACCTGCATTGCGAAAGGTTATCTTCACCTTCTGTTTTGCCCCGCTACCCTGAACATCAAGCACAACTCCAGCTCCGAAAACCGCATGATGCACCATCGTCCCTTCGCGAAAGAGCGAGGGCTTCGGCGTTCCCGCAGCAGCAGAGGGTGCTGCCGTTTTCATCTGATATCCTCTTGATGGAGATGAAAGCCCTGAAGCCGCTTTTTCCTTTGCCAAACGATCGGAAAGAAAATTTCCACTTTCTGTCTGCACAATCGAAGCGTCGATTTCGCCAATAAACATCGAACGGAGGCAGTGATGCTGCTGGCCATACTGGTAGCGACTCTGTGCCCACGAAAGAAAGATCTTCTCCTGAGCCCTCGTCATTGCTACATAAAAAAGCCGGCGCTCCTCCTCAAGCTCTTCGGGCTCATAGCAGTGCAGGGGAAACAGCCTCTCTTCAAGGCCGGTAATAAAGACCACAGGAAACTCAAGCCCTTTGGCCGCATGAACGGTCATCAGGGAGACAAAATTATCAGACTCCTGCGTCTCGTCATAATCAGATGCAAGGGAGATATTCTCCAGAAAATCACCAAGAGAGCCTGCATCGGGATTATGATCAGAAAAATCCCTTGCCATCGAGAGCAGCTCCTGAAGGTTTTCATGGCGCGCAAGCGATTCCGTGGTATTTTCAGCCTGCAAAAGCAACGGAATGGAGGTCAGGGTAAAAAGTTCTGTCAAAACATCGTAGACCGTTCCGCTGAGAGCCGTCTTTCTG
The DNA here is from genome assembly GCA_903871235.1 of uncultured Chlorobiaceae bacterium. Lineage (GTDB taxonomy): Bacteria > Bacteroidota > Chlorobiia > Chlorobiales > Chlorobiaceae > Chlorobium. Next base: position 49,797 of record CAIQGA010000060.1, read on the forward strand.
AGCGCCTCAATAACTGCACTGAAGGAGCCAAGGGCATTGACCAGCCGCGCAGGAAAAGCGCCCTCATCAGCCCGCCGGATCGCTTCATAGATGCTTATCTGGCGCTCTTCGGCAAACTCCTTAAGCTTGGAAATACTCACATCACCAATTTTTCGGGGCGGGAAATTAATAATGCGCAAGAGCGACTCACCATCGCGGTCATTAAGAATAAACCGAAGATAGGCAACCGCATCCTTGATCTCCTTGCGTTTGTAAAAGGAGACACTGCCAAAAATCTTGTAGGGAATTTTATGCTGCCGCATCACATCCTCCAGCACCCTCGACTGGGCATTGGTACGGTAAAAAATAGCGAAGCTTTTGAACTCAAAGCCCTGTTTCAGGCGCAGGTTGCGTATCTGCTCCCCCACTCTTTCCGCCTCATTGCGCTCATTGTATGCCTCAATCAGCGTCAACGGCTCACCCTCGTTGCGGTGCGAAATCAGCTCTTTTTTAATCTGCCGCAGGTTACAACTGATCACATTGTTTGCAGCCTTGAGAATATTTCCCGTACTGCGATAGTTCTCAACGAGCTTGAAAGTAAGCGCATCATTGTAATCGTCCTGAAAGTTCAGAATATTGGAAATATCAGCGCCGCGCCATGAGTAGATCGACTGGGCATCATCACCCACGACAAAGATATTGCGGTGCCTTGCCCCAAGCATTTTTGCGACAAGATACTGTGCCCGGTTGGTATCCTGATACTCGTCAATCATGATATATCGGAACGTCTCCTGCAACTCCTGAAGCACCCCGGGGTGCGCATTAAAGAGTTCAAGCGGCTTGATCAACAGGTCATCAAAATCGAGAGCGTTGTTCTCTTTCAGCTTTTTGGCGTACAACTCGTAAACCTGTGACGCCTTCTGCTGATTATAGTCAGTCGCGTTACGATGAAACTCAGCGGGCAGAATAAAGCTGTTTTTGGCCCGACTGATGAGCCCCTGAACCGTGTTAACCGGAACCGACTCGGCAGAAATGCCCAGTTCGGCCATCGACTGACGAATCAGACTTTTGCTGTCTTCACTATCAAAAATGGAAAAATTCTTGTCGTAACCGATCAAATCAATGGAGTTCCGAAGGAGACGGGCGAAAATGGAGTGAAAGGTGCCGATCCACAAACCACGTGAACTGCCTTGATGCAACAAGGTATCAACACGATGGCGCATCTCACCGGCAGCCTTGTTGGTAAAGGTGAGCGCAAGAATATTCTGGGGAGAGACCCCCTCGTTTCTGATAAGATATGCAATACGATAGGTAATCACCCGTGTCTTGCCTGAACCTGCACCCGCCAGTACCATCACAGGCCCGGTTGTGGCAGTTACGGCATGACGCTGCACTTCATTGAGATCATTTAAAAAATCCGTCAATACTTCCTGATACCGGGTTAACAGTTAGAGCGCCCCCGTTTGCCTCCGGCAGAGCGCCAAAATCTCCAGTTGAATTTCGTACATCTTTACCCTTTTTACAAATCAGAGCCAAACAAATCATTTTGCAGCACAGGAACCACGAGCAACTATGACATCTTTCCCCACTGATATTTCGCAACAAATCACCGGCTTTACTCAAAAAAGAGAGACGCCCGGTGTCGTGCCTCTTTTTTCTGTTTTTTTAATAGCCCGGCCTCTCACTTTTGGCTTTCAGAGTTACTATATTTCGGTACGAACCATTGCCCATCTAAACCATCCAATTCAATGTTTCCTCTTGTTTACGAAATCAATACGAGAATCTGGCTACAGAAACTGAGCATAGAGCATAACCGTACAGTAACTCTCGGCAACATACCTGATGAGGAGTTTGCCTTTTTTTCAAGCTGCGGCTTTGACATTGTGTGGTTAATGGGGGTATGGAAACCAAGCCAGTACAGCAAAGCAATTGCTACGGCCCATCAGGGATTAAGAGCATCCTTCCTGAAACATATCCCGACCGTAACACCAGAGGACATTGCCTCATCACCTTACTCCATCCCCTCCTATACCGTCAATGAAGCGCTGGGAGGCGAGACCGAACTTTTGACCTTCCGCGAAAAACTCCATGCAAGCGGCATTAAACTGATGCTCGACTTTGTGCCAAACCATCTTGCGCTCGACAATGCTTTTTTGCCCGAGCACCCGGAGTATTTTATTCCAATATGCAACGAGGAGTGGTGCCTGGATCCCCAGGCAGGCTTTCAGTACAAAAATGAACAGTACCTGGCCTACGGCAAAGACCCCTATTTTGACCCATGGACAGACACCCTGCAGCTCAACTATGCCAGAAAAGAGACGCACAAGATGATGACCGAAAATCTTTTCAAGGTAAGCTCACTCTGCGATGCCGTCCGGTGCGATGTAGCCATGCTGGTGCTGAAAAGTGTTTTCAACACCACCTGGAGCGGCCTTGGTGGCCTCATGGAAGAGGAGTTCTGGGATAAGGCAATCACGGCCGTAAAGCTCCGCCATCCCGAATTTCTTTTTTTGGCAGAATCTTACTGGAACAAGGAGTGGGATCTGCAGCAACAGGGATTTGATTATACCTACGACAAACCATTTTATGACTACCTCACCGAGGCGTCGATAAACACTGAAAAACTGACAGGACACCTGCTTGGCAATTGGGACTACCAGAAACATCTTTGCCGCTTTCTTGAAAACCATGACGAACCAAGGGCTGCCGAAAAAATTGGACGAAACCACCAAGCCGCAGCTCTGGTACTGCTCACCTCTCCGGGTATGCATCTTATCCATCAGGATCAGATGGATGGCTTCAAAAAGCAAATTCCGGTGCAACTGCTCCGCCAAACAACTGAAGTGAGCGACGGAAAGCTGGTGGAGTTCTATAAAAAGCTCTTTTTGCTTCAAGAGAGAGAGGTCTTTCAGGAGGGGCGGATCGAATGGCTCAAACTCAACATACCCAATAACTCGCATTGTTTGGGATTTCACCGTTTTACAGCGAAAGAGAGCGCTTACGTTCTGGCCAATTTCAGCGGAACCGGCATTCATCTCGAATTCAGTCACCCATCTCTTGAACATGGAGCAATGAAAAAGCTCACCGTACTCAGCACACAAAACAAAAACAAAACGAGCATTCAATATGCAGAGAAGGTGATGAAGATAACCCTCTCTGCGCACGAAGCAATCGTCATAACCTGCATGACCACAGTTCCAGTTTACCAACAAGAATAAACCAGGGGATTCCGGCCCGCCCGAAAACACTATTGACCTTTATCGTTTATGCAGATAAGTACCTATACCGTCAGGAGGCAAACCACAAAGCCCATTGAAATCATCGACATTACCGCTGAAGTAAGCGCAGCCCTGCTCTCATCAGGGCTTGAAAGGGGGCAGGTAACCGTCATCAGCCGCCACACGACCGCCTTTGTCAACATCAACGAAAAAGAGGAGCGGCTCCTTGAAGATATGGAGACCTATCTCAAGCGTCTTGTGCCAAAAGATGGCAACTACCTGCACAACCTCAATCCCGTTGATGGCCGCCACAATGCCCACTCCCATCTCCTCGGCCTCTTTATGAACAGCTCCGAAACCATCCCCTTCGCAGAAGGGAAAATGCTCCTCGGAGAGTGGCAATCAATTTTTTTCATTGAGCTTGACGGGCCACGCGAAGAGCGAAGCATCCTCCTTCAAATTTCAGGCATGTAACCGGGCATAAACCGCCAAATTGCGAGGCATGGAACCAGGAAGCGCCCGACATGGTTATAGATACTGACTATGAAATAAAACAGTATCCGTAAGATCCCATGCCCAATTTCCTCCCGGTTGCCATCTCCCCGCAGATGAGCTCTCTCTCGGCAATACACTCACCCGATGATCTGAAACAACTCACCATTGCAGAGCTTCAGGGGGTCGCTGATGAGTGTCGTACAGAAGTTATCAACCTGGTCTCCCTGAATGGGGGCCATTTTGCCTCAAGCCTTGGTGTTGTAGAGCTGACCGTAGCACTGCACCATGTCTACAGCTCCCCGCACGATAAAATACTATGGGATGTCGGCCATCAGGCCTACGTCCATAAAATTCTGACCGGAAGAAGGGAGCTGATGCCGACCAACCGGAAGTTCGGCGGGCTGGCTGGTTTTCCAAAAAGAGCAGAAAGTACGCATGACGCTTTCGGAGCCGGTCACGCCTCCACCTCAATTTCAGCCGCCGCAGGAATCGCTGTGGCAAGTGAGCTTGCAGGCGACAAGAAAAAGGTTATCGCCGTCATAGGGGACGGCAGCATGACGGGCGGTATGGCCTTTGAAGCGATGAATCATCTCGGCGATCTGAAAAGCGATGTCCTTGTCATCCTCAACGACAACCAGATGGCCATCTCCTCCAATACCGGTGCGCTTCGCCACCATCTTGTCAACCTCTCTTTGAGCAAAAACTACAACCGTGCCCGCAAATTACTCTGGAAATCACTTTCACTCCTCAACAATGGGCTGGGTAAAAAAGCAAAAAATGCCGTCCGGAAACTTGAGGAAGGAGTCAAAGCGGCATTGACACCAGGCGCATTTTTTGAAGCGCTTGGCCTGAGATATTTCGGTCCGATTGATGGCCACAACATGGAGCAACTCGTCAAGGCGCTCAAGGAGATGCAGGAACTCCCCCACCCGAAACTCCTCCATGTTATCACAACAAAAGGCAAGGGCTTCAAACCGGCAGAGGAGAACCAGTGCAAATGGCACGCACACAATGGCGGTTTCGATACCACAACAGGAAAATTGCTGAAATGCGTCGACAGCTCCCTTCCCCCGAAATATCAGGAGATTTTTGGCGAAGCCCTTGTGGAGTTGGCCCTGAAAGACAAAAGCATCGTGGCCATCACCGCCGCCATGCCAAGCGGCACCTCACTCGACCTTTTTCAGAATACCCTGCCAAACCGCTTTTTTGATGTCGGCATAGCCGAGCCACACGCCGTTACCTTTGCCGCAGGGCTGGCTTCAGAGGGTTTCAAACCAGTTTTTGCCGTCTATTCAACCTTTCTGCAACGCGCCTTTGACCAACTGATCCATGATGTGGCGCTCCAGAATCTGCACGTTGTTTTTGCCATCGACCGAGCTGGACTTGTAGGCGAAGATGGCCCCACCCACCACGGAGCATTCGACCTCTCCTGGCTTCACGCCGTGCCGGGCCTTGTCGTTATGGCCCCTGCAGACGAGCAGGAGCTGCGCGACATGCTCTCTACCGCCCTTTATGAGCTGAACTGTCCGGTGGCCATCCGCTATCCGAGAGGCAACGGAACGGGCATGACTCTCCGTAAAAATTTCACCTCCCTGCCCATTGGCAAGGGCGTAGTTGTAAAAGAAGGGAGCGGGCTTGCACTGCTCTGCATGGGAACCATGACACAAAAAGCGCTTGAAGTTGCGGCCATACTCGACCAAGAGGGAATCCAGGCTACCATTGCCAACATGCGCTTCCTCAAGCCGCTCGACACCGCAATGGTGGAGGAACTCGCCTCCCAGGCAACCCATTTTGTCGTACTTGAAGAGAACAGCAAGATTGGAGGAGTTGGCAGCGCCGTTATCGACCACCTCAATGCAAAAGGAATCAGCCGCCCGGTACTGAAAATTGCCCTGCCCGACGCCTTCGTCACGCACGGCCATATCGACGACCTCTACCGCGAGATTGGCTTCGACACCCCGACCATGACCGAAAAAATCAGGCGCTTTTATAAAGAGGGCCAGAGGTGAAAAAAAGTGAGGAGGAAAATCAGGGCCCGCACTGAAACATTGGCAAAGAGACCGGCAAGCACATCATCGAGCATGATCCCCCACCCTCCCGGCAACCGCTGAAGAGCATCAACCGGCCCCGGTTTTGCAATATCAAAAAAGCGGAAAAAGAGGAACGCGAACGCCACAGGCCAGACCCCTTCGGGCAAGGCAACAAGCGCCAGCCACTGACCGACAAGCTCATCAATCGTTACAATTGAGGGGTCATTACCAAAGAGCTCCTCCATCACCCCGCCAGCCCAGATCCCGATGCCGGTGCTGAACAGAACAAGGACGAGCAGGAGCACGGGATTATGCAGAACCGGAAGAAAAAAATAGCCGAGAGCGACCACAAAACTCGTCACCGTACCAGGCGCGACAGGAAAATAGCCGAGACCGAAACAGGTGGAGAGAATTTTAGCAAAAAAAAGCTTCATGCTCTTACTGCCCCTGAAGAGGCTTCTGAAAATAGATGCTCCAGTTACTCACCAGATAGGAGATACCGGTATAAACGGTAAAAGCCGTAACCGCGAGCATGATATAGTAGAGATTATCGGAAACAAGAAAATGATTGATCATCACCGCAACACCCTTGCCTGAAAAAGCGTCCTCCTTCATCAACACGAGCACCATGATCACATAAACAAAAACATTCTGTACCACGGTTTTGTACTTCGCCTCCACACTGGTCACCACCGGCCTGTTTTTATATTCAGCATAGACCCGCAGCGCCGTCACCACAACATCGCGGACAACCACAAGCACCACCATCCAAAGGGCAAGATAACCCATCCAGTAGTAGAGGAAAAAAGCCGCCGTAATAAGCAACTTGTCGGCAAGCGGATCAAGAAAGGCGCCAAGACGAGTTTCAACACCATACTTCCTTGCATGATAGCCATCATAAATATCGGTAAGGGAAGCCACGACAAAAACAATGAAGCCAAACAACTTGAGCCAGGGATCACCTTGCAGCAACAGCAGAACAAAAACCGGAACGAGCAGAATCCTCAACGCGGTCAACTGATTGGGTATGGTCAAATATGCCCTGTACTCTTCTTTCAAACCCTGCAGGATTAAAATGTTTATAGAGAAACCTGAAAAAGGCGCAACAAACGCCCACATTGGCAGCAAGATACGTTATTGAAAGCTGTTTTTCAATGCCTCAGCGCAGTCGTAAAGAATAAAGGCTTTACTCCAGCTCCACCACCGTCACTCCGGCACCACCCTCGCCCCACTCGCCGAGTCGAAAACTCTTGACCCCCTTGTGCTGCTGCAAAAACTCCGCCGTCCGCTGCCTGAGTGAGCCGGTACCCTTGCCATGAAGAATCGTCGCCGAATGCATGCGGTTAACAAGCATCGTATCAAGAAATCGGTCAATTTTCCTGATCGCCTCATCACCGGTGAGCCCCCGCAAATCAACCGTTGTTGACTCCACCGCCGAAGTTGTCGCCGTCCAGGAAGTTTTTTGCTGACGAGGTGCGGGATCTTTAAGAATCTTTTTCACCTGCGTTTTCGATGTCTTCTCCAGGTTTTTCAGCGAGGTGGTCAACCTGAAATTGCCGCACAGCACCACCACACTCTCCTGATTGACACTCTCAACCTGACCGGAAGCTGTACTATCGAGAATGCGCACCAGATCACCCGCACGGATAGTGCGATCAAGCGCAACCCCCATCTCAGCCGCAGCACGCAGAGCCGCCTCGCTCTTTTCAGCCTCCTGCTTTTTCATCCCAAGTTTTTTTCTCGCCTCCTGCACCGTTGAGATATCGACCGGTGCACTCTTGACCTCCTGAACAATATCGCGGATCTCTTTTCGGGCATGTTCCACCTCTTTTTGCAACTCCCTTGAAACGCCAATCTTCAGCTCCCGGCGCTTCCGCTCAAGGCGTGCCTCCTCAGTGCGCAGCACAAGCTCCCGTGCCGCAACATCCGAGCACTGCGCCTCCAGTCGCTCCTTCAACATGCGATTCTCCTCAAAAAGGCGACTCAAATCATCAAGCATCCGATCAAGCCCGATCCGCTCATGCTGCATAAAGCCAGAAGCACGCTCAACCATATTCCCAGGGAAACCCATCCGCCTCATCATGGCAAAAGCAAAACTGTTGCCCGGCAACCCCTTCACAAAGCGGAAGGTAGGCACCAGCCCCGCCCGGTCAAACTCCATTGCACCGTTCACCACCCCCTCGCGCTCATGGGCGTAAGCCTTGAGGTCACCAAGGTGGGTGGTCACAATGGTTTTGGTGCCGCGATTGAGCAGCTCCTCCATCACAGCACGGGCAATGGCTCCCCCCTCCTCCACATCAGTACCGGCACAAAGCTCATCAATCAGCACCAGATCGCGGCTCCCGGCAACATCAAGGATGGTTTTAATCGAACCAAGATGAGAGCTGAAGGTGGATAAGTCATTCTCAATCGACTGATCATCGCCAATCTCAATAAAAATATCGTCAAAAAGGGGAAACACCGAACTCTCGCTGCAAGGCAAAAGATAGCCATGCACCAGCATACAGCAAAGCAACCCGGCCGTCTTCATCGCCACCGATTTTCCACCCGCGTTGGGGCCCGAAATCACCAGCACCCGGTCATCCTCATCCAGATCAAGGTCAAGCGGCAACACCTCCTTCTGGTGATGCGAAATCAAGAGCCACGGGTGAAACCCCTTGATAATGCGAAGCGAATGGCCTTCAGCAATTGCAGGAAGCACCGAATTTGTTTCAACCGCAAAGCGGGACCGGGCAAAAAGGGAATCAAACTCACCAAGCAGCGTCTCATTATGCCTCAGATTCTCAAGCTCGGGACGCAGCTCTTCGGTCATCGCCTTCAAAATGCGCTCAATCTCCCTCCGCTCGCTGATCTCCAGATCCTGAATGCGGTTACTGATCTCAAGCGTTTCGGCAGGCTCAATAAAGACCGTCTGCCCGCTCCCCGAATAATCCTGGATATAGCCCGCTATCTTATATTTGTACTCCACCCGGAGCCCAAGCGTCAAGCGCCCGTTCTTGATGGCAATCGTATCCTCCATCAGCCAGCCGCTCTCCTGGCAGCGCCTCTGGAGCCGCTCCATCTTCCGCCGAATCAGCTCACGGCTCCCGCTCAGCTCACGGCGAAGCAGCAGAAGCGTCTCGCTCGCCGTATCGCGCACCCTCGACTGCTCATCAATAATGCGACGAATCGAGGCCTGAAGGCTCTTCTCAAGCCAAAGTCGAATGGCAAACTCATTCAGCAGAGGGTAGACCTCGCGATTGAGGAACATGAACTTGCGCAACTGCACCGATGAAAAAAGGAGGTGATGAATATCCTGCAACTCCTCCGGCTCAAGATAACTCTCAAGAATCTCAAGCTTTTTCAGGAGAGGCCGCGTATCCGGCAACCAGGAAAAGGGAAGCGCACTCCCCTCCTGCAGGAGATTGCGCAACTCAAGCACCCGCTCAAGTTCCTCCACCAGCGCCTCCCGGCCCACCTCCGGCAGCGCCTCCACAAGCCTGTCGCGCCCCATCGCCGAAAGGCAAAACTTTGTGGTGTAGTGGGCGACTTTATCAAATTCGAGTTTTTTAAGGGAAATGGGGTTCATGGGAGATCGATAGTGCTACAGGCTTTTGCCATTGACACGTTAAAAGAGTTATTGAATAAGCTTATTATAACAAAATATGAACAATTGAAAACAGCTACAGGGGTTTTTGGATGAGCCAGAGCTACATAACCTGACCATTAACGAGTGTTGATATGTTATCTTAAATGATTGTAAAAAAACGGATATTCAGGGGAAAATTACGTTCAGAACAGTCATAATAAAAAATTTGACTTCAAAAAAAATGAATACTGGATTATGAACGAATCAATAGAAATCTTAACACGATTACGATGACTGAAAATGCCGATAAGCACTCCATAGTAATTGATTCCGTAATAAAATAGCCAAGGTGCTCATGACTCAAGCTATGTTTGATACGGAATTACGGAATAATTTTTTGCTAAGTACTTATGAACTTGTCATTTCGACGAACGAAGTGAGGAGAAATCTTACAGCACCATAATCAAGATTTCTCACTAACGTTCGAAATGACAGGATTATAAGCGCTTCACAAGCGTTGATTCCGTAATAAAAAAAACA
>CAIQGA010000061.1 GCA_903871235.1 uncultured Chlorobiaceae bacterium
ATCTTCTCCCACTCAAACTTGCTGACGTTTCTTGCCCCGGGGTCAAAGACGATGCCAATCAGATAGCGCTCACCGGCGTATTTCTCGTAATATTTCATCTTCTTGATCTGTTCAAGGGGCTCCTTGTCGGTCACCTTGAATTCAAAGAGGAAGGTTCTTCCCTCGGCCTTCAATGTCAGATCAATTCGCCCCTTGTTGCTCACATCTTCGGCGATGATGTCGAGGCCGAGACTGGCAAAATAGGCATAGAGCACACTGGCGTAAAAGCCCTCGTAACGCTCAATGGAGTTGTTGGTAAAGTTGTTGTAGGCGATGCTTGCAAAAAGACGACGGATAACGGGTTCCAGACTCTCCACATCCCCGGCGTTGATGATATCAAGCAGCTCATAGCGAATCGGCTCTTTTTCCGAAACACTGGTCATCGACTGTAAAATATACTCGTTAAAACTGATCTGCACCTCTTTGTTGGGAAAGCCCAGCTCGTAGCCAACTCCCATGTCCGACTCGATCAGGCGCGTGATGGTCAGATAGCCCGTCTGAAACATAATTGTTTCAAGATTGAGCGACTCAATATTAAAGCTGTTGGCCAGAGACTCATTAACTCGCAGCCTGTTGAGCTTGGGGATAAAATAGTTGTTCTTTTTGATAAGCTCAATCAGAAACCGGGGTGTTCCAGTCTCGAACCAATAGTTTTTGAACATCTTATGGTTCCTGATAAAGAGCAGGATATCGTAGGGATTATAGACCTTCTCACCCAAAAAGTTATACCCGTTGTACCACCTTTTGACCTGCTCCATGTCAACTCCTTCGAGATAGGGAGCAAAAGCGGTGTCAACATCTCGCTGGGTGTAGCCGCAGACTGCGCCATAGTCTGCATTGAGGCTGATATCTTCCAGATTGTTCAGACCGCTGAAGAGCGATACCTTGGAGAATTTGCTTACTCCGGTGAGGAAAACGAAGCGCAGATACTCGTCATTCTCCTTTATTTTTGTATAAAAGTCGCGCATTCCGTCCCGGATGGTGATCGCTTCAGGGATATGCTCAATATTGTCCAGAATCGGCTTGTCGTATTCATCAACAAGAATGACAATTTTCTGCTGATATTTTTTAAACGCTTTTTGGATTAATTCTGCAAAACATTGGTTCGGATCCTCTTGTTCCTCGCAGAGAATATCAAGTCGTTCCTGATTGTCCTTCAGGATATAGAAAAGGTTCTTGCGAAGGCTCTCCCGGCAGTGAATTCCGCCACTGAAACTTATTTTGATGACGGGATACTGTACCTCCCAGTTCCAGTGCTCCTCAATGAGCAACCCCTTGAAAAGCTCCCGTTTGCCCTCAAAAATATTTTTCAGCGTATCGAGAAAGAGGCTTTTACCGAAACGTCGTGGGCGCGACAAAAAGACATAGCGAAAATTGTCAATCAGGCTACGGGCAATCTCTGTTTTGTCGATGTAGAGATAATCATCCTCGATGATTGTGCGGAAGGTCTGTATTCCTACGGGCAGCTTTTGCATGGCAGACACCCTTAATGTAAAACGTGAATCATCATGAGCTTCTCTTTTTCTTTTTCATCAGGGTCTCTTTTTCGTTGAAAACCTTCAGCGAATATACACAGAAAGAGATTGCATCTGCAATGGAGTTCCCCGCCTGATAACTGGTTTCTTGCGCCGTCGGGTTA
>CAIQGA010000062.1 GCA_903871235.1 uncultured Chlorobiaceae bacterium
ACTCATCAAGAAGGCATTTCAAAAGTATCACCAGAAGGTGGTCATCCTGATTGATGAGTATGACAAACCGATTCTGGATAATATTGAGAATATCCCTGAGGCACTGGTAATTCGGGATGGTATGCGGGATTTTTACACAAAAATCAAGGAGAATGACGAGTATCTACGCTTTGTTTTTCTTACCGGGGTGAGCAAGTTCTCCAAAGTGTCGCTTTTCAGTGGACTGAACAATCTTGAAGATATCAGCCTGAACCCTGACTATGGCAATGTATGCGGGTATACCCAGCTTGATCTGGAGAACTCTTTTGCACCTTATTTCGAGGGGGTGGATATGGAGCAGGTCAAACAGTGGTACAATGGCTATAACTTTTTGGGTGACAGGGTCTATAACCCTTTCGATATTTTGCTTTTTATCAAGAACCATCAGGTGTTCGACAATTACTGGTTTGAAACCGGCACGCCGCGTTTTTTGGTTGAGCTGATTAAAAAGAACAGCTATTTTCTCCCTGACTTTTTAAATATCAACGTTGACAAGAGTCTGGTCAACAGCTTTGACATTGAAAATCTTGATCTGGAGGCCATTCTGTTTCAGACCGGCTATTTGACCATCAAGCGGCTGATACCATCGGGCATGGGAGTTCGATACGAGTTGGGGTTTCCCAACAAGGAGGTGCAGATCAGTTTCAACAATTATATTTTGCGTTCGATGACCAGCGGTTCACAAAAAGAGCTGATTCGTAGTGAGCTGTTTGATATTATTGAGGCTGGAGATGTTGAAGGTCTGGAACCCGTCATCAAACGCCTTTTTGCCAGTATCGCCTACAATAATTTCACCAACAATGATATTGAGAGGTACGAGGGCTTTTACGCCAGCGTGCTCTATGCCTTTTTTGCCAGCATCGGGGTGGAGATCATTGCCGAGGATGTAAGCAACAAGGGGAGAGTTGACCTGACGCTGAAGGCTGGCGAAAGAACCTTTCTTTTTGAATTCAAGGTGTGCGAGGGGGAGCCGCTTGAGCAGATCACAAGAATGAAATATTACGAGAAATATAGTGGCGAGCGCTACCTGATTGGCATTGTCTTTGATCCTAAGGCAAGAAACGTCAGCAGGTTTGAGGTTGAGAAGTTGTAACGCTCGTAAAAAATATTGTGAGCAGACCCTTTGTTCTGCCTGACAAAAATAATCACAGATTCATATTATGAAAAAATCGTCTATCATCGCCGGTTTGCTTGTCACCCTGATTGCTGGCTGGTACCTGTGGCCCAAGGGCTCGTCAGACCACGTTCAGGATTCAAGCATGAAACCGGAGGTCAGTGTCGTGACGATGAAAACCGAACTCCTGGTATTGACAAAAGAGCTGCCGGGCCGGACTTCGGCTCTACGTATGGCCGAGATTCGTCCGCAGGTCAGTGGCATTGTTACAAAGCGCTTCTTCGTGGAAGGAAGCCTTGTTCAACAGGGTCAACAACTTTACCAGATCGACCCCGCGACCTACAAGGCAGCCTGTAACAGTGCAAAAGCCAACCTCAGCAAAGCCGAAGCCAATGTAAAATCGGTCCAGGCCAAAGCTGGCCGCTACGAAGAGCTGGTCAAAATCGGTGGCGTCAGCCAGCAGGAGTACGATGATGCGAAAGCGAGCCTTGCCCAGGCCAGGGCAGATGTTTCCATCGCCAGATCCGAAGTTTCCATGGCCAGTATCAACCTCGATTACACCAGGGTCATCTCTCCGATTTCCGGGCGAATCGGCCAATCGAAGGTGACTGAGGGGGCTCTGGTCAATGCCAATCAGACGGAGCCCCTTGCTGTGGTGCAACAGCTCGACCAGATCTACGTGGACGTTTCACAGTCGAGCGAGGAGCTGCTACAACTGCGACAGCGCCATCAAGGTCAGGTGGGCGATTCCGGCGCAGAGAGCGCTCCAGTCCAGCTTCTGGTGGATGGAAAACCCAAAGGAGAGCCCGGCAGGTTGAAGTTCTCGGATGTAACGGTCAACCCGAGCACAGGTACGGTTCTGTTGCGAATATTATTCACCAACCCCGGCAATGAAATCCTCCCTGGCATGTTCGTCCATGCACGGCTTGAACAGTGGAGAGACGACCAGGCCATCCTTGTGCCGCAAAAATCGGTCAGCAGAAATGCGGACGGCTCGGTTTCGGTCTGGGTTGTCGGAGCGGATGGCAAAGCAAACCCTCGCCCAATCATCGTTACGGAGGTTGTCGGAGACAGGTGGCTTTTAAGCCGCGGACTCAAGGCTGGCGAGAAGGTCGTGTACGAAGGCATCATGAAAATCCAGCCCGGCATGGCGGTCAAAACCGTTGAGGCTGCACTGCCAGCCGTTCCGGCGAAATAATCCATTTCATTTCAACGTACCAATACCATGTCCGGATTTTTTATCGAGCGACCAGTTTTTGCCTGGGTGATCTCCATCTGTATCATGCTTGGCGGAATCATCGCCATCAATACCCTGCCGGTTGAGCAATATCCGCGCATCGCGGCGCCGACCATTAACATCAGCGCCACCTATCCCGGCGCATCTGCCGAAGCGGTTGAAAACAGTGTGACACAGGTTGTCGAACAGGCTCTCACCGGTATCGACCATCTCCGTTACTTCAGCGCCGGGAGTGATTCGAATGGCAACGTCAGCATCACGGTGACCTTCGAGCCCGAAGCCAACCCCGATATTGCCCAGGTGCAGGTGCAGAACAAGTTGCAGTCGATTATGTCGAACCTGCCCCAACAGGTGCAGCAGCAGGGCATCAGGGTCACCAAGGGAGATACCGGCTTCCTGATGGTTGTGGGCGTCTATTCGGACGACCCCCGAGTTGATGAATATGCGATGAACGATTTTATCAATTCGAAGCTCCTCGATCCGCTGAGCCGTGTACCCGGCGTCGGCAACATCCAGGTGTTCGGGCAGCCCTATTCGATGCGTATCTGGCTTGATCCCCACCGCATGGCGAGCTTCAACCTCACCACGACTGAGATCCAGACAGCTATTACGGCACAGAATGCCGATATTTCCGCTGGCCAGTTGGGAGGAACGCCGTCGGTTCCGGGCCAGCAACTGAACGCCACCATCACGGCACAGTCACGTCTGAAAAGTGTCGGGGATTTCGAAAAGATCATGCTGAAGGTTAATACCGACGGTTCGCAGGTTCGCCTCAGGGATGTTGCCCGCGTTGAACTCGGCGTGCAGAACTACGACATGACCACGCGCTTCAACGGCAAACCGGCTGCCGGCATGGCCATCACCCTGGCGACCGGGGCAAACGCCCTGAACACCGCCACTCTGGTCAAAGCGAAAATGACGGCCCTGAAGCCGCTGCTTCCACCGGGAGTGCAGATCGTCTATCCATTCGACACAACCCCCTTCGTAAAGACCTCAATAGAAGGGGTTGTTCATACCCTGATTGAGGCGGTCATCCTCGTCTTCTTTGTTATGTTCCTGTTTCTCCAGAATTTCCGCGCCACGCTGATCCCCACCATCGCGGTTCCTGTTGTGCTGCTGGGTACCTTTGGGGTGATGTCGGTCTTCGGCTTCTCCATCAACACCCTCAGCATGTTCGCCATGGTACTCGCTATCGGACTGCTTGTCGATGATGCCATTGTTGTGGTCGAGAACGTCGAACGCATCATGGAAGAGGAGCGACTCTCCCCGCTGGAGGCGACCAGGAAATCGATGAAGCAAATCTCCAGCGCGCTGATCGGCATCGCTCTTGTGCTCTCGGCCGTCTTCGTGCCGATGGCCTTCTTCAAAGGCTCTACGGGGACTATCTACCGTCAGTTCTCGATCACCATCGTCTCAGCGATGCTGCTCTCGGTTTTGGTTGCGCTGATCCTGACACCGGCTCTCTGTGCCAGCCTTCTCAGGCCGGTCAGAGCGGATGGACATCTTTACGGTACTGGTCGCCTCGGACGCTTTTTCGCCTGGTTCAACGGCATGTTCAACCGCAACCGGGAACGCTATGTTGACGGTGCCCGCGCAATGACGGGAAGTGTCAACCGCTCGCTGCTCGGCTTCATGCTGGTCGTGGTGCTGCTTGGTATCGTCCTCTTGCGCATCCCGACCTCCTTCCTGCCGGACGAAGATCAGGGATTCCTCTTCGTCCAGCTTTCCACCCCATCCGGAGCGACCAAGGAGCGGACGCTCGAAAGCGTGAAGAGGATGGAACATTACCTCCTCAATCAGGAAAAAGAGAGCATCGAAAGCATCTTCAGCGTGACCGGTTTCAGTTTCGCGGGCCAGGGGCAGAATTCGGCTATGGGTTTTGTCCAGCTCAAGGATTGGGCCAAACGCAAGAACAAGGGTCAGGATGTTGCCTCGATCGCCGGAAGAACCATGGGCGCTTTGTCGAGCGTGAAGGACGCCATGATCTTTGCATTTTACCCGCCAGCCGTCATGGAACTCGGCAACGCCTCCGGTTTTGATCTTCAACTGGTAGACCGGACCGGCAAAGGTCATGAGGCTCTCATGGCCGCCCGAAACCAACTGCTCGGAATGGCTGCGCAAGACCCTTCGCTGAGCGGCGTGCGTCCCAATGGCCTTGAAGATGTACCACAATTCAAGATCGATATCGACCACGAAAAAGCAAGCGCCTTTGGAGTATCGATCGCCGACATCAACGCAACGCTGCAGACCACCTGGGGTTCGAGCTATGTGAACGATTTCGTGCATGAGGGTCGCATCAAGAAAGTCTTCATGCAGGGAGACGCACCCTACCGCATGAACCCGTCGGATGTCGACATCTGGCATGTCCGAAACTCGAATGGCGAGATGGTTCCTTTCTCATCGTTCTCCTCGGGCCGATGGAGCTTCGGTTCACCCAAGCTCGAACGGTTCAATGGTATATCGTCAGTCAATATTCAGGGAGCCCCGGCACCTGGTGTAAGTTCTGGCGATGCCATGGCCATCATGGCGAAACTGGCAGAAAAACTCCCTGAAGGTTTCGGCGTCGAATGGACCGGCCTCTCTTACGAAGAGCGTGCGGCTGGCCAGCAAACACTGCTGCTCTACACGCTCTCCCTGCTTTTCGTTTTTCTTTGCCTGGCTGCTCTTTACGAAAGCTGGAGCGTGCCGATGGCCGTCATGCTGGTAGTCCCCCTCGGAGTCCTGGGTACCGTTCTGGCAACATTCCTCTCAGGTCTTTCAAACGACGTCTACTTCAAGGTCGGTCTGTTGACAACTGTTGGTCTGACGGCAAAAAACGCCATACTTATTGTGGAGTTCGCCAAAACCCTCTATGAAAGCGGTATGAACCTGCAGGAGGCAGTCCTCTCTGCAGCAAGTCAGCGACTTCGACCCATCATCATGACCTCCCTGGCATTCATCCTCGGCGTCACACCGCTCGCATTCTCCTCCGGAGCAGGATCGGCAAGCCAGCACGCCATCGGCATCGGCGTGATCGGCGGCATGTTGTCCGGTACGGTGCTGACGATTTTCTTTGTGCCGCTCTTCTTCATCCTCGTGCAATCCCGGTTTGCCCGAAAGAGGGTAACCGACACAGCAGTAAACCAAAACGACAAGGGATCCCAACCATGAACTCTAAGCTGCTGATTCCTTTATGCCTGGCAGCAACCACCCTGACAGCCTGTTCGCTTGAGCCAGCTTATGTACGCCCAACGGCACCCGTCACCACAGAGTGGCCAGCGGCTTCCAGTGCACCGCAATCCGGTGAACAGCCGCATACCGCCGATATCGGATGGCGGAGCATGTTCAGGTCATCAAAACTGCAACGCATAATCGAAGCATCCCTTGCCAACAACCGCGACCTGAGGATAGCCACGCTCAACATCGAGGTGGCCCGTAACACCTGGCGCATCCAGCGTTCGGATCTCCTGCCATCGATGAACGCCTCGGGAAGCTTCACCCGCCAGGAATTGCCGAAAAACATGAGCGGCTCAGGAAACACTGAAATCACCTCGGTCTATACCGCTGGCATCGGCACGACGGCTTATGAACTGGATCTTTTCGGCCGTGTACGCAGCCTCAGTAATCGCGCCATAAACCAGTATTTCGCTACCGAAGAGGGACGCAAAGCTGCCCAGACAATTCTGGTCGCTGAAGTTGCCAACGCCTATCTCACCTGGCTTGCTGATGTCGAACTGCTGCGATTGACCGAAAGCACCCTCACAACAAGGCAGGATGCCTGCGATCTCATCAAACGCAGCTTTGAGCTCGGGGCAAAGTCACGACTTGATGTAGCACAGTCTGCAATGCTGGTCGAATCGGCACGGGCCAACCGTGCGCACTATCAACGTCAGGTCGGACAGGACAAGAACGCACTGACCCTGCTGGTCGGAAAGGAGATTGATCCAATGCTCCTTGAGCCCCAACTTCTGGCTGATGTCGAGATGCTCGATACGCTCCCCGTGGGCATTCCCTCCGTTGTTCTGCTCGATCGTCCAGACATACGACAGGCGGAATACGCACTGAAGGCAGAAAACGCCAACATCGGAGCGGCACGGGCTTCATTCTTTCCCAGCATAGGTCTTACCGGTTCCGCCGGGTTCGCCAGCGCCAGCTTGTCGGATCTCTTTGTGGCCGGGTCGAGCGGTGTCTGGAGCTTCGCCCCGCAGGTAACGCTCCCGATTTTCCAGGGAGGCCGGTTGCGCTCCAACCTTAAACTGGCTGAAACCAACCGGGATATTGCCGTCGCCCGATACGAAAAAGCTGTCCAGACTGCGTTCCGGGAGGTAGCCGATGCACTGGTCGCTCGTGCAACCTACACCGAACAATTGCAGGCGCAGCGAGCCCTGGTCAAAGAGAGCGATCAAGCCATGATCATCACGAAAGCGCGTTACGACCACGGCATCGATAACCATTTTGCCCTCCTTGATGCGCAACGCTCCCTCTTCGAGGCCCAGCAGAACGAAATTCTGCTCCATCAACAGACTCTTGCCAACATGATCGACCTGTACAAAGCCCTCGGAGGAGGGTGGCAATGAGTAAAACTGGCGACAGGGTTCTGTGGCTGAACTCAGGGAGAGCGCGGTTCGTTAACAGCCAGTTTTTCTTTCAAAAAGCTTTATATTTCCTTTCGTAGTAAAAAAAGTGTGGAGTTGTGTTGAGGGGAGGAACTCTGAGATGGACAAATGTTTTAAATGAGGTTGACGATGAAAAAGCTGCCAGTAGGTATACAAACCTTCAGTAAAATAATCGAAGGTGATTATCTCTACATTGATAAAACGGAGATTGCCCGTAGCCTGATTGACAAATATCAATATGTCTTTCTGTCGCGGCCCCGGCGATTTGGCAAAAGCCTCTTTCTCGATACGCTGAAAAATATTTTTGAGGGAAAGCGGGAGCTGTTTCGGGGGCTGCTGATTGAGGAGCAATGGAACTGGGAGGTGACGTATCCTGTCATCAAAATCAGTTTCAGTGGCGGGATACACAGTCGGGAAACGCTTCGCAAAAACTTGTTCTATATCCTGAATGACAATCAGGAACGGCTTGATATTACTTGTGCGGAAAAAGAGGATCCCAATCAGTGTTTTGCAGAACTCATCAAGAAGGCATTTCAAAAGTATCACCAGAAGGTGGTCATCCTGATTGATGAGTATGACAAACCGATTCTGGACAATATTGAAAATATTCCTGAAGCTCTCCTCATTCGGGATGGGATGCGTGACTTTTACACAAAAATCAAGGAGAACGACGAGTATCTGCGCTTTGCTTTTCTCACCGGAGTGAGCAAATTCTCCAAAGTGTCGCTCTTCAGCGGCCTGAACAATCTTGAGGATATCAGTCTGAACCCTGACTATGGCAATGTCTGTGGGTACACCCAGCTTGATCTGGAGACCACTTTTGCCCCTTATTTTGAAGGGGTGGATATGGAGCAGGTCAAACAGTGGTACAATGGCTATAACTTTTTGGGTGACAGGGTCTATAACCCTTTCGATATTTTGCTTTTTATCAAGAACCATCAGGTGTTC